>DASYGM010000021.1:0-22644 GCA_035999715.1 Micrococcaceae bacterium | reverse complement strand
CATGCCCATCGGGTGGACCGAGGCCCACCACGTGGACTACTGGCAAAACGGCGGGCCCACCGACACGGACAACGGGTGTCTTCTCTGCTCATGGCACCACCATCTGATCCACCAGGAACACTGGCGCATCGATATCAGCACCGGCGCGCCCTGGTTCATCCCACCCCCGGAAATAGACCCCGACCAAAAACCCCTTCGCAACACCTACTTCAGACCCCAAACCCAACTCGAACCCACCTGACAAGCTTCCCTATGAGCCTTCAGGAGATCCGGGATTCATCGCGGCCCCCGCATCCCAACTTTGGCGCATTCGCCAGACTTGGCCCTATGCGGCTTGGCCCTATGCGTACAGCCGCGGGGCGTCGAAGAAGTCCAGCTCAAAGCTGGAGGAGTACAAGTACGCCTCGCGCATCCGCTCCCGCTCGGCTTCCGACGCAACCAACGCAGCCGTATCCATGAAACCGATCGCCCTCCGGGTCGCCGCGGCAAATTCCTCATCGGCATAGGTTTCGAGCCAGGCAGCGTATGGATGCGTGCCGCCGTCGTAGTCGGCCGTAAAGCCGGCATGCAACGTGGCACCGACCTCCGCGTAGAGCCAGTAGCACGGCAGCACCGCCGCCACCAGCTCCGCATAGCTCCCCCGCGCGCTTGCGGCGAGCAGATGATCCAGATACCCCTTGGTCACGCGTCCGAGCGGGGGCTGGGCCCGGTCTGCTCCGAGCCAGCTCCGGTGCAGCTCCGTCTCCACTGCCAGGCAGACCTGTGCCGAATTTGCCCAGAACAGTTGCTCGGCCTCCGTCGGCGCCAGGGCGCTGGCCCGTGCCAGTACACGAGAATAGCCGTTCAGGTAGAGGGCATCCTGCGCCAGGTAGTAGGCAAACTGGTCCGCCGGGAGCGTGCCATCCGCCAGTGTACGGATGAACGGCAGCGCGAAGATGGCCGCGCGCAACTCCGCGGTCTCCTCCCACAGCTTTGCGGAAAGGGGCAACGCCGACGCGGGCTCGGAAAGTGGCTGCGCGGAAGGTGGCTGCGCCGACGCGGGCTGCGCGGAAGGTGGCTGCGCCGACGCGGGCTGCGCGAAAGGTGGCAGCGCCGACGCGGGCTGCGCGGAAAGTGGCTGCGCGGAAAGTGGCTGCGCGGAAGGTGGCAGCGCCGACGCGGGCTGCGCGGAAAGTGGCTGCGCGTGCAGATGTTGCGCCTGGGCCAGGGAGAGGTGCGCCGACGAGGAGTGCGCCGAAGGGTCAAGGCCCAACGGCCGCTGCAGGGTCCACATTGCATGGAAATGATGCACCGGGCCGTGGCCGGTCCCGACCTGGAGCTCGTCGGCGTGCAGCAGCGCGTTGTGCAGCCAGTCTTTCACCCGCTCCAGCGCGGCTGGCCAGTCCCCCAGCTGTGCCTGCACCGTGGCCAGCCCGGAGGAGAGCGAGCAGCCCGTGCCGTGGGTGTTGGCGGTGGGTACCCGGGGCGAGCTGAACTCGGTGATGGTTCCGTCCGGTTCCACCAGCGCGTCGGGACAGTCGGCGGACACCAAATGGCCGCCCTTAACCAGGACGCGAATGCCGTCCCGGCCGGCCAACTTCTTGCCCTGCGCCAAGGCCTCGTCCCAGGTCCTGGCCACGTCGTCCGTCAGCAGCACGGCCAGTTCCGGCAAGTTGGGCGTAACCAGGTCCGCGTGCCTGAGCAGGTCACGAAGGCCCGCCTCGGCATCCGGGGCCAAGAGCCTGTCACCGCTGCTGGCCACCATTACGGGATCCAGGACGACGACGGCGGGTCGGTTGCGTTCCAGCCATCTGCCAACAGTGCTGATGACCTGCGCGTCGCCCAGCATGCCTATCTTCACCGCATCGACGGTGATGTCATCCGAGATGGCATCCAGTTGCTCCCGGAGGAATCCGACAGGCGGGACGTGGACGGATCGGACGCCGCGGGTGTTCTGCGCGGTCAGCGCCGTAACAACGGCCATGGCGTAACCGCCGTTGGCCGCAATGCTCTTCAGATCGGCCTGGATGCCGGCGCCCCCCGACGGATCCGAACCGGCAATGCTGAGTACCCGAGGAATGTGTTGGCGATCCGACGGAGACTGCGCGTTGGCACGCTGGGTCTGCTGCTGGTCGGCCATGTTCAGTTCTGCGGACTGATTCGTAGTCAAGAGAGACATCCCTTCGCCGGTACTAGCCGGACAGGTTCAACGGGTCTGGATCTCAGCCGGCCCTATGGCGCGGCACCCCGTGTCGGCTTCCAACCTTACCTGCCCCGGACCCTTCTGCGGAGTGCGGGTCGGGGCGGCGGACGGCCGCGGGATCTGCAGGTATGCGTGCCGCGGGCTCCGCACGGCGCGGATGGCCTCCGCCGAACAGCGGCGGGGAGGCCATATGCGGCCTGAAGCATCGCAAGCGGGGAGACCGCGGGTGGCCTCCCCACTTGCACGCGCTGCTAGAGGTCCGAGGCGGGCACCCCCACGCCCAGAATGACGGGCTCGACCGACGGCTTGCCGGACTTGGGCGCCTGCGTCGGTTTCGCGGGGATCTTCCCGCCAGCCGAAGCTGCCTGCTCCTGCGCGGAGGAACCCTGCCCCGACTCAGGCGTCTGCCTGGCGGGCTCTGGCGACCGCTGCTGCACCTCATTGGTGTTGGCTGCGCCTTGGGCGCGGCTGGCGCTGCGGTTCCGCCGTCCGCGGCGGGACCGCGACCGCAATGGTGTTCCCTCGCTGTCCAGGCCGGAGTGATCGTCGGAATCGGTACCGTGCTCCCCGGTCCGGCGGCCTTCCGGTCCCTGGCCTTCGGAAAGCTGGTCGAGGGCTTCCGCCAGTCCAGCCAACGCGCGGGCAGGATCTGCGGGATGGTCGGACGCGTGGTGGTCACCGCGCGGAAGTTCAACGGCTTCGCCACCAATGGTCAGGACCGGGCCCCGTCCCCCGTGGTTTTCATCGCCGTTGCCGTGGCTGCCGGCGCCCTTCGCTGGGGGCTGGACAGCATGAGCCGGAGCCGTCGCAGGAGCCCCAGCCGTGGCAGCGGTCGCCGCGCCGCCGTGCCCGGCGTCCGCGGCGGTCCCGGCACCCGCGGCGGTCCCGGCTCCGACATGCCCGGCGCCGGTGTGTCCGTTGCCACCCTGCGCAGCCGCGTGTCCGTCGTCGTGATGGGAAGCCTGGGTGGCCGCGGCGATGGTGGCCAGCGCGGCCCGGGCGGCTTCAGCCTTCGCATGCCGCTCGGCCTCGCTCAGCTCATCGTGCCCGTGATGTTCGGCTGTATCATGTTCGCTGCCCTGCGGCCGGTTCCGGTTGCGCTTCTTCTCGTTCCGCGGGGGCCGCTGCTGTTCCGGGCGGGCGGAATCACTGCGGGGCTGCGGATGGTGTTGTTCGGCGGCAATGGTGTGTGCGCGGCGGTGCTCCACCGGCACGTCATGCGTGACCACGCCGCGGCCAGCGCAATGCTCGCACTGCTCACCGAAGACCTCCAGCAGGCCGGTGCCCATCCGCTTGCGCGTCATCTGGATCAGGCCCAGCGATGTCACTTCGGCCACCTGGTGCTTGGTCCGGTCCCGGCCCAGGCACTCCACAAGGCGGCGGAGCACCAGGTCGCGGTTGGATTCGAGCACCATGTCGATGAAGTCGATGACAATGATGCCGCCGATGTCCCGCAGCCGCAGCTGGCGCACGACTTCTTCGGCAGCTTCGAGGTTGTTCTTGGTGACAGTCTCTTCCAGGTTGCCGCCGGAGCCGGTGAACTTCCCGGTGTTGACGTCGACGACGGTCATCGCCTCGGTACGGTCGATGACCAGCGAACCGCCGGAGGGCAGGAAGACCTTTCGCTCCAGCGCCTTGGAGATCTGCTCGTCGATGCGGTGGGCGGCGAAGATGTCCTCGTCCTTGGTCCACTTCTCTAGCCGGTCCACCAGGTCAGGAGCGACGTAGGTGACATACGCCTCGATGGTGTCCCACGCCTCCTCGCCGGAGACGATCAGCTTGGTGAAGTCCTCGTTGAACACATCTCGGACCACCTTGATGGTCAGGTCCGGTTCACCATAGAGCATCTCCGGGGCCAGCGTCTTGGTGGAGGTGGCCCGGGACTCGATGCCCTCCCACTGGGCGCGCAGCCGGTTGATGTCATGCGTCAGCTCTTCCTCGCTGGCGCCCTCCGCCGCGGTGCGGACGATCACGCCGGCGCTTTCCGGCAGGTGGTCCTTGAGGATGCGCTTGAGTCGGTTGCGCTCCACGTCGGGCAGCTTGCGGGAGATCCCGGTCATGGAGCCGCCGGGAACGTAGACCAGGTAGCGCCCGGGCAGCGAAACCTGGCTGGTCAGCCGGGCGCCCTTGTGGCCCACGGGGTCCTTGGTGACCTGGACCAGCACGGCGTCGCCGGACTTGAGGGCGTTTTCGATCCGGCGCGGGGCACCGTCCAGATGCGCGGCGTCCCAGTTGACCTCACCGGCGTACAGCACGGCATTGCGGCCCCGGCCAATGTCGACGAAGGCGGCCTCCATGCTGGGCAGTACGTTCTGGACCTTACCCAGGTAGACGTTGCCGATCAGCGAATCCTGTTGGGTCTTGGAGACGAAATGCTCGGCCAGGATGCCGTCTTCCAGGACGCCGATCTGGATCCTGTCATCGCGCTGGCGCACCACCATGGTGCGGTCCACGGATTCTCGGCGGGCCAGGAACTCGGCCTCGGTGATCACCTGGCGGCGGCGGCCGGTCTCGCGGGACTCGCGCCGGCGCTGCTTCTTCGCCTCCAGACGAGTGGAGCCGCGAAGACTGGTGACTTTGTTGGAAACGGGCGCCTCGGTGTGCTGCCTTGGCGCGCGCACGCGGGTGACCGTGTTGGGCGGGTCGTCTTCGTCGCCGCCTGCCAGTTCCAGGTCCTGGTCACCGCGCCGGCGACGGCGGCGGCGGCGGGAAGTTACTCCGTCACCCTCGGGTCCGTTCCCGGCGGCGTCCTCGTCGCCTTCCTCGGATTGAGCCTCGCCGTTGGCGTTCTCGGCTCCGCTCTTGGAGCGACGGCTGCGGCCCCGGCGCCGGCGCCGGCCGCCCTCACCGGCTTCGGTGTCTTCGTCGTTATCCTCATCGCTGGCTGTCGGCGCCTGTGTCGGTGCGACGACGGCGCTGAGATCGGGTGCCTGGAACAGGACCGAAACGGGCGACGCGGACAGGAACGGGGATGCCGCTTGGGTGGAAGATTGCGTGGCAGCGTGGTCAGGCGCTTCGGCGGCGGCCGGGCTGGGCGCTTGAGTGGCGGCCGAGGCACCGGTGGCGGGACCCGTGGCAGCTTCGTTCACCGCGGCAGCTTCGTTCACCGCGTCATGGCCCGCGGTTGTGTTGTCCAGGACGGGGCTGGCCGGAGCCGTGCTGGCTGGAGCCTCGCTGTCCTGGGTCTCGCTGTCCCGAGTCTCGCTGTCCTGGGTCTCGCTGTCCTGGGTCTGCTCGCGCTCAAGAGCCGCGGCCGCAGCCGAACGGCTCTGCCGCCTCTTCCGCGCGGGAGTTTCGGCCGAAACGGCGGACTCCGCACCTGGCTGTGAAGATATGTCGGCGACGGCAGAAGCCGCTGCCGCAGGCTCGGTCACAAGGGGTGCGGCAGGCTCGGTCGCGGCCGGCGAGGTAACCTTTGCCGTGGCCCGCCGGCGCGGTGCGCGCTTAACCGGCGCTGCTTCCGCCGTCGTCGACAGATCCGTTGCCGCAACGTCGGCCGTAACTGTGCTCTCCTGCACCGGGACTTCGGCCGAGTCGCCCGGGTTTGCCGGCTCAACGCCGGCATCCTTTGCCTCAGCTTTCTTGGCCCGTGAACGCCTGGCTGGAACCTTGGCGTCTGCGGTCGCTGCGTCGACCAGCGGCAACTGCGCCTGCGCGCTGTCCCCGCTCCGGATCTCCTCCGCACCGGACGGCGGCGTCGGTTCTCCGGCAGGCTTGCTTGCCTTGCGGCGGGCACGAGGTGCCTTCTTCGGATCCGCGTCAGCCCCTGCCGGCCGTTCCTCGGCAATGGGTGTCACGCTATCCGAAGCGCCGGCCCTATCTGAATCGGCTCCGTCGGAAGCAGGTGCCTCAGCCGCCCGTTCCTCGTTCGTCGCTGCAGTTGTTTCCGGGAAAAGCTTGTCATTATCCATCTGTGGCGTCACTCCAGCCCCCGCGGCGCCGCCACATCCGACGCCCAGGAGGGCGAAATTGTCAAAACCCGCAGGCGTTGACAGAAGTCGTTTGAATACCTCCAAGGTCGCACCAACTGTGGGGTGCGGCATCACTCGAAAGCCAATGGCTCCTGTTCTCTCCTGCTATTGCTCTATCCCAGCAGGGGCCGCGCGGTGGATATCGGACCGGCGCCGGGCATCTTCATCCCGTACGCCACCGATGCGTCACCGGCGAGCTTGAACGCTTGCCACTGGACCGGAAAACGCATGTGGATCGTCTTCCAGCCAAACACATTGTCTCACATGGCCCGTCCCAACGCCCGTAATGACGCCTCGACATTGTGGCGAGGCGGGCATCCGGCCCGAGCTCCGGCTGGCACAAAGCTTCCCGGGCTACAATCGGGGCAGGTCCGCCCTCAAAGGAATAGGTGAAAATGGCCCGGCCAAAGTTTTCTGAAGACAGCACGTTAGCGGACCAGCGAGACGCCAATACCGCGCAGCAGTCTGCCACCCGACTTGCGGGAAGGACCGATGCCGGGCAGTCCGAGGAACGATCACCCTCAGTCCTCAACGAGTCCGGATTACATACCATGACGCGGCAGAAGCCGTATGCCTGGCTGCTGGTCATCACCGGCATCGTTGCATGGCTGGCCTCCGGCGCGCTGGTGCTGGACCGGCTGGAACTGTACAAGAACCCGAACGCCGTCACCAACTGCGACCTGAATGCCTGGGTGTCCTGCGGCTCGGTCATGAAAACGCATCAGGCAGAGATTTTCGGCTTCCCTAACCCACTGATTGGCGTGTTCGCGTTCGCCGTCATCATCACCACAGGAATGGCCATGCTGGCCGGCGCGCGGTTTGGCCGCTGGTACTGGATAGGGCTGCAAACGGGCGTGACGCTGGGCATGGCGATGATCTGCTGGCTGTGGTTCCAGGCACTGTACGTCATCGGCATCCTGTGCCCTTACTGCATGGTGGTTTGGGCGATGATGATTGCGCTGTTCATCTGGACCACGGTGCGCAACATCCGGCACGGCGTCATTCCTGTTCCCCGTGCCGTTGCCAGGTTCCTAGGTGATTGGGCCTGGACCATCGTGGGGTTGTTGTATCTGGGGGTCATTGCCAGCATCTTCTTCCGCTTCATCAACCTGTTCGTCGGTGGAGCCGGGTAAAGGCTGGCGAAAGGCGGAAAGGGCGCCTCTCCTGTCCAGGAGAGGCGCCCTTTGGTCTTGAAGGGCTCTGCCAGGGCTCTGTTGAACGGCTGGACGGGTTCAGCCGTTCAACTCAACGGACGGGTTCAGTCGAACCGCTGGACTAGCTGAACCAGATGTCGATCTCCCTCTGGGCGGATTCGGCCGAGTCGGAGCCGTGCACCAGGTTCTGCTGGACCTTCAGGCCCCAGTCGCGGCCAAAGTCGCCGCGGATGGTACCGGGGGCGGCCGTCGTCGGATCCGTGGTGCCGGCCAGCGACCGGAAACCCTCAATCACGCGCTCGCCCTCAAAGATCGCCGCAACCAGCGGACCGCTGAGCATGAATTCCACCAGCGGCTCGTAGAACGGCTTGCCGACGTGCTCCTGGTAGTGCTGCTCGAGTTGCGTGCGGGTGGCGTCGGCCTTCTTCAGCTCCACCAGGGTGTAGCCCTTGGCCTCGATGCGGGCCAGGATGGCGCCGGTCAGATTGCGGGTGACGCCGTCCGGCTTGACCAGTACAAGGGTGCGCTCAGTGCTCACAGTTGCTCCATCGTTCGTTGTGTGTGGGGTTCTCCCCCAGTCTAGGGGCTGGAAGTGGGCCTATTCCGCCGAGGTCTCCTCCGGCTGGCCCCGGTCCGCGTGCGCGGCATCCCAGGCGGCCTGGTCCTTGTCCCGCTGGATGTTCTCGCGGTCCAGCCGGGAGCCGGCCCGCAGCGCGTACCACCACGCCAGCGCAAACAGCACGCCTATCACGAACATCAACGGCTCCAGGAAACCGGTGGCGATCAGCACCAGCTGCAGCACCCAGCCGAGCGCGGGGCCCCATTTCTTCGTCAGGAAGGCGCAAGCGGCCACCAGCACGGCGCTGAGCACCAGTCCGGTGACCAGGATCAGCGGCGGCGGGAAGCCGCCGTCGTGCATGCCGAAGATCACCAGTGTGGCGAAGAAGGCCACAAATGCCTCTAAGCCCAGGACCGTGGAGGCGAACATCACCCGGACGGAGCGGCGCTTCTTGGGCATGCCGGGGCGCCATTCGCGTTGCGCCTTGGTCAACCGAGCCATGCGTCAGGCACCTTCAGTCTCGGCGGTGGGCCGGCCCAGGAGGATCCTGGCCTCGGCCACCAGTGTGATGGAACCGGTGATCAGGACGCCACCGGCCAGGTCGTAGTTGCTTTCGGCCCGTTCAACCGCCCATTCGATCGCGTCGTCCAGCTTCGCGGCGACATGGACGTTCTCCTCGCCCCAGCCCAGGTCGATGGCCAGCTCGGCCAGTTCCTCGGCAGGCACGGCGCGCGGCGAATTGGACTGGGTCAGGCAGATTTCCTCCGCCATCTCGCCGAAGGATTCCTTGAGCTGGCGCAGGATGCCCTCCGCGTCCTTCTCGCGCAGCACGCCGAGCACCAGCACCAGCTTGCCGAAGCTGAAGGCTTCCTGCAGCGCCTCGGCGCTGGCGCGGATGCCCTCCGGGTTGTGCCCGGCATCGACGACGACGGTGGGGGCCGTCCGCAGCACCTCCAGCCGTCCCGGCGAGGTCACCTTTTCGAAGGACTCACGGACCACGTCGATGTCCAATTCCTTGGTCCCGCCGCCAAAGAAGGCCTCCAGTGCGGCCAGCGCCACCGCGGCGTTCTCCGCCTGGTGGGCGCCGTGCAGCGGCAGCAGCAGGTCCGGATACCGGCCCGCCAGTCCCTGGATGGTCACCAGCTGCCCACCGACCGCCACGGACCGGGATTCCACGCCGAATTCCACGCCGGCAAACCGGAACTCAGCATGCTTGCGGCGGGCGGTTTCCAGCAGCACCTCTGCAGCATCCACCGGCTGCGCGGCGCTGACCAGGAAGGCGCCCTCCTTGATGATGCCGGCCTTTTCCAGCGCGATCTCCCGGGTGGTGGAACCCAGCAGGTCCGTGTGATCCAGGGAAATCGGTGTCACCACGGCCACCTGGCCGTCGCCGACGTTGGTGGCATCGGTGATGCCGCCCAAACCAACCTCTACCACCGCCACATCCACGGGTTCGTCGGCAAAAACGGCGAAGCCCAGGATGGTCAGGCACTCGAAGTAGGTCAGCCTGGGCTGCCCGGCCGCCTCCAGTTCCCCGTCCACGATCTGCAGGTACGGCCGGATCTCGTCCCAGATCCGCACGAAGGTTTCATCCGGGACCGGCTCGCCGTCAATGCTGATCCGCTCGGTGACCTTGGACAGGTGCGGGCTGGTGTAGCGGCCGGTACGCAGCCCGTGCGCACGAAGGCCGGACTCGATCATCCGCGCGGTGGAGGTCTTGCCGTTGGTGCCGGTGATGTGGATGATCGGGAAGGCCTTGTTGGGCTCGCCGAGCACGTCCATCGCCCGGAATAGCGGCGCCAGCCGGGGCTCCATCTTGTTTTCCGGGGCCCGGCCCAGCAGCTCCGCGTAGACGCTTTCGACCGAGAATTCGTCGTGATTCACGCCGGGTCCGTTCACACCGGGTCCGTACACGCCGGGTCCGTTCACATCGGGGTCATTCATATCAGGTCCGTTCATATCAGGTCCGTTCATGGGGCAGTTGTCCGTTCCACGGTGACAGTGGTTTCCACGTCGCCGGGCACATATTCCAGCCGCACGGACAGCGTCTCCGCCTTGACCAGTTCGGCATTCGCATGCAGGGCATCGATGATGTCCTGCGGCCCGCTGACGATGGTCAGGATCCGGTCGCTTACGTGCAGTCCGGTATCCTTGCGGGCCTGCTGGATGGTGCGCACCATGTCCCGGGCCACGCCCTCTGCCTCGAGCTCGGGGGTGAGCTCGGTGTTGAGTACCACGAAGCCGCCGCCGGGCAGCACCGCCACGGCCCTCGAGGACGGGCTCTGACCGTCGCCGGCCCCGGCCACCACGGTTTCCAGGGTGTATTCCTGCGGCTCCAGCGCAAGTCCGCCGGCGGTGACACCGCCGGTCTGGTCAATGGACCAGTCGCCCGATTTGGCCCCCTTGATGGCGGTTTGTACGTCCTTGCCTAACCGCGGGCCCGCGGCGCGGGCATTGACCACCAGTTTCTGCTCGATGCCGAACTGCTCCGGAGAGGCGTTGGCGGTGTCCACCAGCCGCACCGCGCGGATGTTCAGCTCGTCGGCGACGACGGCGGCATAGCCTTCCAGCTCTTCCGCCCCGGGCGCGACGACGGTCAGTTCCTGCAGCGGCAGCCGCACCCGCAGTTTCGCGGCCTTGCGCAGGCTGGAGCCGGCCGAGCAGATCTGCTGCGTGCGGTTCATCTGCTCCACCAGTTCCGGATTGGCGCCGAACAGCGTGGCGTCCGGCCAGTCGGCCAGGTGCACGGAGCGGGCGCCGGTGAGGCCGCGCCAGATCTCCTCGCTGACCAGCGGCAGCAGCGGCGCGGCCACCCGGCAGACCGCCTCCAGTGCGGTGTACAGGGCGTCGAAGGCGTCCTCGTTCTCGTCGAAGAACCGCTGCCGGCTGCGCCGGACATACCAGTTGGTCAGCATGTCCAGGTAGCTGCGCAGCTCATCGCAGGCGCCGGAGATGTCGTAGGCATCCAGCAGCTCCGTGGTGTTGCGGACCAGGTCGCCGGTGTTGGCCAGCAAGTACTGATCCATGGTGTCCGTGTAGCCGTCGTGGCGCAGCTTCGCCTCGTACCCGCCGTCGCCGGTCCCCTTCGCCGCGTTGGCATAGAGCGTGAAGAAGCTGTACACGTTCCACAGCGGCAGAATCACCTGACGGACGCCGTCGCGGATCCCCTGCTCCGTCACAATCAGGTTCCCGCCGCGCAGGATGGGGCTGGACATCAGGAACCAGCGCATCGCGTCCGAGCCGTCGCGGTCCAGCACCTCGGAGACATCCGGGTAGTTGTGCAGGCTCTTGGACATCTTCTGCCCGTCGGAGCCGAGCACAATGCCGTGGCTGATCACGTTGCGGAAGGCCGGCCGGTCGAAGAGCGCGGTGGAGAGGATGTGCAGCATGTAGAACCAGCCGCGGGTCTGTCCGATGTACTCTACGATGAAGTCCGCCGGGTTGTGGGTGTTGAACCAGTCCTCGTTTTCGAACGGGTAGTGCACCTGGCCGTACGGCATGGAGCCGGAGTCGAACCAGACGTCCAGCACGTCCTCCACCCGGCGCATGGTGGACTGGCCTTCTTCCGGGCTGCGCGGGTCGTCCGGGTTGGGCCGGGTCAGCTCGTCGATGAACGGCCGGTGCAGATCCACCTGGCCCGCCTTGTTCAGCGGCAGCCGGCCGAAGTCCGCCTCCAGCTCGGCCAGCGATCCATACACATCCGTGCGGGGATAATCCGGGTCCGTGGACTGCCAGACCGGGATGGGGCTGCCCCAGTAGCGGTTGCGGCTGATGGACCAGTCACGGGCGTTGGCCAGCCATTTGCCGAACTGTCCGTCCTTGACGTTGCCGGGGATCCAGTTGATCTGCTGGTTCAGCTCCACCATCCGGTCGCGGAACTTGGTCACCTCCACGTACCAGGACGAGATGGCGCGGTAGATCAGCGGGTTGCGGCAGCGCCAGCAGTGCGGGTAGCTGTGCTCGTAGCTGGCCTGCCGGAGCAGCCGGTCGTCGGCGCGCAGCACCCGGGTGATCGGCTTGTTTGCGTCGAACACCTGCAGCCCGGCGATCTCCGCCAGCGGGCCTTCGGCGAACAGCGGCAGGAAGCGGGCGCCCTCGTCGACGGAGAGCACCACCGGGATGCCGGCCTCCTCGCAGACCTTCTGGTCGTCCTCGCCGTAGGCCGGTGCCTGGTGCACGATGCCGGTGCCGTCCGTGGTGGTGACATAGTCCGCCACCAGGAACCGCCAGGCGTTTTCGGTGCCGTACTTTTCGGTGTCCTCGAAGTAGTCCCAGAGCGGCTGGTATTCCAGACCGGCGAGCTCGGTGCCCAGGTAGGTGGTGCCCACCGCCTCGGCCGCGGCAGCGCCGTCGTCGTACCCCAGGTCCTTGGCGTAGGCGCCCAGCAGGTCGGAGGCGAGCAGGAAAC
This sequence comes from Micrococcaceae bacterium, assembly GCA_035999715.1. GTDB lineage: Bacteria > Actinomycetota > Actinomycetes > Actinomycetales > Micrococcaceae > Arthrobacter_M. Next base: position 10,370 of record DASYGM010000021.1, on the reverse strand, counting down.
GTCGGGTCTCGGTCCCGGCAGCGCCCAGCATCGTGCCGTTGGGGCCTTCCGGGACAACGACGTAGCTGATCGAAGGCCCGACGGCGAGGGCTGCGTTGGTGGGCAGCGTCCAGGGCGTGGTGGTCCAGGCGAGCGCGAGCACGCCGACCAGCTCCTGCGACAGCCGCGACGCGCCGGCCCGGATCGGGAAGGTCACCGTCACCGTCTGGTCCTGGCGCATCTTGTAGACGTCGTCATCCATCCGCAGTTCGTGGTTGGACAGCGGCGTCTCATCCCGCCAGCAGTACGGCAGCACCCGGTAGCCGTTGTAGGTCAGGCCCTTGGAATGGAGCTGCTTGAACGCCCAGAGCACGGATTCCATGTACTCGACGTTGAGCGTCTTGTAGTCATTGTCGAAATCCACCCAGCGCGCCTGCCGGGTCACGTAGGACTTCCACTCGTCCGCGTACTTCATCACCGAGGCACGGCAGGCGTCATTGAATTTATCGATGCCCATAGCCTCGATCTGGGTTTTGTCCGTCATGCCCAGCTGCTTCATTGCCTCCAGCTCCGCGGGCAGGCCGTGCGTGTCCCAGCCGAAGCGGCGCTCCACCCGGCGGCCGCGCAGGGTCTGGTAGCGACCCACCAGGTCCTTCGCGTAACCGGTAAGCAGGTGGCCGTAGTGCGGCAGCCCGTTGGCAAACGGCGGGCCGTCGTAGAAGACGAACTCGTTGTTGCCGTCGGTGCCCGCGTCCCGGTTGTCGATGCTGGCCTGGAAGGTGCCATCCTGGGCCCAGTACCTGAGGATCCGCTCCTCGATCTCCGGGAAGCGCACGGCTGTGGAGGGCGTCTGGTGGGTGCTGGCTGTGACCGGCGCGGTGGTTGCCTTCGGGTACTGGGTCATCTCTTCATCCTGTGGGAGCGGTTCTTCTGACAATCAGGATGCGAGGACGGCGTCCCTCCCGTTGCCTCAGGTCCTCCTGCTGCAGCCGGGCAGATACCGCGGTACCACCTCACTTACCGCTGCCTCCGGCACCTGGGTGCCGACGGCCGCGGCCGCTCGTTGACGGCTGTCACGGGCCTTCCCGTCCGGCTCTACTGGCGGGGCCGCACGGACGGAACCTGGATTTGGTGTCCGCTCGGGCTGCTGCGCGTTCTTCCGGAAGCTCGCCGGTGATGGCCGGGTCAAAGCTGATGGCAAAAGTCTACTGGGTTCGGGCATGCGCCGCTATTCGGCGGCCGGACGGGTACGGGCGGCCCGGTCCGACGACGGCGTGGGGCTGGCCGTAGCGGTCCGACGACGGCGTGGGGCTGGCCGGTTGGGGTCCGGACCTCAATAATGGTGCCATGACCCAGACCTCCTCCACTCGGAAACAGCGGAGCCGGAGTGGTCCGCGGAGCGAGCGGCGCGAGTCGGGACGCCCGGCAGGGAGGAGGGGGCGGATGTGGTGGACCATTGCCGGCGCCTGTCTCGCGATACCGGCGGTCGTGCTGCTGGTGGCGCGCGCCATTCCCTGGGGCATCGGCACGCCGTGGATCCAACTCCTGGCCGGGCTGCCCTACGTGGCCGGGCTGCTTGTCCTGGCCTTTCTGGTTTCCCTGCTGGGCAGCGGAAGGGCGGCGGCCACGGTGAGCGGAGCTGTGGCGGTGGTGCTGCTTATCGCCTTGGCCGTGTTGGTCCCGCGTTTCATTCCGTCCGGTCCGTCCGCCAGCGGGCAGAACCAGTTGACCGTGTTGTCCCTCAACGTCGACGGCGGACAGGCAGATGTGGACCGGATCGTCAGCCTGGTCAGGGACAAAAAGGTTGATGTGCTGGCACTGGTGGAGCTCAATCCGGCCATGGCCGAGGCCTTGGATAAGGCCGGCCTGTCCGCCGAACTGCCTTTCCATGCCCTCAGCGTCGACTGGGTCGGGACCGGGGCAGGCCTGTATGCACGTTATCCGCTGGCTGATCTGGGCAGGATTCCGGGCACGGCCTTCTACCAGACCCGGGCCTCGATGACGGTGCCGTGGAGTCGAAGTCCGGTCTGGCTGACCGCCGTGCACGCGGATTCCCCGCGGCCGGGCCATACCCCCACCTGGCGCTCGGATCTGCAGACGCTCGCGCAGACCGGCCATGGAGGGGACCCGGTGATTTTGCTGGGCGATTTCAATGCCAGCCTGGACCATCATGAATTCCGGCAGGTGCTCGGCGCCGGCTACACGGACGCGGCCCAGTCCACCGGACGGAGCCTGCTGCCCACCTGGCCGGAGAACTCGCCCATCCCCCCGTTTGTCACCATTGACCATGTGCTGACCAACAGCAGGCTAGCCGCCAGCGCGTATGGCACCATTGCCGTCCCGAAGACCGATCACGCGGCGATCTGGGCCACCCTGTCCGCCCCCGCAGCCGGACGGTGAGTACAGACCTTCAACTGCCCCGCACTAAATGCACCGAAAGCGTCCTTTTCGTGCACTTAGCGCGGGGCAGTTGAGAGCGGGCGCGGGGCTAAGAGTGTTTGCGGATCATCTTGTAGTTGGAGGCTTGGGCTACCGGGCGGATGACAATCTGGTCCAGGTTGATGTGGTGCGGCAGCCCCACCGAGTAGGCCACCACCCGGGCGACGTCGTCAGCAGTCAGCGGCTTTTCGACGCCGGCGTAGACCTTCTCGGCCGCCTCCTGGTCCCCGTCGAGCCGGTTCAGCGCGAATTCCTCGGTGCGGACCAGACCGGGCGCCACTTCGATGACCCGGACATTGTGCTCCGCTTCCTCGAGCCGGAGGGCGTCGGTGAGCGCATGCTGGGCAAACTTGGCGGCGTTGTAGCCGGAGCCGCCCTCGTACGCGGCCAGGCCGGCCGTGGAGGTCAGATTCAGGACGGTGCCTTCGCCGTGCTCGCGGAGGGCCGGAAGGAAGGCGCGGATCATCTTCATGGTGCCCAGGACGTTGACCCGGTACATCCAGTCCCAGTCCTCCTGCTGGGCGCTGCCGACCTTGTCCGCTCCCCGGGCGCCGCCGGCGATATTGATCAGCGTGTCCAGGCCGCCGCGGCTGGCGACGAAGGCGCGCAGCCGCTCCACGTCGTCGTCGTCGGAAACGTCCGCAGCGAAGGGCTCCGCTCCGGTCTCAGCAGCCAATGCTTCAAGCTTTTCCGCCCGCCGGGCCACCGCGACGACGTCCCAGCCTTCGGTGCGTAGGCGGCGGACGGTGGCGGCGCCGATGCCCGAACTCGCTCCGGTGACAACAGCCAGCCGCGCGGATAGAGGTGAGGAACCGGACGAGGAAAGGGGGAGGGAATCAGCCATGGCCTAAATCTATCGCGGCCAGTCCGCGGGCCGTGGCAAAGCGCCGTTATCTCACGCCTCAACCAGGGTTTTGCCGCCTGCGGTTATTCCGGGTGCTCCCGCAGGTACTCCAGCAGTACGGCGGCCTGGTTCTGTGCGTGGTCCTTGGCGGAGTAGAGCAGCACCACGTTCCCATGGTGCCGGAAGACCTCCCGCAGCTCATCAACGGCAGGATTGGACTCCAGTTCCTCGTTGTACCGCCGGACAAAGTCGTCGAAGAGCGCCGCCTCGTGGTGGAACGCCTTGCGCAGTTCGGTCGAGGGGGCCACGTCTTTCAGCCACAGATCGACGGCGGCCCGTTCCTTGGTGATGCCGCGCGGCCAGAGCCGGTCCACCAGCACCCGGAACTCCCCCTCCACAGCCGCGCCGCCGTCGTCGTCGTACACCCGCTGGATCCGCACCTTTGCCATAGCCGCATCCTAGCCTGCGCCCGGCATGAAAGAATTGGGGCATGGCTGAACAATTCCAGGGCACAGACACGCCCGCTGCGACCCCGTCCAACGTCCCCGACAAGCCCGCGCTGGAAGGGCTGGAAGCCGTCCTGACCCGGCGCTGGCGCGAACAGGGAACGTACAAGTTCGACCGGAACACCACGCGGGAGCAGGTTTATTCGATCGACACGCCCCCGCCCACGGCCTCCGGCTCGCTGCATGTGGGGCACATGTTCTCCTACACGCAGACCGACGTGCTGGCCCGCTACCAGCGGATGAACGGCAAGAACGTCTTCTACCCCATGGGCTGGGACGACAACGGCCTGCCCACCGAGCGCCGCGTGCAGAACTACTACGGCGTACGCTGCGACCCGGCACTGCACTACGACCCGGAGTTCGTCCCGCCCGCGCAGCCGGCCAAGAACGAGCGCGATTTCATCCAGATTTCGCGGCGGAACTTCATTGAACTGTGCGAAGAATTAGCGGTGGAGGACGAGAAGGTCTTCGAGAACCTGTTCAGCACGCTGGGCCTGTCTGTGGACTGGGAACTGACCTACCGCACCATTGACACCGCCTCGCGCGCGGTTAGCCAGCGCGCGTTCCTTGCCAATCTGGCCGCCGGCGACGCCTACATGGCCGAGGCCCCGACGCTGTGGGATGTCACCTTCCGCACCGCCGTGGCGCAGGCCGAGCTGGAGGACCGGGAGCGGCCCGGTGCCTTCCACCGCGTCGCGTTCCACCGTCCCGATGGGTCTAAGGTCCACATCGAAACCACCCGGCCCGAGCTGATCGCGGCGTGCGTGGCACTGGTGGCGCACCCGGATGACGAGCGCTACCAGCCGCTGTTCGGCACTACTGTGTTCTCGCCGCTCTTCGGCGTGGAGGTGGAGGTAAAGGCGCACCCGCTGGCGAAACCGGAGAAGGGTTCCGGGCTGGTCATGGTCTGCACCTTCGGCGACCTGACCGACGTCACGTGGTGGCGCGAACTGCAGCTGCCCACCCGCGCCATTGTGGGGCGCGACGGGCGCATCCTGGCGGACACTCCGGCCTGGATCAGCGGCGACGGCGTGCAGCACTACCAGGCGATTGCCGGCAAGACGACGTTCAGCGCCAAGGAAGCCGTGGTGGCGCAGCTGCGCGAGAGCGGCGACCTGGACGGCGAGCCGAAGCCGATCATGCACCCGGTGAACTTCTACGAAAAGGGTGACAAGCCGCTGGAGGTGGTGACCAGCCGGCAGTGGTACATCCGCAATGGCGGCCGGGACGCGGACCGGCGTGCCCGTCTGATCGGCCGCGGCAAGGAAGTGGATTTCCACCCCGCCTTCATGCGCTCGCGCTACGAAAACTGGGTGGAGGGCCTCAACGGCGACTGGCTGGTTTCCCGGCAGCGCTTCTTCGGCGTGCCGATCCCGGTCTGGTACCCGCTGGACGGCGCCGGCAACCCGGACTATGCCAACCCGATTGTCCCGTCCGATGAGCTGCTGCCGGTGGATCCGGCGGCCGAGCCCGCGCCCGGCTTCGACGAGGCGCAGCGCGATCTTCCGGGTGGCTTCACGGGCGACCCGGACGTGCTGGACACCTGGGCCACGTCCTCGCTGACCCCGCAGATTGTGGGTGGCTGGAGCCGCGACGAGTCGCTCTTCGCCAAGGTCTTCCCGTTCGATGTACGCCCGCAGGCGCACGAGATCATCCGGACCTGGCTGTTCTCCAGCATTGTCCGTGCGGATGCCCTGCAGGATGCCGCACCCTGGAAGCACGCCGCCATCTCCGGCTGGGTGCTGGATCCGGACCGCAAGAAGATGTCCAAGTCCAAGGGCAACGTGATTGTCCCCACCGATGTGCTGGAGGAGTACGGCTCCGACGCGGTGCGCTACTGGGCCGCCTCCGCGAAGCTGGGCGCGGACACGGCCTACGAGATCGGCCAGATGAAGATCGGCCGACGGCTGGCGATCAAGCTGCTGAACGCATCCAAGTTCGTGCTCAATCTGGGTGCCACGGACCGGTCGGTGCTGGCAGCGGGCGACGGCGGCGCTGCCGCAGCGGGCGCTGCCAGCGTGACCAATCCGCTGGACCGCGCGCTGCTGGCCCAACTGGCGGACGTCGTCGAACAGGCCACCGCGGCCTTCGAGTCCTACGACTATGCCCGGGCCCTGCAGCTGACCGAGAGTTTCTTCTGGTCCTTCACCGACGACTATGTGGAGCTGGTCAAGGACCGGGCCTACGGCGCAGCGGGCGATGAAGGGCAGGCATCCGTGCTCGCCACCCTGGCCACCACCTTGGATGCCCTGCTGCGGCTCTTCGCCCCGTTCATCCCGTTCGCCACCGAAGAGGTCTGGTCCTGGTGGCGCACCGGTTCGGTGCACCGAGCAGCCTGGCCGACGGCGTTGCGTCCGGGTGCCCGGGCAGGTTCGGCTGCTGCAGGTACCCTCGCCGGTGCCGGGGAACACACCGGGGCACCGGCCGGACCGTCAGACGTTACCGCCGGCGGCGCCGCGGCTATGCTGGCCACGGTCGGCGCCGCCCTGAGCGGGATCCGCAAGGCCAAGTCGGAGGCCAAGGTCAAGCAGCGTACAGAGGTTCTCAGTGCCTCAATCAGCGCTCCGCCTTTCCAGCTCCGCCATCTTGAAGCCGGTTTGGGCGATCTCAAGGCCGCAGGCAACGCCCGCGAAATCACGCTGGCGGAAGGTCCGGAACTTGCCGTGTCCGCCGTCGTACTGGCACCGGCCGCAGAGACTGCGAAAGCCTAACCGCCACCGGGCCTGCCGACGACAGAAATGACGCCGGTTCGGTCAGGTGCCCCGGAACATTCAGGGGCACCAGACCGAACCGGCGTCATTTGACCGAAGGTGCGTCATCGGTGCAGAAGCACTGCTCGCTCAGCCGAACTGCGGGTCCTCGGTCCGGGTGCGCTTGATCTCGAAGAAATATGGGAATCCGGCCAGCGCCACCGACGCATCCCAGAGGCGTCCTGCTTCGTCGCCGCGCGGAATGCGGGTAATCACCGGGCCGAAGAATGCGGTGCCGTTGAAGGACACGATCGGGGTGCCGACTTCCTGGCCCACCTGGCTGATCCCGGACTCGTGGCTGGCACGCAGTTGCGCATCGTAGCTGTCCTTTCCCGCATACTCGGCCAGCTCGGCAGGCAGGCCCACCTGCGCCAGCGCCTTGGACACCACCTCGGTCAGGTCGTCTACGCCCTGGTTGTGGATCTGGTCCCCCATGGCGTCGTACAGCGGCTTGACCACCTGATCACCGTGCAATTGCTGCGCGGCAATGATGACGCGCACAGGACCCCAGCCGCGCTCCATCAGCGAGGCGTACTTTTCGGAAAGTCCCTCGCGGCCCTCGTTGAGCACGGACAGGCTCATGACATGCCAGTCGACGGAGATGTCCCGGACCTTTTCCACCTCACCGATCCAGCGGGAGGTCACCCAGGCAAAGGGACAAAGCGGATCGAACCAGAAATCGGCTTTATTGGTCCCGACCCCAGAGGTTGACTCCGTGGCGGACTCGGCGGTGGACACAGCTTCGCTCATTGCACTCTCCTAGTAATTGGCTACCGGTAGGCACAACAAAATCCGGTCGGTGCGCATTCCATAGGCGCGAATCAGACGGGAATCAGGCGGACTTGTTGCGCCGCTTGGCCACGACGTCGTGCGGGATAAGCGTGGGCTGCACGCCCTTGGTCACTGTGTCCGCGGTGATCACCACGCTGGCAATGTCCTCGCGGCTGGGCAGGTCGAACATGACAGGCAGCAGCACTTCCTCCAGGATCGCCCGAAGTCCGCGCGCTCCGGTCCCCCGCCCCAATGCCTGGTCCGCAATGGCGTCCAGCGCGTCGTCCTCGAAGACCAGTTCCACGCCGTCCAGCAGGAACATCTTCTGGTACTGCTTGATCAGCGCGTTCTTGGGCTCGGAGAGGATCTGGATCAGCGCCGGGCGGTCCAGGTGGGAGACGGTGGTGATCACGGGTAGCCGGCCGATGAATTCGGGGATCAGGCCGAACTTCAGCAGGTCTTCCGGCATGACGTCGCCGTAGCTGGTTTCGGTCTTCTTCAGTGCGCTCAGCGGGGCACCGAACCCGATGCCCTTCTTCCCGGCGCGCGAGCCGATGATCTCCTCCAGCCCGGCAAACGCCCCGGCCACAATGAAGAGCACGTTGGTGGTGTCGATCTGGATGAATTCCTGGTGCGGGTGCTTGCGTCCGCCCTGCGGCGGCACCGAGGCAACGGTCCCCTCCAGGATTTTCAGCAGCGCCTGCTGCACGCCCTCCCCGGAAACGTCACGGGTGATGGACGGATTCTCGCTCTTGCGCGAGATCTTGTCGATCTCGTCAATGTAGATGATGCCCTGCTCGGCCTTCTTGACGTCGTAGTCCGCGGCCTGGATCAGCTTGAGCAGGATGTTTTCCACGTCCTCGCCCACGTAGCCGGCCTCCGTCAGCGCGGTGGCGTCGGCGACGGCGAAGGGGACGTTCAGCCGGCGGGCCAAAGTCTGCGCCAGGTAGGTCTTGCCGCAGCCGGTGGGACCGATCAGCAGGATGTTGGACTTGGCGATCTCCACATCCTCGTGTCCGCCGCCGTCGGCCAGTGAACCGCTCTTGGAACCATGGCCGGCCTGGATGCGCTTGTAGTGGTTGTAAACGGCCACCGCCAGCGACCGCTTGGCCGGCTCCTGGCCTATGACGTATTCCTGCAGGAAATCGAAAATCTCCCGCGGCTTGGGCAGTTCGAAACTGCCCAGATCCGCAACCTCCGCCAGCTCCTCCTCAATGATTTCATTGCAGAGCTCAATGCATTCATCGCAGATGTAGACGCCCGGTCCGGCAATCAGCTTCCGGACCTGCTTCTGGCTTTTACCGCAAAAGGAACACTTCAGAAGATCCGTGCTCTCGCCGATCCGAGCCATCTGTGAACCCCTCCATGTCTTTCACGAAACCGACTGTCACGCCCCGCCTCCGCCAGCTTGGGGCGCCGTCGGCCATTACGTCCACCGGCTGGCCTACCGCCACCGGCTTGCTTCCACTCTAGGCTAAAAATCCTCCGACACGCGGAGGCCGGGCCCGGGGCGGACCACATTTTGCGGACCACCCCGGCACGCCAAAGCCCGGACCAGGCTACTTCGCGATGGCCTGCGGCTTGATCTTGCGCGGGGTCAGGACCTCGTCGATCAGCCCATAGTCCTTGGACTCCTGGGCGGTGAGGATCTTATCCCGCTCAATGTCATTGTTGAGCTGTTCCGGGGTCCGGCCGGAGTGCTGCGCCAGCGTCTCCTCCAGCCAGGTGCGCATCCGCATGACCTCCGCGGCCTGGATCTCCAGGTCTGAAGCCTGCCCGCCCTGGCCGCCTGAGAGCGCCGGCTGGTGGATCAGCACGCGTGCGTTAGGCAGTGCCAGGCGCTTGCCGGGGGTGCCGGCCGCCAGCAGGACCGCCGCGGCGCTGGCCGCCTGGCCCAGGCACACGGTCTGGATTTCCGGCCGGATGAACTGCATCGTGTCGTAGATGGCGGTCATGGCCGTGAACGATCCGCCGGGCGAGTTGATGTACAGCGTGATGTCCCGGTCCGGGTCGGTGGATTCGAGCACCAGTAGCTGGGCCATCACATCGTCCGCGGAGGCGTCATCCACCTGGACGCCCAGGAAGATGATGCGGTCCTCGAACAGCTTGGTGTACGGGTCCTGGCGCTTGAATCCGTAGGGGGTGCGCTCCTCGAACTGCGGGAGGACGTAGCGGTCGTTGGGGAGGTTTCCGGCGGTGCTGCCAAAGTTGTATTTCATTGTTCTGCTCCTGGAATCTTCGTGTCCGCCGGTTACTTTGCGTTCGTTCCGCCGCCGCCGGACACCGTGCCGGCATGCGCGCTGATCTTGTCGAAGAAGCCGTATTCCAGGGCTTCCTCCGCGGTGAACCACTTGTCGCGGTCGTTGTCCTTGAGGATCCGCTCCACACTCTGTCCGGTCTGGTCCGCGGTCAGCTCCGCCATGACCTTCTTCATGTGCAGGATCAGCTCGGCCTGGATCTTGATGTCCGAGGCGGTTCCGCCGATGCCGCCGGAGGGCTGGTGCATCAGGATGCGGGCGTTCGGGGTGGCGTAGCGCTTGCCCTTGGTCCCGGAGGAGAGCAGGAACTGGCCCATCGAGGCGGCCAGGCCGGTGGCGACGGTGACGACGTCGTTCGGGATGAACTTCATCGTGTCGTAGATGGCCATACCCGCGGTCACGGATCCGCCGGGCGAGTTGATGTACAGGTAAATGTCCTTGTCCGGGTCCTCCGCGGAGAGCAACAGCAGCTGCGAGCAGATGGCGTTGGCGTTCTCATCGCGGACCTCCGAGCCGAGCCAAATGATCCGCTCCTTGAGCAGCCGGTTGTAGATGTAGTCGTCGCGGCTGGCCGCTTCTACGGTCGCCATCGTGGGGGCGGTGTTGTCCTGTGCCATGGTTCGTACCTCTTCGTCATCACGGATCTTCACTACTTGGACAGTAGCCGTTCGGGGGCCGGTTTTGTTTCCCGAAACAGCGCTGTTCGCTGACGGCGCAGGGACGCCAGGGACGCCAGCCAACGACGACGGCGGCAGCCGCCTGCCGCCGTCGTCGTGCCTTAAGGTGAGCCTTAAAGGCAGCCGCCGCCGGCTCCTTGTGGAAC
>DASYGM010000259.1:0-11346 GCA_035999715.1 Micrococcaceae bacterium | reverse complement strand
GTTCTTAACCATGGTCTCCGCGGCCCGCCGGGTGGCGTAGTGCACCCCGTTGAGGTTGATGTTCAGGACACGGTTCCATTCGGCGGCCTCCAGCTCCAGGTATGGGGTCGGGGAACTGACACCCGCCACGTTGGCCAGGGCGACGATCTGCGGAAGCGCCTCCTCGATGCCGTCGATGGCAGAGCGAACAGACGCCTCATCGGCGACGTCGGCTCCCACACCATGGGTCTGCACCGCGTACTTCTTGGCGATCTCGGCAGCGACGGCCTTGCTGGCCGCGTCGTCGAGGTCGATCACGCCGATGTTCCAGCCTTCTGCGGCGAGGTAGTCGGCGGTTGCGCGGCCTATTCCGCGCGGTGAAACGGCTCCGGTCACGATGGCTGTTCGGTCTGTGGGGAAGATGGACATTGGGCCTCCTATATTTCGGATTGGGTCAGGGCGGGGACGTCCGACCCCGCCCTACATATGTGGCTGGCCGCGGGAAGGGGCCGGCTAGTTGATCGGCGCGGGGCCAAGCTCCTGGACCAGTTTCTGCATCAGCACGTAGGCCTTGTTGCGGTAGGCGACCAGCTCCGCCGTCCGTTCCGCCGGGACGTCCAGGAAGCCTGCGCCGGTCTTGGTACCCAACTGCCCGGCGTCGACCTTGTCCTGCAGGATCTTGGGGGTGGCGAAGCGCTCCGGGAAACCTGTCTGCAGGGACTTATAGCAGAAGGCATAGACGTCCAGGCCGGCCATGTCCGCAATAGCGAACGGGCCAAAGAAGGGCAGCCGGAATCCGAAGGTGGTGCGCACCAGGGTGTCCACATCCTCGGGTGTCGCGATGCCCTCCTCCACCACCTGTGCTGCCTCGTGGAAGAGCGCGTACTGCAGCCGGTTGAGCACAAAACCCGTGACGTCCTTGACGGTGGCGGTCTCCTTGCCTGTTTCCTCCACGACGGCCCGGGCCGCGGCGATGGTTTCCGCCGAGGTGCCCTGGTGCGGAATAACCTCCACCCCGGGGATGAAAGGCGCCGGATTCGAGAAATGGACCCCGAGGAACCGTTCCGGACGGCTGACTGATTCCGCTAGCTTGGCGATGGAAATGGTGGAGGTGTTGGATCCAATGATGGCCTCCGGCCGGGCAGCGGCGCTGATCCGGGAAAGGGTGCTGTGCTTGATCTCGAGGACCTCCGGGACGGCTTCCTCGATGTACTCAGCCTCGGCGACGGCTTCCTCGATGTCCTTGGCAGCCCAAAGGTTGGTCTTCAGGATGTCGGTGGCGTCAGCCGGGAACAGACCGCCGGCCACAAAGTCGTCGGACTCCTTGAGCAGGCGCTCGTAGTTGCTTTGCGCAATTTCGGCCGAGACGTCGGCCAACGCGACGCGGGCGCCGGCGAGCGCCAGCACCTGGGCGATGCCGCCTCCCATATAACCTGAGCCGACGACGGCGATGTTCCTGGTCATGGTTCTAGCCCTCTTTCAGTTCGGGGGTGTCGGTATCTTCGGCGGCTTCCTGCACGCCCTCATAGGAGCCGATGGCGTCCACCTTCGCGGCGGAGGCGCTGGTTTCATCGAAGCGGTAATCCAGCCATTCCCTGACCAGCTTTTTGGCCAGTTCCAGTCCGATGACCCGCTGGCCCATGGTCAGAACCTGGGCGTTATTCGAGAGCACCGAGCGTTCCACGGAGTAGCTGTCGTGGGCGGTGACCGCACGGATGCCGGGAACCTTGTTGGCCGAGATGGCCACGCCCAGTCCCGTGCCGCAGATCAGCAGGGCCCGGTCCGCCTCCCCGGCTGCCACCTTGCGGGCAGCCGCGACGGCAACGTGGGGGTAGGCGGTCTTGTCGTCCGATCCGACGCCGATGTCCTCCACGGAAGCCACCCGCGGGTCCCCCTCGAGCAGGTCGCGGAGGGCGTTCTTGTATTCGACGCCGGCCTCGTCGTTGCCGACGACGATCCGCCAGCCGTGGGTTTGATTGCTCATGTCTATTCTCCTGATGTGGGTTCGAGCGAGGCGGCAAGACCTGCCACCGCTGTTGCAATGAGGCCGAAGGAAACGGCGCCCGGGTCAGGGTGGCCGAGGGATTTTTCCGCCAGGGGCCGGGCGCGCCCCTTCTTGGGGCGCAGCCCGGTTGTCGCCTCGGCGGCATGGGTTGCGGCCTGAGCTGCCGTGCGCAGGCTCTGCGCAACGCCGGTGCCGCCGTCGAGGGCTTCGGTGAAGGCCGCGACGTAAGGCAGCAGAGCATCGACCATTGTCTTGTCCCCCGCTTCGGCCTTCCCAAGGGTGACGATGGAGTCTCTGAACGCCCTGACCGCATCGGCGGCGTCGGCGGCGGCGTAGGCGTCCTTGTTGCCCAGCGCGCCTCCGACTGCTGTTACGGCCGCACCCCAGAGCGCACCGGACGTACCGCCAGCACGTTCGGCCCATTGGTCGCCCGCTTTGTTGAGCACTTCTTCGAGTCCGGCACCGGCACCCTGCGCCTTTTCGGCGGCAGCCACGGCCGCATCGACGCCCCGCCGCATACCGATCCCGTGGTCACCGTCGCCGGCCAGGGCATCCAGCTGACCCAACGCTTCCTCATGTTCGACGACGGCGGCCTGGGCCGCCTTCAACGCCTCCACCGCGGTGGAGGCAAGGGCCAGGGATGCCGCGCTGGCTTCCAGTACAGGTGCTTCTTCGCTGTCGGTGAGAGCGCCCAGATCGCGGGGCTGACGCGGCGTGAGGTTCCCTTTGCGGAAGGCGGGCGTGTCGGCGGGAGCGGACCAATACTTCTCCAGTTCGTCGTCCGGCCAGAAGAGAGTCAGGGACAGCCCGGACATATCCAGGCTGGTGACCAATTCGCCGCATTCGGGCTCAACTATCTCCAGCCCGGCGTCGGTGAGAAGCTTCTCGATCCTGCCGTACAGCACGAAGAGTTCCTCGTACTTGACGGTGCCCAGACCGTTGAGGATCGGCACCACCCTGTTGCCGGCTCCGTCCGGCCGCTCCTGCAGCAGCCGTTCCACCAACAGCTTTGCCAGCTCCGAGGCTTTGGGCATGGCATGTTCGGAAATGCCGGGCTCGCCGTGGATGCCCAGGCCCAGCGAGAACTTGTCCGAGGGCACGGAAAACAGTGGCTCCGACGCGCCAGGTAGAGTGCAGCCCGCGAAGGCCACGCCCAGCGAGCGGGTGCGGTCGTTGGCGAAGCGGGCCAGCCGCTCCACCTGGTCCAGGTCCAGTCCTGCCTCCGCTGCCGCTCCCGCCACCTTGAACACGGTGAGGTCGCCGGCGATGCCGCGGCGCTTCTCAATCTCGTCTCGGGAAGCGCTGGCAATATCGTCCGTGACCAGCACGGTGCGGGTTTCGATGCCCTCGCGGTTCAGCCTTTCCTCCGCCTGGTCAAAGTGCAGCACGTCGCCGGCATAGTTGCCGTAGCTTAGCAGCACGCCGCCGCCCAGCTCCGCGGCCTTCGCCACCCGGTAGACCTGGCCGGCGGATGGGGAAGCGAAAATGTTTCCACAGGCGCTTCCCGCTGCGAGCCCGGGACCTACCAAGCCGGCAAAGGCGGGATAATGGCCCGAGCCACCGCCGATGACCAGGGCCACCTGGCCGGCGGCCGACTGCGTGGACCGTACTACGCCGCCGTCGACCCGGGCCAGGTAACGGCGGTTGGCGGCGACAAGACCGTCGATGGCCTCGTCGGCGAAAGCGGCAGGATCATCAAATATCTTCGTCATGATTCCTCTTTGGACCGGTGCGGATCGGGTGGGAATAGGTCAGCTGGACGCGACGGCAGCCGGAGCCTGACGCCCCTGGGCGACCTGGCTGGTGCCCAGTTTGTAGCCGTCGCGCTTGGGCAGCACCTGGCGGCGGAGGTACTCCTGGTTGGTCGCCGTGACGCTCAGTCCGTCGCCGCCGTAGTGCTCGGTGCACAGAATGCCCTGGAAACCGACGGAAAGGGCGAAGTGGATGGCCTCCCGGTAGTTGATCAGGCCTGACTCCATCGGTGCCGGCATCGCGACGTACTGGCCCTTGGCGCGGTCCTCGTCCCGGATGTAGTTCTTCACATGCCAATAGTTGGAGTACGGCAGGGTCTTGTGCACCATCTCGCGCCAGTCTTCAATGGGCCGGTGCAGGCGGATCAGGTTGCCCAGGTCCGGGTTGATCCCAACGTTAGGCAGGTCGATGTCCTGGACCAGTTTAACGGCGGAATCCGCGGTGCCCAGATAGGTGTCTTCGTACATCTCCAGGGAGATGAGCAGCCCCAGTTCGGTTGCATGCCGGCCGATCTCGCGGATGCGGGTGACGGCTTTGTTCCAGGTTTCCGTATCCGCTGCCGGGTCCTTGTGCCCCTCGACCGTCCAGAACCACACCTGCTGCTGCTGCTCCGGGGTCAGGGCCTGGTGCAGGCCGATCGAGACGACCTCGCAGCCCAGCTGGGCTGCGGCATCCAGCGTGCGGTGGGTGTAGGCGAGGTTGTCCTCCCAGTTGCCTTCTTCGATCACACTGCGCCGGATCGCGGAGATGGAGGGCAGGCCGGTGCCGGCGTTGGCTGCGGCGGTCTTGAGCTCATCGAGCCGTGCGGAGGTTAAATCGCCGGGGCGCACCCAGCTATCCGTGAGGTCAGCGTTGCTGAAGCCGGCGTCGGCGACTTCCTGGAACACCTCCTGCCAGCGCTCGGCGGGCAGGTCCTGGACATTCGTGCCATCCGGGGTGGTACCGGGGAACTGCAGCAGGGCTGCAGCGATGGGCCAGTTTTCTGCGGTGTATGACATGGGCAGCTCCTTTTTACCTGATCCTGTTTCCTATAGGATTTATGAAAAAAGAGGAGCTGTCAAGGTCTGCGGGACAGCCGCCGGAACGGAAGTCAGGACCGCGACTGCGCCTGGACATCCTTCTGCGAGCGGGCCCTGACGCCCGTCAGGTGCGCCACCATCATGTCCCGCGCGCCGGCGGCGTCACCCCTGCTGAACGCCCCCAGTATGGCTGAGTGCTCGGCGATGGCGAAGTCCGCATCCGTTACACCCAGTCCGCCGAAAAAGCGGAAGCGCTGCACCTGGCCACCCAGCGCGTTATAGGCGGAGAGCAGAAACGGGTTGTGGGCATTTTCGGCAATCAACCGGTGGAAGCGTTCGTCGGCTTCCCAATAGGTCCGGAATTCCGAAAATGACGGACCCCGCGGGGAGGTCTTGAGGTCTGTGATGGACTGCTCGAGCTGTGCACAGAGATCCGGAGTTGCGCGTTCGCAGGCCCATTGCGCGTTCACCGGCTCAATGACCAGGCGTGCGTCCATCAGTTCCACCAGTTCCTCTGTGCTGAACAGGGGCGCCACCCGGTAACCCTTCAGTGCCACCCGGCGGACCAGACCGGTGGACTCGAGCCGAGCCAACGCCTCCCGCACCGGTGTAGGGGAAACGTCCAGTTCGCGGGCCATTCCATCAATACTGACACCGGTTCCGGCCTCCAACGTCCCATCCATCAGGGACGCCAGGAGCTCCTGGTAGACGTGGTCTGCCAGGACTCGGCGGCTAACGGCGCGGGGACCTCCGGATAGCGTTGACATACAGGAATCCTATAGGAAATCTCCGCTGCCTTGTGCTGTATCACATCAACGTTCCCCTGCAACTACCCCGCGCTAAGTGCACAAAACCAGGCGTTTTCGTGCACTTAGCGCGGGACAGTTGGTCATCTAGTTTGGTCATCTACTGCGGCGGATTGCCTCGGAGCACCTCGATGACGGAGGAATCATCGCGCCGGCCCAGCCCCGCGCGGTGTCCCCTCAGGTAGAGTTGTTCGGCGGCGCCGGCCAGCGGTGCGGCGTAGGTATTGGCCCGGGCGGCCTCCATCACCAGCCCCATGTCCTTGACGAAGATGTCCAGCGCGCTGCGCACCTCTCCGGCGTCGTCGTCGACCATCCGGGAGCCCCTGTCGTCCAGCATGAAGGACGCCGCCGCGCCGGAGCGCAGCACTTCCCAGGTGGCCTTGGCATCCAGGCCCAGGGCTTCGGCGAAGGCCAACGCCTCGCCCGCTGCGGCGATGTGCACACCGCAGAGCAGTTGGTTGACCAGCTTGACCTTCTGACCGTCACCCGGTTCCGAACCAACGATCGCTGCCCGGCTGGCCATCACATTGAGCAGCGGCCGCACTACGGCGAGGGCCCGCTCGGCTCCGCTGACCATCATGAGCAGGTCCCCGGTGGCCGCGCGGACCGTGCCGCCGGAAACCGGCGCGTCCACCACCTCGACGCCGGCCGGCTCCAACCGCTGGGCCAGCGAGGCCACGGGGCCCGGTCCGACGGTGGCCATCAGCAGGACGACCGTGCCGGGCCGCAGCGAGGCGGCCAGTCCGTCGTCGCCAAAGAGCACCGCGTCCGCCTGCTCAGGAGTGGCGACCATGAGGGCCAGGACATCCGCTCCGTTGGCTGCTTCCATAGCGCTGGCCACGGGCGTAATCCCTTGCCCTTCCAGTGACCGGGCGCGCTGCGTAGCAACGTCGAAGGCACGCACCTGGTACCCGGCCTGGGCCACGAGAACGGCCATCGGGGCGCCCATGGCGCCCAAGCCGATCCAACCGACATTGATCATGAAAGACCTCCGTTTTCCCCCGGGACGGCGGAGTCCTTGACTCCGCGGAACACGTCGATGCTGTCCGCGAGGGCGTTTTCATCGCCCACATTTCCGGCAAAGACCACGTACGGAACGCCTGCCATACCGTCGGCCGCCACGATGGGCCGCAGCACGGACACCATGCCCGGGAAGAGCTGGCCCAGGACGGTAGCCCGCCGGATGCCAAGGCCGCGCACCGCAACATCGTGCGAGGTGATGCCGCCCTTGGCGATCACCCAGGCCGGGCGGGCAACCAGTGCCCCGCGGACGATGTCGGTAACCGCTGTGGAGATGGTGCGGGCGATTTTGAGGCTTCCCGCCGCATCGGTTCCTTTGCGCAGGGATCTGGACGTGTAGAGGATAACGTCGGATCCGGCGAGCGCGCCGACGACCTTCGCCGTGGTCGCGCCAACATAGTCCCCGCCGGTGCCGTCCTCAAGCAGGTCAGCCACGGAGAGTTCGATCTCCGTGGCGCCGCCGCGGGCCTGCACAGCGGCTAGTTGTCGCGCCGTCTGGCCCACGTGTGATCCGACCACCACCAGGCCATGCCCGCCCGGTCGGCCTTCCGGCCAGATATCGGTACCCCGCAGCGGTGGGCGGGGATCGAGCCCGGCCAGGGCGCGCACGAAGGAGGGGCCCGTGCGGTACAGGAACCGTTTGCCCTCCTTCTGGACCTCGGCCAGGCCCAGCACCACAATCTCCAGATCCGCATATTCCGTCGCATTCACGGCGATGAACTGCAGGCCGCTGGCGGACCGGAGGATCTGTGCCACACGGTCCACGCCGCCGGTGCGGATATCGTCCAAACCGAGGCTGAGCACGTTCCCGGCAGCAATGGTCCCGGCGCTCTTCTCCGCAATGAAGTCCTTGAGATCAGAGGATGCATAACCAAAGGTGGCGTCCCTGGCGAATTCGGTCGTCCCTACCGGAGCGGGCTTCCCGTCCACCATGGCCCAGTGGATGTCCCCCGCAGTAAAACGTCCGGCCTCAAAAAACGAAGGAACCAGCAACACGCCGTCGAAGCCGTGGCCCAGGACTTCACGACGCACGTCGTCAAGGGCCTGCACCTCCGCGATAACGTGTCCACGCAGGGTTGAATCGCTGCGGCTGACTATGTCCAGCGGTGCCGAGAGCCTGCGCTCCAGCTCGAACAGGGCCCTACCTGCTTCCGTGTTCAGGGCGGTAGCGTCATCCTGATCCAGACTGCGCGTATTGGTCAGAATGAAACAGGTGGAGCCCGCCTCGGTCAGGGCAGCCTCATACTCCGCCGCTTCCAGGACCGTGACCACCGAGACGCCGTACACGGACTGCGAACCCGTGGGATCGTCGTCGAGCACGGCGGTCCGCGCACCTGCTGCCGCCCGGTCGGCGCGGATCCGCGCCCGGGCATCCGGAATGGTCCGTACGGCCGGGCCCGCTGGGGGCGCACCTTGGCGGGCGGAGACGTTGGCGCCGTGGCCCGCATTGGGATTCATACCCTGGCTCACGATTGTCCCTTCCGACTGCTGCCCGGCGTGGTCAGGAGACCTGCAGGCCACCGTTGATGTCATAGGTTGCGGCCGTGATGTAGCCCGCGTCCTCGCTGAGCAGGAAGGCGATCAATGCACCCACTTCGTCCCGCGTTCCGACGCGTCCCATCATGATGCCTTCGGCCATCAGTGCCTTCCGTTCCGCAGTAAGCGTCCCGCCCATGATGTCCGTGTCAATGGGTCCAGGCGCAACGGCGTTGACCGTGATGCCGAACTCCCCCACCTCCCGAGCCACGGCACGGGTAAAGCCCAAGATGGCGGCCTTCGAGGCGCTGTAGGCCACCTTCGAGTAGGTCCCGCCACCGCGCTGGGCCGAGATGGAGGATACGCTCACGATCCGTCCCAGCCGCCGCTCAATCATTCCCTTTAGCACTTGCTGGGTGACCAGGAACGTACCGCGCATATTGACGGCGAAGACCTTGTCCCATTCGGCGGCAGTGGTCTCCATGAACGGCGTGGGCGAACTGATCCCGGCCAGGTTGGCCAGTCCCACAATCGGCGGGAGTGTCCGCTCAACCTCGGCAATGGCTCGCTCCACGGAACCGCCGTCCGAGACATCGGTGCCCAGACCAATTGTCTTGACCCCGTTTTCCGCTCCGAGCTCCGCAGCCGCGGCCTGGGCTTCGTCGGCATCCAGATCCAGGATGGCGATGGACCAGCCTTGCCCTGCGAGCCGGCGGGCGGCGGCGCGCCCGATGCCTCGCAGGGAAGCAGCGCCGGTCAGCACGGCTGTCTTTTCTGCCGGAAACGGAGTGGGTTCTGCCATGGTGCATCTCCTGGGGACGGGGAAAAGAGGGATGAAAGGTTTTGGCACATCAGATGTCTGATGTCATGGAATAATGCTAGTTCCGGTGGCGCCGGGCAGTCAAGGGGTCCGTGTTCAGGGCGTGGGGCCAGGCTAAACCGCGGCACCGCGCGCTTCGGAGGCAAGGTGACGCTCAAAGTCCTCGAAGGTTTGGGTGATGTGGGCGTCCATGGCCGCACGGGCAGCAACAGGCTCCCCGGAGGCGATGGCCGCGAGGATCAGTTTGTGGTGGTGGATGGCGTGCTGCTGGACATCCGGGAACGCGGACGTCTCACGCCGCATCGCGTACAGCAAGGTGGTCAGCTGGCCCAGGAGCGCTGGAACAAAAGGATTACCGGAGGCCTTGAGGATGGCGTTATGGAAGCTGATGTCCGCTTCGGTCAGTGCGCCCACGTCCCCGCTCCGGTGCGCGGCCTCCATTGTGGCGATGCAGTCCTGCATCGAAGCGAGGTCCTCCTCGCCATGTCGGTTCGCCGCCAGCTCCGCCGCGCCGGTCTCCACCATCCGCCGCACCTCCAACAGGCGCAGGGCCACCTGGTCAGAGGCGACGCCGCGGGATGCGGCCCGCATGATGGCTTCGAGCCCGGTCCAGCGCTCGGGCGGGTTCACAAAAGTGCCCAGCCCTCGCTTAACGTAGACAATGTTCTGCGCCTTGAGGACCTTGATGGCCTCCCGGGCCGTAAGCCTGCTGACGTCGGAGGTCTTGGCGATCTCGGCCTCCGGCGGCAGCGCGGCGCCGGCCTGGAATCCGCCGCTGAGGATCCGCTCCAGGACGCGGTCGACGACGTCGTCGACCAGCGTCCGCCGAACCTCTGCCATCGTTCATTCCTCCTGCCGGGGGCGTTAGGCCCTACCGTTCCCAACCCTACTAGACCCTGGCCAGGGAAGACGGGGGCGCCAGCGCCTCGAACTGAACCCGCGCTGAGCCCCGGACTAACAGAAGGCCCCCAGCGGCAACCGCCGCGAACACGGCAGGGGGTGCTGGGGGCCTTCCACGTGGGCCGAGGAGCCTGAACCTACAGCGCCGCGAAGACCTCGCGGAGCAGCGTGGCGGTCTCGGACGGGGTCTTGCCGACCTTCACGCCCGCGGCTTCCAGCGCTTCCTTCTTGGCCTGCGCGGTTCCGGCGGAGCCGGAGACAATGGCGCCGGCGTGGCCCATCGTCTTGCCCTCGGGTGCGGTGAAACCGGCCACGTAGCCGACGACGGGCTTGGTCACGTTGGCCTTGATGAACTCGGCCGCGCGCTCCTCGGCGTCGCCGCCGATTTCGCCGATCATCACGATCGCCTTGGTCTCCGGGTCGGCCTCGAAGGCTGCCAGCGCGTCGATGTGGGTGGTGCCGATGACCGGGTCGCCACCGATGCCGATGGCGGTGGAGAAGCCCAGGTCGCGCAGTTCGAACATCATCTGGTAGGTCAGCGTGCCGGACTTGGAGACCAGCCCGATCGGGCCCTTGCCGGTGATGTTGTTCGGCGTGATGCCCACCAGCGATTCGCCGGGGGTGATGATGCCGGGGCAGTTCGGGCCGATGATGCGCGTGATCTGCTTGCCGTCGGCGTCAACCTTTGACTGGGCCAGGGCCCAGAACTCGGCGGAGTCCTGCACCGGCACGCCTTCGGTGATGACGACGACCAGCGGCACCTCTGCCTCGATCGCTTCGACGACGGCGTCCTTGGTGAAGGCCGGCGGGACGAAGACGATGGAAACGTCCGCGCCGGTCTGGGCCACGGCTTCCTTGACCGTGCCGAAGACGGGCAGTTCGGCGTCGCCGTGGACCACGGTGGTGCCGGCTTTGCGGGCGTTCACGCCGCCGACGACCTGGGTCCCGGCCTTGAGCATCAGGGCGGTGTGCTTGGTGCCTTCGCCGCCGGTGATGCCCTGAACGATGACCTTGGAGTCCTTGTTCAAAAAGATAGACATATTCTTCTTCCTTAGATCCCGACTCGCTGAGGAGCCTGGCGAAATACGATTAGCGGGCCGCGTTGGCCAGTTCGGCGGCCTTGTCGGCGCCCTCGTCCATGGTGGCGGCCAGGGTGACCAGCGGGTGGTTGGCCTCGTTGAGGATGCGGCGGCCTTCCTCCACGTTGTTGCCGTCCAGACGGACCACCAGCGGCTTGTTGGCGTTGGTCCCCAGCTCGGCCAGCGCACCCACAATGCCCTTGGCGACGGCGTCACAGGCGGTGATGCCGCCGAAGACGTTGACGAAGACGCTCTTGACCTGCTCGTCGTTGAGGATGACGTCCAAACCGGCGGCCATCACCTCGGCGGACGCGCCACCGCCGATGTCCAGGAAGTTGGCGGGCTTGACGTTGCCGTGGTTCTCCCCGGCGTAGGCGACGACATCCAAGGTGGACATGACCAGGCCGGCACCGTTACCGATGATGCCCACCTCACCGTCGAGCTTGACGTAGTTCAGGTCCGCAGCCTTGGCCTTGGCCTCCAGCGGGTC
>DASYGM010000170.1:0-6330 GCA_035999715.1 Micrococcaceae bacterium | reverse complement strand
TCAACCTGCTGCCGCTGCTGCCGCTGGACGGCGGTCACGTCGCGGGCGCGATGGTGGAGGCCGCCAAGCGGGGACGGGCGCGGTTGCGCGCGCGCCGCGACCCCGAGGCGGCCGCCCGGCGTCCGAACAGCTTGGCCACCCGCCGCCGGCCGGCCTCATACAGCGCGCCGGCCACATGGCCGCCGTCGAGCGGCAGCAGCGGGATCAGGTTGAAGATGCACAGTGCCAGGTTCACCCCGCCCACCAGTCCGATCAGGGTGGCAATCCGGGCGCTCAGCGGCACCTGGTCCATGGCCGCGACCTCGCCGGCCACCCGGCCCACTCCCACCACGGAGATGGGACCGTTGGGGTCGCGGGGTGCGCTGCTGAACGCCGCCTGGCCAACCGCCACCACCTTCTGCGGCAGATGGATGACCACTCCTGAAATCTTCGCAATGCTGTCCCCTACCGCGGGCAGCACCGCCGTCGCCGGCTGCGGCACCATCGCCGAGGTAGAGCCGACGCCAACAAAACCGACCGGTTGGGTCACCGCCGCACCCTTCGCATCCAGCACAGCCTGCCCGTTCTGGTCCAGCACCGGCCGGGCGGTCAGCACCGGTGTAATGGTCTTGGTCAGTACGGCGTCGCCGCGCTTGATGGTGATCGGCACCTGCTGCCCGGCCGAGGCACGGATCCAGGCGGTCAGCTGGTTCCAGTCCGTCACAGCCTTACCGTCGAAGGCGGTGATCACGTCGCCGGGCTTCAAACCCGCCGCCGCAGCGGGGGTCTTGGCGCAGGTACTCAGGTCGGTGGGCGCAGGTTCGCCGTACTTAACCTGGCAGGCGCTCACATCGGCCACCGTCGTCGTGGGCTGGGGTGTGCCGAAGCCCATCAGCAGCACACCGGTGAGGACCACGCCGATCAGCAGGTTCATGAACGGCCCGCCCAGCATGATGATGATCTTCTTCCAGACCGGCAGCCGGTAGAAGACGCGGTTCTCATCCCCCGGCCCCACCTCCTCATGGGCCAGGCTGCGCGCCTCGGTGGCCAGCGTCTGGAACATGCCGGTGCTGGAGGGCCGGACCGAACCGTCCGTGCTGTTGGGCGGGTACATCCCGATCATCGAGACGAAGCCTCCGGCGGGAATGGCCTTGAAGCCGTACTCCGTCTCGCCCTTCCGCTTGGACCAGATGGTCGGGCCGAAGCCGATCATGTACTTGGTCACACGCACGTTGAAGAGCTTGGCTGGGAGCAGGTGGCCGACCTCGTGCAGCGCGATGGACACGGCGATGCCCACGGCCACAAAAAGCACGCCCAGGATAAAGAGCAGAACTGTCACAATAATCTTTCCGCCTGGCCTATTGGTTGATAGGCCTACTGGCTGATAAGAGCTAAACGCTCGTTGGTCCGGGCGCGTGCCCACTTCTCAGCATCCAACACGGATGCGATGGAAAGCTGGGCATCGCCTGAATGCTCGCTGAGGACGCCGGAAATGGTGTCGACAATGTCAAGGAAACCGATCCTGCCGGCGTGGAAGGCGTACACGGACTCCTCATTGGCGGCGTTGTAGACGGCCGGGAAGGTGCCCCCCAGCCCGGCGGCCTCCTTGGCGAGTTCGACGGCGGGGAAGGCGGTTGCATCGAGCGGTTCAAAGCTCCAGCTGGTCACCTTGGTCCAGTCACAGGCGGCGGCGGCCTGCGGCACACGGTCGGGCCAGCCCAGGCCCAGCGCGATGGGCAGTCGCATGTCCGGCGGCGAGCA
Source organism: Micrococcaceae bacterium (assembly GCA_035999715.1). Lineage (GTDB taxonomy): Bacteria > Actinomycetota > Actinomycetes > Actinomycetales > Micrococcaceae > Arthrobacter_M. The sequence goes on along the minus strand of DASYGM010000170.1, from coordinate 4,590 downwards.
TTGGGCCATTGTGGCTCCGTCCACGAACTGCACCATCGAGTGCACCACGGACTGCGGATGCACGACGACGTCGATCCGGTCCAGGGGCACATCGAAGAGCAGGTGCGCCTCGATGACTTCCAGGCCCTTGTTGACCATGGTGGCGGAGTTCGTGGTGACCATCGGACCCATCGCCCATGTGGGGTGCTCCAGCGCCTGCGCCGGGGTCACGTGCCGCAACTGCTCCCGCCCCATGCCGCGGAACGGTCCCCCGGAAGCGGTCAGGATCAGCCGGCCCACCTCCCCGCTGCTGCCCGAGCGCAGGCATTGCGCCAGCGCCGAATGCTCCGAATCCACCGGCACCAGCTGCCCCGGCCGCGCGGCGTCCTTGACCAGCTGGCCGCCGACGATCAGCGACTCCTTGTTGGCCAGCGCCAGCGTTGCCCCGGATTGAAGCGCCGCCAGCGTGGGCGCGAGCCCGATCGAGCCGGTAATCCCGTTAAGCACTACGTCGGCCCTCGCGTCGAGGCCGCCGTCGTGCTCAGCCCCCGTCCAGCCCGCAATCCGGCTCGAGGCATCCGGTCCGCTGATGATCTCGGGACGGAACTCCCGCAGCCCCGCGGCCCGGGCGCCGTCGTCGATCATTTCCCGCAGCTCCGCGGCGTTGCCGCTCGCGATGCCCACCGCCTTGGCCCGGGTATGCACAGCCTGACGGGCCAGCAGTTCCAGGTTCCCGCCCCCGGCGCTCAGCGCGATGACCTCAAAGCGAGGCGTGCCATCTTCCAGCCGCGCCCGGCCTACGACGTCGAGGGCCTGGGTGCCGATGGATCCCGTGGAACCGAGCAGGATGACTTTGCGGGGCCGGGGCTGCTCAGGTGATCGCATGGCGTTAAGTATCCCGCACTTTATGGCGGCAAGCCCTCCCCACCGGACAGGGCATCCGGTCCTGCCGGCCATGATCACGCCGGCGCGCGGCTCAGGGTCCTTTCGGCGTGTTTGAGGATGGGGCCGTCGATCATTTTGCCCTGGTAGGCGAAAACCCCGGAGCCGGCACTGGCTGCTGCCGCCAGCAGCTCCCTGGCGGCAGCCACCTGCTGCGGGGTTGGCAGGTAGGCCTGGCGGATCACGGGGACCTGGCTGGGATGGATGCAGGCAGTGGCGGCGAAGCCGGAAGCGACGGCGTCCTGCACTTCGGCGGCCAGGCCCTCCACGTCCGGGATGTCCACGTAGACGGCGTCAATGGCGGCCTTGCCGCGCGCGGCCGCGGCGACCAGCACGGATGAACGGGCGTGCATTGCGACGGCCCGGTATCGGCCGTCCTCACGCCGGCTGGAGCTGCCGCCCAGCGAGGCAACCAGGTCCTCGGCACCCCACATCAGCGCGACGACGTTGCGGACCCGGGCAATCTCCGGGGCGGCCAGCACGCCGCGCGCTGTTTCACAAAGGGCCACCACGTCGTAATCCGGGATGCCGGAGATGGCGTCCCCGTTCTCGGCTTTGGCGGCCATGATGGTGCGGTAATCCGTCTGTTTGAGCGCTGCCAGGTCCTGTTTGCTCTCCGGCGTGCCCAGCGGATTGATCCGCACAATGGTCCGTGCCGGGTCCAAGGGGTTGTCGATCAGGTGCCGGCGGGCGGCGGCCTTGTCTGCGGGCGCGACGGCGTCTTCCAGGTCCAGGATGACGGCATCGGCACGCCCGGCGGCCTTGGCGTAGCGTTCCGGCCGGTCTGCGGGGCAGAAGAGCAGGGAAGGTCCCATGGTGAACGTCATGCCTGCGACTCCTGGCTTTGGTGGGCTTCGCGGTTCCACATCAGGCAGGAGCGGGTGGCGGTGGCAACCACGACGCCGTCCTGGTTCCGTCCGGTGTGGGTCATGGTGGCAATGCCCTGTCCCGGCCGCGACGCGGAGAGCCGTTTGCCGGTGACCACTGTCTCCGTATAAAGGGTGTCGCCGTGGTACATGGGGTGCGGGAACTTCACGTCCGTCAGCCCCAGCTGGGCCACGATGGTCCCTTGCGTCAGCTGGGGCACCGACTGGCCCACCAGCGTGGCCAGGGTCAGCATCGAATTCATCAGCCGCTGGCCGAAGGGCTGCTGCGCGGACCAGGCGGCATCCAGGTGCAGGGCCTGGGTGTTCATGGTCATCGTGGTGAACAGGACATTGTCCGCTTCGGTCAGCGTGCGTCCCGGCCGGTGCGCGTAGACGACGTCCGTCTCCAGTTCATCGAAATACAGGCCGCGCTGCTCGATCACCCGGCCAGCCGCCGAACCGGCCGGGTCCGGTTCCGAAGCCGGAGACGAGGAGCCGCTCATACGTCGTCCTCATTGTGGATTTCGATCTCCAGCTCGGCGCCCGTGGCGGCGATGACCTGCTCGGCGGTCACCCCAGGGGCCACCTCGCGCAGCACCAAGCCGTCCTCGGTGACGTCGATGACGGCAAGATCCGTGATGATGCGGTCCACGCAGCCCTTGCCCGTCAGCGGCAGGGTGCACTTTTCCAGAATCTTCGGGTTGCCGGTGCGGTCCGTGTGTTCCATCATCACGATCAGCCGCTTGGCCCCGAAGACCAGATCCATGGCCCCGCCCATGCCCTTGACCATCTTGCCCGGGATCATCCAGTTAGCCAGGTCTCCGTTGGCGGCAACCTCCATGGCACCGAGCACGGCCACATCAACGTGGCCGCCGCGGACCATGCCGAAGGAGGTGGCGGAGTCGAAGAAGGCCGCGCCCTTGTTGACGGTGACGGTTTCCTTGCCGGCGTTGATCAGGTCCGGATCAACCTTGTCCTCGGTGGGGTACGGGCCGGTGCCCAGGATGCCGTTCTCCGAGTGCAGCACCACCTCGACCCCGGCCGGGATGTAGTTGGGGATCAGGGTGGGCATCCCGATGCCCAGGTTCACGTACTGGCCGTTCTTGAGTTCCTTGGCCACGCGGGCGGCGAGTTCATTGCGGGTCAGTGCCATGATCAGGCCTCCTGGGATTCGCGGGGCTGGGAGACGGTGCGCTTTTCGATCCGTTTTTCGCTGCCCGGGGTTCCGGGCGGAACGTGGACCACGCGCTGGACAAAGATTCCGGGGACATGGACGTGTTCCGGATCCAGCTCGCCCGGCTCGACCAATTCCTCCACCTCGGCGATGGTGATTTTTCCGGCCATCGCGCACAGCGGGTTGAAGTTCATCGCGGTGGCGTGGAAGACCAGGTTCCCGTGCCGGTCCCCCTTCAGTGCGTGCACCAGCGCAAAATCCGGCGTGACAGACTCCTCGAGCACATAGTCCGCCCCGCCGAAGCTGCGGACCTCCTTAGGTTCAGAGGCAATCGCAACCCCGCCCCCGCCGTCGTACTTCCGGGGCAGCCCGCCCTCGCTGACCTGCGTCCCGACGCCTGCGGTGGTGTAGAAGGCCGGGATTCCGGCGCCGCCGGCGCGCAGCTTTTCCGCCAGCGTGCCCTGCGGGGTGAGCTCAACTTCCAGTTCGCCGGCCAGGAACTGGCGCGCGAACTCCTTGTTCTCGCCAACATAGGAGGAGATGGTGCGGCGGATCCGGCCGTCCCGCAGCAGCACGCCCAATCCCCAGTCGTCCACGCCGCAGTTGTTGCTGATGGTCTCCAGCTCCGTGGTGCCCGCGTCGTGCAGCGCCGCAATCAGCGCCACCGGGATCCCGCACAGGCCAAACCCGCCGACGGCCAGCGAGGCGCCGTCGGGAATGTCCCGGACTGCCTCCGCCGCGGTGGCAACAACTTTGTCGATCATGGTGTCCTTCCCGTTCTTAGAGTCCCAGGTCCCGGGCGATCAGCATCAGCTGCACCTCCGTGGTGCCCTCGCCGACCTCCAGGATCTTCGAATCGCGGTAATGCCGCGAGACCGCGAACTCATTGATGAAACCGTACCCGCCAAAGACCTGGGTGGCATCCCTAGCGTTGTCCATGGCGGCCTCGCCTGCGACCATCTTAGCGATGGCCGCCTGCGTCTTGAACGGCTTTCCGGCCAGCATCCGGGCCGCGGCGTCGTAGTAGGCCAGCCGGGCCGTATGGGCGCGGGCCTGCATCCGGGCAATCTTGAACTGGATCGCCTGGTACTTGCCGATCATGTTGCCGAAGGCGTGCCGCTCCGAGGCGTACTTCACGGACTGGTCCACGCAGCCCTGCGCCGCCCCCACCGCCAGGGCCGCAATGGCGATCCGGCCCTCGTCCAGGATGGACAGGAAGTTCGCGTAGCCGCGGCCGCGGTCCCCCAGCAGGTTCTCCTCCGGCACCCGCACGTCGCGCAGCGTCAGCGGGTGCGTGTCAGAAGCGTTCCAGCCCACCTTGTTGTAGGCCTTCTCTGCCTTGAACCCGGGCGTGTCGGTGGGCACCAGGAAGGTGGTGATTTCCTTTTTGACCGACCCGTCGGCGCGTTCCGAGGCGCCCGTGACGGCCGTGACCGTCACCAGTTTGGTGATATCCGTGCCGGAGTTGGTGATGAATTCCTTGTTGCCGTTGATCACCCACTGGCCGTCACGCAGCTCCGCGTGCGTCTTGGTGCCGCCTGCGTCGGAGCCGGCCTCCGGCTCGGTGAGGCCGAACCCGCCCAGGGCCTTGCCGCTGGCCAGCATGGGCAGCCACTGCTGCTTCTGCCG
>DASYGM010000144.1:0-14919 GCA_035999715.1 Micrococcaceae bacterium | reverse complement strand
TGGTAGGTGATTTCCTGCTTGTCCTCGTCGTAGGCCGCGTTCAGCTCGGGGTGCTGTTTGAGGGCTTCGGCGACGGCCTTGGCGATGAAGGGCAGGTAGGTCAGCTTCACGCCGTTCTGCGCGGCGAAGGAGTTCTTGGCCTTGGCCCGCAGCTTGGCGACCTTGGTCATGTCCACCTCGTGGACCTGGGTGAGCTGGGTGGAGATGTCCAGGGATTCGCGCATCCGCCGGGCGATGACCTGCCGGATCCGGGGTGCCTTGGCCACAGTGCCACGCAGCGAGGAGGCTGCGGCGCCGTAGGCCTGGCCGGATGCGGCGCGGGACGGTGCCGCTGCCTGGCCCGCCGGAGCTGCCGGTGCCGCGGCGGGGGCCTTCTTGGCCTCGGCGGCGTCGAGCACGTCCTGCTTGCGGATCCGTCCGCCGACCCCGGTACCGGACAGCGAGGACAGTTCAATTCCATGCTGGTTCGCCAGTTTCCGCACCAGCGGGGTGACATAACCGGACTCGCCGGCCGGAGCAGGGGATGCGGCAACCGTGGACGCCTTGGCCGGCGGAGCCGTGGGTGCCGCGGCGCGGGACTCGGACTCGGGGGCCGGAGCTTCCGTGCCGGCGGTGGCCGGTGCGGGCTGGGCAGCCGGTGCCTGCGGTGCAGCAGGGGCAGTTGGCTGCGCGGCCGGTGCCGGTGCGGCAGCAGGGGCCGGAGCCGGAACCTCGGCGGCGGCCTGCGGAGCCTGGGGAGCCGCATCGGCCGCGGGAGCGGAAGGCGCTTCGGCGGCGGCCGGGGCAGCTGCACCGGATCCGATCACGGCCAGCACGGAACCGACCTCGGCCGTCTCATCCTCGTTGACCCGGATTTCCTGCAGCGTTCCGGCGACGGGAGAGGGAATTTCGGTGTCCACCTTGTCGGTGGAGACTTCCAGCAGCGGCTCGTCCACCTCGACGGTGTCACCGATGGCCTTCAGCCAACGGGTGACAGTGCCCTCGGTCACGCTCTCGCCCAAAGCGGGAAGGGTGACGTCATGGCTCTCGCCGCCCGCCGCCGGGGCACCGGCAGAGGCGGATTCGGCTTCAACCGGAGCGTCCGTGGACGGCACCTCGGCGGTGACTTCCTGCTGTGCAGCCGGCTGGGCTTCCTGCTGGGCTGCCGGCTCTGCCGGGGCGGCCGCGGGAGCGGATTCCTGCGGCGTTTCCTGGGCCTGCTCGGCGGGCGCGGCGCCTTCGCCGCTGCCGATTCGCACCAGCGGTGCGCCGACTTCTGCGGTCTCATCCTCGGCGACGAGGATTTCCTCGATAACGCCGGCAATCGGAGAGGGGATTTCGGTGTCGACCTTGTCGGTGGAGACCTCGAGCAGGGGCTCGTCGACCTCTACCCGGTCACCAACCTGCTTGAGCCAGCGAGTGACGGTGCCTTCGGTGACACTTTCACCAAGGGCGGGCAAGTTCACGGATTCAGACATTTCGTCCCCGTTCTCCTTTATCTGCAATGCGAATGAAGTCTATGTATTCAATGAGGTCTATGTATTCAAGGTGCGGCTGTCGCCGCGGCATGTCGGCAGCCAAAGCTGCGACGCTGCTTTGAGCTTAGTGCACCCGGCCGCACCGGCCGGGTGCACTAAGGCAAGTGTTACTAGCCGTGCAGCGGGCGGCCGGCAAGGGCCATGGCCGCCTCGCCGAGGGCCTCGTTCTGGGTCGGGTGGGCGTGTATGAGCTGCGCCACATCCTCCGGGTAGGCCTCCCAGTTCACAATCAGCTGGGCCTCGCCGATCTGCTCGCCCATCCGGGTGCCGATCATATGCATGCCGACGACGGGGCCGTCCTTTTGGCGGACCATCTTGACGATGCCTCCGGTGCCCAGGATGGAGCTCTTGCCGTTGCCTGCGAGGTTGTATTCGAAAGACTCCACGGCGTCCGCGCCGAACTTCTCCTTGGCGGCCTTCTCCGTGTAGCCGACCGTGGCGATTTCCGGATCGCAGTAGGTGACCTTGGGGATGTTGATGTCCTCGACGATCACCGGATTGAGGCCGGCGATTTCCTCTGCGACGAAGATGCCCTGCTGGAAGCCGCGGTGTGCCAACTGCAGGCCCGGGACGATGTCCCCGACGGCGTAGATGTTACCCACGCCGGTGTGCAGGCGCTCGTTGGTGATGACGAAGCCGCGGTCGACGGTGATGCCAGCCTCCTCGTAGCCGAGGCCCGCGGTGACCGGGCCGCGGCCGACGGCGACCAGCAGCAGTTCGGCTTCGAACGTCTTGCCATCGACCAGGGTGACCTTGACGCCGTCGTCGTTCTGCTCGACGCCCTGGAAGAAGATGCCGGTGCTGAAGTTGATGCCGCGCTTCTTGAAGCTGCGCTCCAGGACCTTGATGATGGAGGCATCCTCGTTGGGGACCAGCGAGGGCAGGCCCTCCACAATGGTCACGTCCACGCCGAAGGACTTCCAGACCGAGGCGAATTCCACGCCGATCACGCCGCCGCCCAGGACGATGGCGCTCTTGGGAACGTAATCCAGCTCCAGCGCCTGGTCCGAGGTGATGACCCGGCCGCCCAGTTCCAGTCCGGGCAGCGAGCGGGAGTAGGAGCCGGTGGCCAGAATGATGTTCTTACCGGTGTAGGCGGTGCCGTTGACCGTGACGGTGTTTTGCGAGGTGAGCTTGCCCTCGCCCTCGATGACGGTAATGCCCTTGCCCTTGATCAGGCCCTGCAGGCCCTTGTACTTGCCAGCGATGATGCCGTTCTTGTAGGCGTTGACCGCGGCCATGTCGATGGACTGCAGGTCGACATTGACGCCATACTTCGCCGCGTCGCGGGCGTGGTCGGCCACCTCGGCCGAGTGCAGCAGCGCCTTGGTGGGGATGCAGCCGTTGTGCAGGCAGGTGCCGCCGAGTTTGGCCTTTTCGACCAGGCCGACGCTGAAGCCCAGCTGGACGGCCCGCAGGGCTGCGGCATATCCGCCGCTACCGCCACCGAGAACCAGGATGTCGAATTCTTGCGCAGGTGCCTGATCGGCCACTAGACGCTCCCTCGCGTATTGGTGGCGCACTGGCGCGCCATCCGGTTTCTAATAATTTGATGCGGTAAGGACACTTCCCCCGCACAAAGCGGCCGCGCCGGAGCGCGGCCTGCGCCTTGGGGAAGTACTTTCAGCATTCACCTTAGCGCCCACATGAACCATGCTCCACCTGAACGGGGCGCCGATGTTGGAGTTGTGTCCGGAAACACGGCCGGTTGTGAGGTGCGGCGCCGGGCCAAGCCGTGGGCGTCAGGCTGTGCGGGCGAGGACGTCCTCCACATAGGCCACCAGCGTCCGGACCGCCACGCCCGTGCCCTGCTTGGGGGTGTAGCCGTAGGCGGCGGCCTCGTTGAAGGCCGGGCCGGCAATATCCAGGTGTGCCCACGGAATCTTGGCGCCGTCCTTGCGGCTCCCCACAAACTCGTTCAGGAACACTGCGGCGGTCATCATGCCGCCCATCTTTTCCCCGATGTTGGCCAGGTCGGCCACCTGCGAGTCCAGGCTGGCGCGCAGTTCCTCCGGCAGCGGCATCGGCCAGAAGAGCTCGCCGGCACGGTCTGCCGCGGCCTTAACGGCTGCGCAGACGCCGTCGTCGCCCATCACGGCAGAGACCCGGTTGCCCAGGGCCACCACCTGCGCACCGGTCAGCGTCGCCACGTCCAGGACGGCGTCCGGCTGCTCCGCGGAGGCGGCGGCCAGACCGTCGGCCATCACCAGCCGGCCCTCGGCATCCGTATTGAGCACCTCCACCGTCTTGCCTCCGAACATGGTCAGCACATCGGAGGGACGGGTGGCAGTGCCGGAGGGCATGTTCTCCGCCAGGCACAGCCACGCCGTCAGTTTCACCGGCAGGCCCAGCCCGGCCACGGCCAGCAGCGCGTTCAGGACTACAGCGGCACCGGCCATGTCGCACTTCATGGTCATCATGCCGGCCGCGGGCTTGAGCGAGATGCCGCCGGAATCAAAGGTAATGCCCTTTCCCACGAAGGCCAGGTGCGCCTTGGCCCGGGCGGGGGAGTATTCCACCTTGACCAGGCGGGGCGGACGCGAGGAGCCGCGGCCGACTCCGGTGATGCCGCCGTAGCCGTCCTTTGCCAGCCGCTTTTCATCCAGGACGGTGACCTTGACGGGCAGGCCCTTGGCCAGTTCCTTGGCTTCCTCGGCGAAGGTTTCCGGGTACAGATGGCTGGGCGGCTGGTTGACCAGCGAGCGGGTGGCGTTGACGGCGCGGGCGACGACGGCGGCACGCTCCAGCGCGGGGGCCAGGTCCTTCTCCGCCGCCGCGGGGGTGAAGACGGTGACGGTGCCGACGCAGGGTTTGGGCCCGCTGGCGCCGGCGCTGCGGTGCTCGGTATAGCTGTAGGCACCCAGGGCGGCACCCTCGGCCACAGCGGCCGCCTGGCTGACCGTCGTCGTCGGCAACGCAACCACCACGGAGCCCAGGCCCGCCAACTGGCGGATGGCCGAGCCAGCGGCCCGGCGCAGCGCTTCCTCCGTGACTTCCCCGTCGGCAACCTTGCCGACGCCGGCCAGCACCAGCACTTCTGCCTCCAGCTCCGGGATCCCCGGGAAGCGGCGGACCTCATCCGCTGCGCCGCTGACGCCCAGCACCTCCAGCGAGGCGGCCAGCGCGTTGGCCGCCTTGACCGGCAGCGGGTTGTCCAGCAGCACCGGTCCCTCCGCGCCCTGCCCGACGCCGATCACCAGGGCGTCGGAGGGCTCTTTCCGGATGTCCTTGGCGATTGCCTTGAGTGTGACTTCATGGTTTTTGAACACGAAAGCGGATCCTCACTGATGATTGGTGGCCACGGCTGGTAGGTGGCGGATGGTGTGTCGCGCCGTCGGATAGCCGACAGATGGCGGCGGGTAAGGTTGGCCCGCCGGTCGGAATCCCTCTACCGATCGTAGCCGCAAGGCCGGCCGGAATGATTACAGGCTTCCCGGACGTTGTTAAGGTAGTTAAAGCTGACGGAGGACGAAAGTGAAAGAGATCGAGTACAAGCCATTCCTGGAGCCGGCTGCACTCTATGCCAGTAACGATGCACTGCTCCAGCATGAGGACCTGCGCGGACTGAACATGGTCATGGGGTTCACCGGCTTCTCGGATGCCGGCCAGGTGGTCACCCAGATCACCGACGAGCTGCTGCAGAACCTGGACAGTGAGCCGGTGGCGTTCTTCGACATCGACCAACTGCTGGACTACCGCTCGCGGCGGCCCCGCATCACCTTCGCCGAGGACCATCTGACCGATTACCAGCAGCCAAAGCTGGTGCTCTACCGGATGGTCGATGGGATGGGGCAGCCATTCCTGTTCCTGACCGGCAACGAACCGGACCTGCAGTGGGAGCGGTTCAGCCAGGCGGTGCTGGGTCTGATCCGCAAGTTGGACGTCAACCTGGTGGCGTGGGTGCATTCGATCCCCATGCCGGTGCCGCACACCCGTCCGATCGGGGTCACTGTGCACGGAAACCGTCCGGATCTGATCGAGGGGATCACCTCGTGGCGGGCCACCGTGGAGATCCCGTCGGCGATTGGGCACGTGCTTGAATTCCGGCTGCAGCAGGCCGGGCGCAACGTGGCCGGCTACGCGATCCACGTCCCGCACTACCTGGCCGAGGCGGAATACCCGCCCGCAGCCGTAGCGGGGCTGGAATACCTGGGCGCGGCGGCGTCCCTGATGCTGCCCAGCGAGCGGCTGCGGGAAGCGGGCCGCGAGGTGGAACGCCAGATCGACGAGCAGGTCCAGTCCTCCACCGAGGTCCAATCCGTGGTGCGCAGCCTGGAGCGACAGTACGACGACCGGAACAAGGGGACCGCGCTGAGGTCGCTGCTGGCCGATGAAAACGACCAGTTGCCGGACGCGGATGCCTTGGGCGCCGCCGTCGAGGCCTATCTGGCAAGCCAGCACCCCGACGACGGCGACGCCAGCGCAAGGTGACCAGTCACACCCCGCACTCCATCCGGCTGCCGCCGTCGTCGGAATAGGATGGATGGGTGGAAAGTAGACGCGCCTGGCTGATTTGGGGAACCGGAGTCTTTGCCTACCTGATTGCGATCACGCAGCGTACGTCCTTCGGTGTGGCCGGTCTGGACGCCACCGTCCGCTTCCACGCAACCGCTTCCGCGCTCTCCGCTTTCACCGTGCTGCAGCTGTTGGTCTACGCCGCATTGCAGATTCCTGTGGGCGTCATGGTCGACCGCTTCGGCCCGCGCGTCATGGTCGCAGCCGGAGCCGTGCTGATGTTCCTGGGCCAGCTCCAGCTGGCCGCCGCCAACTCCGTGCCGGCGGGCCTGATTGGCCGCATCCTGGTGGGCGCCGGCGATGCGATGACCTTTATTGCCGTCCTGCGCCTGCTGCCGGCCTGGTTTTCGCCGCGCCGGATACCGCTGCTGACCCAGCTGACCGGACAGCTTGGCCAGATCGGCCAGCTGATCAGTGTTATCCCGTTTGTGCTGGTCCTGCACGAGCTGGGCTGGAGCCCGGCCTTCCTGGGTGCCGCCGGACTGTCCCTGCTGGCGTTCGTGCTCGCCGCGACCGTGCTGCGCAGCCAGCCAGCGGACGCACCCCCCGTTGCAGCGCACACGGGGCTGCGCGATACTGGGGCGGCGGTGGCCAGGGCATGGAAGCAGCCCGGAACCCGGCTTGGGTTGTGGACCCATTTCACCACCCAGTTCTCCGGTACGGTCTTCGTGATGACCTGGGGTTACCCGTTCCTGCTCTCCGGGGAGGGGCTCGATGCGGCAACGGCCTCCGCGCTGATGAGCCTGTTTGTCCTGGTCGGGATGGTCTGTGGGCCGCTGCTGGGCGGGTGGGTGGGCCGGCATCCGTTGCGTCGTTCCACCATTGTGCTGCTGATTTCCTTCGGCATTGCCGTGGCCTGGCTGGTGACGCTGACCTATCCGGGCCGGGCACCGCTGTGGCTGCTGGTGGTGCTGGTACTGGTGCTGGCCCTGGGCGGTCCGGCCTCGATGATCGGTTTTGACTTTGCCCGCACGTTCAACCCGGCGCACCGGATGGGCACGGCGACCGGAATCGTCAACGTGGGCGGATTCTGCGCGGCGCTGCTGACCATGTACATTGTTGGCCTGGTCCTGGACCTGCTGAACAACAGCGGCTTCTCGCACGGGCAGCTGTATGCGCTGGACTCCTTCCGAATAGCGCTCTCCGTCCAGTTTGTGATGCTTGCCATCGGCGCGGCCGGAGTGCTTTCGAGCCGGCGCGAGGTCAGGCGGCGGATGGCGCTGGAGGGCGTCCACGTTCCGCCGCTGCGCCAGGCTATGTCGGATAACCGGCGGCGCCGGCAGCAGTACCGGGCGGAGGTCCGCAAATCCCGGCCCGGGGCAGGAGGAAATTCCAAGGCGAAGGCCGGCATCTCGCCCGGGGACGGACCCGGAACGCCCCACTAGTCATGATCCGGGCCCGCACTGGTCCTGCATACCCGTCTTCCGCGTTCCACTTGTCCTGCACCACCTGGCCCGTCCTCCGCCTTCCACACATACCGCACCCAGACACTGTCCTGCTGCTGGCAGGAACGCCATCGTGGAGGAATGACCAACGAACCGCGGCTTTCTTTTAGCAAGGGCCAGGACATCCTCAGCTACGTTTCCCACGCGCTGGGATATTGGCCCGTGGACAGCCTGGTTTGCATCACCATGTCGGGCAACATCCTCGGGGCAACCCTTCGGACGAACCTGCTTCAGCCCCGGTCGTCTGCAGATGTGCCGGGCGGATCCTTCCGCCCGGACAGGGCCGGCCGGCCGGCCGCGGCTGACTTGGCGCAATACGTGCGCGAAATTCTCCGCTATCTCGCCGCGGACAAGGGTGCGGACGGCGTGCTGCTGGCGGTCTTCGGGAGCAGGGATTGGGAGGAATCGGGACGGGCCCCGTACGGCTGGATGGTGGAGGCAGTTGAGGGAGCCCTGGCAGCCAGTGGCAGGCCGGTGAAGCACACCTGGTATGTGGGTCCCGAGCACTGGCGCAGCTACTACTGCACCGACCCGCAGTGCTGCGGCTGGCCCGGCCGGCCGGTCAGCGAAATCACGGACAGTGCCCTTAACGCCGAAATGATCTTCCGTGGCAGCAGTTACGAAAGCGGGCCGCAGACCCTCGCCCGGGACGCGGCCGAACCCTTGCCGGACGACGTTAGGTCCAGGATCCGCGCGGCCACCGAGACGGCCCTTCGGGAGCTGGCCGGCCAGCAGTGCCGTGACGCGCAGTTCAGGGCAACTCTGGAAGTGTGGGAGGGGGCTGTCTCCACAATTTCCGGAACACCGGACGATGGGACGAGCGGATACCTGCTGGCTTCACTGGACAGCGTCACTGTCCGGGATTCGGTCTTGGTACTATGCAGCGTCGGCCCCCAGCTGGCCTTGGAAGGTGCCGCGCTATGCGGTCTGTTGACTCCGTCGGTCTGCGAACCTGTGCATCCGGCTGGCTGGCATCCCGGTCCTGACGAGCTGGCCGGGGTGCGGGCGCGCTTTTCGGCCGCAGCGGGCTGTCCGGCGGACGACTTTGGCCCGGTGCTGGTGGGACAGGGCAGGAGTAGGCCGGATTGGGGCAGGATCGCCAAGGCCTCAGACCTGCTGGTCCATCTGGCACGCGGTGGCTCGGGCGACGGAAGGGCGGCGGCACTGACGATGCTGGCCTGGCTGCAGTGGTGCCGGGGCCGCGGGAGCGCGGCAGACAGCTATCTGGATCTGGCGCTGGCAGCGTCGCCAGGTTACCGCCTGGCCGTCTTATTGCAGGGTTTGCTGGGCATGGGCAGTGTCTGTGGTTGGGCCCGGGACCGGACCACGGCGTGGAATCCAACGCCGGAGGAAGCGGCCTGAGGGGGTCGTCCGGGGTCCCGGGGCGCAGTGCGTGAGGAGCCCGCTCGTAGGGATCGTCCGGCGTCGGTCCCTGCGGCGCCTCATGCCGCTGGTCCTTTGGAGCGCTACGCGCCGCTCGTTCCGGTTGTCCTCGTGACCGGGACAGCGGTGGAGAATTCGTGAGACAATAGGAAGCGAGACCCGGTTGGGTCCGTGTTTCACACTCTGATTTCGGCGCCGGGCAGAAGCTTGGGTCCGCTGGGAACATTGCCGGTCCACCGGTAGTTGTACCAAGTGGCCCTGCAGCCGGAGCTGGTGTGTGAAAGTTGCCACGGACTTGACAGGGTCATAGTGGTGTTGCCCATAGGTGATGCCACAGACGCCCGCTAGAAAGGTTTTCTGTGTCTCCTACCGCCAAGAGGAACGACTCCGCAACTGCCGGGGCTGGCGCCCAGGCCGACGAACTGACGCCCGCGCAGAAGCGTGCGGCCACTATCGCCGCCAAGAAGGCCTCCGCAGGCGGGGTGGACACGGTGGCACCGAAGGCCCGCAGCCGTAAGGCCAAGGCGTCCGACGCCGCCGCCAAAACGACCCGGGGCCGGGCAGCCAAGGCATCAGAGGACGCCGCTGAAGCGGTTGCCGAGGATGCCACGGATGCCGAGCCCGCCGAGGATCAGGACGCCTCGGACACCGTCGCCGCCGAGGAGGAGGAAGCAGTTGCCGGGAAGACCGGCACCGGTTTTGTCTACTCGGACGCCGATGATGACGACGCGCCCGTACAGCAGGTCATGTCGGCCGGGGCCACGGCGGACCCGGTTAAGGATTACCTGAAGCAGATCGGTAAGGTGGCGCTGCTGAACGCCGAGCAGGAGGTCGATCTTGCCCTGCGCATCGAAGCCGGCCTGTTCGCCGAAGAAAAGCTTGCCAGCGACGACGGCAAGATCGATGACAAGCTCAGGCGGGAACTGCAATGGGTCATCCACGATGGCAAGCGCGCTAAGAACCACCTGCTCGAGGCCAACCTGCGCCTGGTGGTCTCGCTGGCCAAGCGCTACACCGGCCGCGGCATGCTGTTCCTGGACCTGATCCAGGAAGGGAACCTTGGCCTGATCCGCGCGGTGGAGAAGTTCGACTACACCAAGGGCTTCAAGTTCTCTACCTACGCCACATGGTGGATCCGCCAGGCTATTACCCGGGCCATGGCGGACCAGGCGCGCACTATCCGTATCCCGGTGCACATGGTGGAGGTCATCAACAAGCTGGCCCGCGTGCAGCGGCAGATGCTGCAGGACCTGGGCCGCGAGCCAACTCCGGAGGAATTGGCCCTTGAGCTGGACATGACCCCGGAGAAGGTAGTGGAGGTGCAGAAGTACGGCCGCGAACCGATCTCCCTGCACACCCCCTTGGGTGAAGACGGCGACTCCGAATTCGGCGACCTGATCGAGGACTCCGAGGCTGTTGTTCCTGCCGACGCCGTGAGCTTCACCCTGCTGCAGGAGCAGTTGCACTCGGTGCTGGACACGCTTTCCGAGCGCGAGGCAGGCGTCGTGGCCATGCGCTTCGGCCTGACCGACGGCCAGCCGAAGACTTTAGACGAAATCGGTAAGGTCTACGGTGTGACGCGTGAGCGCATAAGGCAGATCGAATCCAAAACCATGTCCAAGCTCCGCCACCCCTCCCGCTCCCAGGTGCTGCGCGACTACCTGGACTAGGATCCGCACATATAGGAAGGGCCCCTCCGAAGTGGAGGGGCCCTTCCTATATGCGCTTTACCTGGCTGCCAGTGCGTTCCGGTACTTGTCCGGACGCGCTTTGTCCGGTCGTGCAGGTCTCAGTCCCTGAAGACCTCAGTCCTCAACCAGGACAGCTTTCTCCAGCAGGCGGCTTGTTTCGTCATGCCATTCAGAGGAGAGCGGCTTCAGAGTGGGTTCCACGGCACGCGCGTGGTGCCCGCAGAAAAGGAGCGAGCCGCCGGAGGATTCCAGCACGACACGTACATAGGCTTGAGCTCCGCAGCGGTCGCAACGGTCCAGGGCGTTCAGTTCGCGGCTGGCTACAGCTGTTGTCATGATGGCCTCCTTAGTAGATCTGTATACCTATACAACCATTATTCGGAGCGAAAGCATCGCAGGTTGGGTCCACTTTCGCTGTGCGCGTACTGCTGCCGGTCCGTCGTGCTGGCCGCGGCAAGTCTGCGCCGAGCGCTCCGGCAGAGACGATAACCTAGGACTGGGCCACATTTACGGGGTCCGCCCCGGAAATACAGCACCAGCGCCGTTCACCAGCACCGTTCAAAGGAGTCAGCCGAACGTGGCCCCACTAGGTTCCGACTACACCGCCCGCCACCTTTCCGTCCTGGAGGGGCTGGAAGCCGTGCGCAAAAGGCCGGGCATGTACATCGGGTCAACGGACTCGCGCGGACTCATGCACTGCCTCTGGGAAATCATCGACAATTCGGTGGACGAGGCGCTGGCGGGATTCGGCCAAAGCATCAAGGTCATCCTGCACCCTGACAATTCCGTGGAAATCCACGACGACGGACGCGGCATCCCGGTGGACGCGGAACCCAAGACCGGGCTGAGCGGCGTCGAGGTGGTGCTGACCAAGCTGCACGCCGGAGGTAAGTTCGGCGGCGGTTCCTACACGGCCTCCGGCGGTCTGCACGGAGTCGGAGCCAGCGTGGTCAACGCCCTCTCCGCCCGGCTCGACGTCCAGGTGGATCGCGGCGGGAAGACCTACCAGATGTGTTTCCGGCGGGGCGAGCCGGGGCACTTCATCGACACCGGCAAGACCCTGAGCCCGACGGCGCCCTTCGAGCCCTTCATCGAAAAATCCAGCCTCGATGTGATCGGCTCCACCAAGCGCGGGGTGACCGGCACACGGATCCGGTATTGGGCGGACCGGCAGATCTTCACCCCGGACGCCAAGTTTTCCTACGACGAACTGACATCCCGGGCACGCCAGACCTCCTTCCTGGTCCCGGGCCTTCGCATCGCGATCCGGGACGAGCGCCGGCTGCCCGGTACCCCCGGCGAGTTTGAGGTGCACGAGGAGATCTTCCACCACGACGGCGGCATCTCCGAGTTCGTCGACTTTCTGGCCGCCGACGCCCCGGTCACGGATATCTGGCGGCTGCACGGGACCAGCACCTTCAAGGAAACGGTGCCGGTCCTGGACGACAAGGGCCACCTCAGGAGCACGGAGGTGGAGCGCGACTGCGAGGTGGACATCGCGCTGCGCTGGGGGATCGGCTACGAGACCACGATGCGCAGCTATGTGAACATCATCGCCACGCCCAAGGGCGGCCGGCACCAGGAGGGCTTTGAACAGGCCATGCTGAAGACCTTCCGCAAGGTGATCGAGGCCAACGCGCGCAAGCTCAAGGCCGGCAATGACAAAATCGAAAAGGACGATGTGCAGGCGGGAATGACCGCCGTCCTCACCGTCCGCTTGGCCGAGCCACAGTTTGAGGGCCAGACGAAGGAAATCCTCGGGACACCCGCGGTCCGCACCATTGTGGCCAAGGTGGTGGAACAGGAGCTGACGGCCAAGCTGAACTCCACGCACCGCAATGACAAGGCCCAGTCGGCGCAGCTGCTGGAAAAGGTGGTTGCGGAGATGAAGTCGCGGATCTCCGCCCGCGTGCACAAGGAGACCCAGCGCCGGAAGAACGCACTGGAGACCTCATCGCTGCCGACCAAACTGGCGGACTGCCGCACCGACGACGTCGACCGCAGCGAGCTGTTCATCGTCGAGGGGGACAGCGCACTGGGAACCGCCAAGCTGGCACGCTCCTCCGATTTCCAGGCGCTGCTGCCCATCCGCGGCAAGATCCTCAATGTGCAGAAGGCCTCCGTGGGGGACATGCTCTCCAACGCCGAATGCGCCGCGCTGATCCAGGTGGTGGGCGCCGGCTCCGGCCGGAGCTTCGCGCTCGAGGCGGCGCGCTACGGCAAGGTCATCCTGATGACGGACGCCGACGTCGACGGCGCGCACATCCGCACGCTGCTGCTGACCCTGTTCTTCCGGTACATGCGGCCGATGATCGACGCGGGCAGGGTGTACGCCGCCGTGCCGCCGCTGCACCGGGTGGAGGTCATCCAGGCCGGTTCCAAGGCCAACGAAATGATTTACACGTATTCGGAGCAGGAGCTGCACTCACTGCTGGCCCAACTGGAAAAGACGGGCAAACGCTACAAGGAGCCGATCCAGCGCTACAAAGGGCTGGGGGAGATGGACGCCGGCCAGCTGGCCGAGACGACCATGGATCCGAGGCACCGGACCCTGAGGCGGGTCACCGCCGCGAATGCCGAAACGGCGGAGAAGACCTTTGAGCTGCTGATGGGCTCCGACGTGGCCCCGCGCAAGGACTTCATCATCGCCGGCAGCTCCAGCCTTGACCGGGAACGCATCGACGCCTGAGCGGCGGGCGTCCGCGACGGGATCTGTGGCGCGTCCGCAACCGGCGTCAGGCCAGCAGCCCGGGCACAATCAGCAGGGCGGTGGGAACGGCCAGCAGCAGCACGGATCCTGCCAGCACCGCGTTGCGGACCGACGCGACCAGCGGCGGCACCGGGGTGATCAGCCGGCCCAGCCGGGCCGACGTCGTCTCCGGCGTGTCGATCAGGGCTCCGCCGGCGTCCACCAGGTCGCTGGCGGGAAGCTCGGCCGAGCCGCTGGCCACCAGTGCGATGGCCTTGATCAACGTGGCGCGGTCAACGGTTTTCAGAGCCTCATCATCGGCCAGCATCTCAATGAGCGAGTTGACGGCGCGCTGGGCCAGCCGGGAGGTGGGCAACCAGGGCAGTGCTGAGCGCCAGGCGGCGAAGGCCCAGAGCAGCAGGTGGTGGCGCTGGATCAGGTGGGTGTTTTCATGGATCAGCACGGCACGGAGCTCATCCGGTTCCAGCAGGTTCATCAGGGAGTCGGAAAGCACAGTCACCGACCGCGCCCCGCCGGGCAGGCAGTAGGCCACCGGGACGTCGTGGCTGATGACCACGGTGCCGGGACGGTCCGCGGCGGGGGAACTGAGCAGGTGCAGGAGTTCGCGGTGCCGCCGGCGTTGGCGCAGGATCCGGACGTACGTCAGCAGCAGCGTGAACAGCAGATGGGCCAGCAGCAGCGCCGCCGCACTGAGGGCAAAGGCGTTCCAGAAATCCAGCTCCGGTCCCGCGGTGTTCCCCAGCATGATCCCGGCCAGGTTGCGCAGGCCGGAGATCAGGTTATCGCCCAGCGGAACCAGACCGAAGACCAGCATAGCGCCGATCATCGAGAGCCCGCCCGCCAGGGCAATGGCCTGCCACAGCACCATGGCTGTGAACGGTGAGCGGGCCGGCCAGTTCGCGCGGGAGAGCACCAGCGGAACAGGCCAGGCCAGGACGACGGCGAGCACCGCGAGGAACCAGGAGGTCCAGAACATGGCGTGTTGCCCTCAACGGCGGCTTCTGCCGGCGCTAGGAGTGGCCGAGCAGTTTGCGCAAGGTGGCGGCTTCGCCGTCGCTCACGGTTCCGATGAAGCGGGCCAGCACGGCCTCCCGGTCCGGTGCGGAACCCAGGACCTCGAGCATCAGCTCGGCGGTGTGGTCCGCGCGGGTGGTGACGGACCGGTAGCGGTGCGGGCGGATGTCCCGTTCGCGCTCGACGAGTCCCTTCTTTTCCAGCCGGGACAGCACGGTCAGCACGGTGGTGACGGCCAGCTCCTTGGAGTCGGCGCCGTCCTTATTGCCTGACGCCGGACGCTGCGTCAGCAGGTCCCGGAGCGTGTTGGCGGTCATCGCCGTCGGATGTTCCCACAAGAGATCCATGACGGCTCGTTCGAGCTCCCCAAGAGTGGCCACGTAAATCCTTCTGTCATCGCTGATTCAGCTGTCTTGATCTAAATGTACCCGGTTTCCACAAATTGTTCTACACTCAGTAGAAGTCGATTTTCTACAGATCGTAGAAGTATCCCGGATCCGCGCTGAGGGGAAAAGATGGAAGCACTGGATATTGCCCGCTGGCAGTTTGGCATCACGACGGTTTACCACTTCCTGATGGTGCCGCTGACCATTGGCTTGGGGCTGCTGGTGGTGCTGCTGCAGACCGCCTGGCACCGCACGGGC
>DASYGM010000138.1:0-9683 GCA_035999715.1 Micrococcaceae bacterium | reverse complement strand
TGTCCGCCCGCGACGTGCTCGCCATCGTCGTCAAGTAGTTCACGGCCAAACAGCAAAGTAACAACGCTTTGACGGAGCCCCACACCGCAGGTCCCGCAGGGGTCAATGGTGTGGGGTTTCGTCCTTGAAAGGACACAGAATTATGGCAAAGCAGCTTGCATTCAACGATGCTGCCCGCCGTTCCCTGGAGGCTGGCATCGATAAGCTGGCCAACACCGTCAAGGTGACCCTGGGGCCGCGCGGCCGCAACGTTGTGCTGGAT
Organism: Micrococcaceae bacterium; assembly: GCA_035999715.1. Classification (GTDB taxonomy): domain Bacteria; phylum Actinomycetota; class Actinomycetes; order Actinomycetales; family Micrococcaceae; genus Arthrobacter_M. The sequence goes on along the minus strand of DASYGM010000138.1, from coordinate 9,421 downwards.
AAGAAGTGGGGCGCCCCCACCATCACCAACGACGGTGTCACCATCGCCCGCGAGGTGGAGCTGGAAGACACCTACGAGAACCTTGGCGCGCAGCTGGCCAAGGAGGTCGCGACCAAGACCAACGACGTCGCCGGCGACGGTACGACGACGGCGACGGTCCTGGCCCAGGCGCTGGTCAAGGAAGGCCTGCGCAACGTGGCCGCCGGTGCCGCTCCGGGAGACCTCAAGCACGGCATCGAGGTTGCCGTGGAGGCCATCGCCGAGCGCCTGCTGGAGAACGCCCGCGAGGTCCAGGGCCGCCAGGTGGCCGAGGTCGCCGCGATCTCCGCGCAGAGCGAGGAAATCGGCGAGCTGCTGGCCGAGGCATTCGACAAGGTCGGCAAGGATGGTGTGATCACCATCGAGGAATCCTCCACCACCGCCACTGAACTGGTGCTCACCGAGGGGATGCAGTTCGACAAGGGCTACCTCTCGCCGTACTTCGTCACCGACGCCGAGCGCCAGGAAGCCGTGCTGGAAGACGCCCTGATCCTGATCAACCAGGGCAAGATCTCCGCCATCGCGGACTTCCTGCCGCTGCTGGAGAAGGCCCTGCAGGCGTCCAAGCCGCTGTTCATCATTGCCGAGGACGTCGACGGCGAGGCTCTGTCCACGCTGATCGTCAACAAGATCCGCGGCACGCTGAACGTCGTTGCCGTCAAGGCCCCAGGCTTCGGCGACCGCCGCAAGGCCATGCTGCAGGACATCGCCACGCTGACTGGTGCGCAGGTGGTCTCCCCGGAGATCGGCCTGTCCCTGGACCAGGTTGGCCTGGAGGTGCTGGGCACCGCCCGCCGCATCACGGTCACCAAGGACAACACCACCATTGTTGACGGCGCGGGTTCGGCTGAGGATGTTGCAGACCGCGTCAAGCAGCTGCGCGCCGAGCTGGAGCGGACCGACTCCGACTGGGACAAGGAAAAACTGCAGGAACGCCTGGCCAAGCTGGCCGGCGGCATCGGCGTGATCAAGGTTGGCGCTGCCACCGAGGTTGAGCTGAAGGAAAAGAAGCACCGCATCGAGGACGCCGTGTCCTCCACCCGCGCCGCCCTGGAAGAGGGCATCGTGGCCGGCGGCGGCTCGGCCCTGGTGCAGGCCGCCAAGGCCCTGGACGAGGACCCGCGCGTTTCCAAGCTCGACGGCGACGCCGCCACCGCGGTCGGACTAGTCCGCCGCGCCGTGGCCGAACCGCTGCGCTGGATTGCCCAGAACGCCGGCCACGACGGCTACGTCGTTGCCAACAAGGTGGGCGAGCTGGCCGACGGTTTCGGTTTCAACGCCCTGACCGGTGAGTACGGCGACCTGATCCAGGCCGGCATCATCGACCCGGTCAAGGTCACCCGCTCAGCGCTGCGCAACGCCGCTTCGATTGCCGCGCTGGTGCTGACCACCGAAGCACTGGTCGCGGAGAAGCCGGCCGATGACGAGGACGACCACGCGGGACACCAGCACTAGGTCCCGCTTTCCGTCAGTCAACTGCCCCGCAGTTAACGCACTCCGGAAGCCCCGGACGTGCATTAACTGCGGGGTAGTTTGCGTTTAGGGGACCGGACCGGGTCTGCGGGGGGATCGGGCCGGGTCAGCGCCGGAGCCGGTAGGGATTTCGGGACAGGGGGTCAGCGCGGCCGGGGTGGCGGCGCCGGACCAGCCGGTAGAAGATCAGCACGGCGCAGGCGGAAACAATGATGCCGGCCAGGTTCAGCAGCAGCTGCAGGGCGGATGCGCCGGCCCGGTCCGGCTCGCCCAGGACCAGGGCGACGGCGACGAAGCCCGCCGCCGGCACGGTGGTGACGGAGATGAATACGCCTACCAGCACCGCCGATTTCCGGCCGATCAGGGACAGCATGCCCGCCGCGCCGGCCAGCAGGGCCACGATAAACGAATACGGTCCGGGGTGGTAGATGAATTCGGTAGCCGGATTCCCTTGGCGCAGCGCATCCGGATCGACCAAGCCCAGCGGAATGGAGACCCAGACTGCAGCCGCCGTGATCAGCATGGCGATCGGAAACCCGAGGCTTAGTGCCAGGGCAGACCGTCGGGCCAGTGCCCAGCGCCGGTCCACCAGCGCCAGGGCCAGACCTGCCAGCGGCCCGAACTCCGGTCCCACCACCATGGCGCCAACAATGGCAATGGTGGAATCGGTGACGATCCCGATCCCGGCCAGCTGCGTGGCGATCACCAGGAAGGCCAGGAAGCTCCAGCTCAGTTTGGCGTCCTCGCTGGTATTGGCCTCCACCTCTTCCCAGATCACCGCGTCCGCACCCTCGCCCGGAGCCCGCTCTTCGGCCTGCACGGCATGGTCGGAAAGCACCAGCTCGGGCGAGCTGACAGCGATGGACCCGAGCTGTGGCACGCCAAGGTCGCGCAGCTGCTGGATCAGCTCCCCGGCGGCTTCCCGGGCAACATGGATGACGACGACGTCGCCCTGCGGAAGCACCGAAGCGCCCCGATAAACGGCGATTTCCGCGGTGCCCGGGGCGGCCTGCGCCGCATCCAGGACACGGCTGGTAAGACCGGCCGGCGCAGCCACACGGATCTGCAAGGTCATAATGCAGCCTCCCACAAATCCGTGCGGCGCTCGTCCGCCACCGTTGACGAGACTACTATCTGCAGCTGGCAGTGCTCACAGCCGCGGTGGCAGTGTGCAAAGCGACGCGCCCGCAAATGGCCTACGACATCACGGTTCGGTAACATGGAATGGACTTTTAACGAACGATGGGTGCACTTAACGTGACGAACGGGACCACCACACGACCTTTAGCCTCGGCTGAGCGACCCTCGGCGCTGGCCGCTCCCGCGGCCGCCAAAAAAGGATTCCGCCCGGAGGTACAGGGGCTGCGGGCGCTGGCCGTCCTCATGGTGGTCACCTACCACATCTGGCTGGGCCGGGTTTCGGGCGGAGTGGACATCTTCCTGCTCATCTCCGCCTTCCTGATGACCCTCCAGTTCACCCGGAAGGTGGAAAAGGGCCAGTCATTGCGGCTGATCCGGCACTGGCTGCACCTGTTCAAGCGCCTGCTGCCGGCCGCCGTCGTCGTCCTGATTGCCGTGCTGCTGGGCACCTGGGCCTTCCTGCCGCCGCGCCGCTGGCCGGACGTGCTGGACCAGGCCTGGTCATCGCTGCTGTACTTCCAGAACTGGGTGCTCGCGGACAACGCGGTGAACTACTACGCGATCGACCATTCCGGAGCCAGCCCGCTGCAGCATTTCTGGTCGCTGTCCATCCAGGGGCAGGTCTTCATCCTGTGGCCGCTGATCTTTGCCGCCGCGGCGCTGCTGCTCCGCGGCCTCAAACTGGCAAGGATCCCCGGAACGCAGAGCTGGCTGAGCTACCGGGCGTTGCTGGCCGTTGCGTTCAGCGCCGTGTTCGCGTTCTCGCTGGCCTTCTCGGTCCGCAACACGGCGTCCAACCAGGCCTACACGTACTTCGATACCCGGGCCCGGCTCTGGGAATTCGCGCTGGGCTCGCTGCTGGCCCTGGCGCTGCCCTACCTGAAGTTCCCCAGGATGGTGCGCGTGGTGCTGGGCTGGGCCGGAATCGCGGGGATGCTCAGCTGCGGCCTGATCCTCACCGTGGACCAGCAGTTCCCCGGCTACATTGCGCTCTGGCCAACGCTGGCCGCGGCCGCGGTGATTGTGGCCGGGCAGACCGGCAGCCGGTTCGGCGTGGACCGGATCCTATCCGCGCGTCCGCTGGTGGGGATGGGCAACATATCCTATGCGCTGTACCTGTGGCACTGGCCGGTGCTGGTGATCTACCTGGTTGCCGTCGGCCGTTCCGGGGCAGGCCTGCTGGACGGCCTGGCCCTGGTCGCCCTCTCCATCGGGCTGGCCTTTCTCACGACCAGGTACGTGGAGGCTCCGCTACGCCGCTGGGAGTGGCCGGAACTGCATGTCTGGCGTGCCGCCGTCGTCATTATCGCGTGCGCTGCGCTGATGGCCGGTCCGGTGGCCATCGCCCAAACGCGCCTGAACGCGTATGACGCCGCCGTCGCCGCCCAGCCGGCGGCGGATAATCCAGGCGCCGCGGCACTGCAGCCCGGCTTCGTCAGCACCGCCTCCCCGGATGCCAAGCCGATTCCCGCGCCGGCCCAGCTGAAGAACGAGTTCGCCACCATCGATGGCGACTGCACGGGGAAGCTGGCACCGTCGTCGCCCGTGCTGGCGCAAATCTGCCATGCCAACAAGCCCACCGGAACGCCGGCCAAGACCATTGTGGTGCTGGGGGATTCGCATTCGCAGCAGTGGCTGCCGGACTGGGACACGCTGGCGGCGGAGCACAACTGGCAGATTGTCATGCTGATCAAGGACGCCTGCCGCTACGGCGGTGATTCCCCCACCCGCGCGGACGATTGCAACCAGTTCAACGCGCTGGACCGCCAGTACGTGATGAACCTGCACCCCGACGCCGTGTTCACGCTGGCCTCGCTGACCCTCAAGGAGGCCCCTTACGAGACCGAGGTGCCCGCTTACCTGGACGGAATCAAGGGCTTCACCGATGCCGGTATCCAGGTGATAGGCATGCGGGACAACCCGCGATTCGAGACCAACATGGCGGACTGCGCGGCCACCAAGGGCGCCGGCGCGCCGGCCTGCAACCCGCCGCTATCCGAAAGCCTGGCGGAGGCCTCGCCCATGGACGCCTATCGGGACAAGGTCAACAACCTGTTCCTGATGGACATGAGCGACTACATCTGCACCAACGACGTCTGCCCGGCGGTGGTGGGCAACGTCTATGTCTACAAGGACGACAACCACCTGACCAAGACCTATACACAGTCCATGGCGCCGATGTTTGAACAGCAACTGAAGCAGGTCACCGGCTGGAAGTAGGCGGCCTGCCTGTCCGGTCACGACGGAATAGGGCGGCGCCGGCTTTCGTTTACCATGGATATACGCACAGACCAGGCTCGTAATAACGGGCTGGCCATCGGTTGCAACCCACCCGGTACCACCGCCTGAGGAGCACTCGCGACCCATGTCCGAATCCCACGACCCCTTTGCCCTGATCGGCCTGACCTACGACGACGTGCTGCTGCTGCCCGGCCACACGGATGTCATTCCCTCCGAGGCAGACCCCAGTTCACGGATTTCCAAGCGGATCACCGTCCAGACACCGCTGCTCTCCGCCGCGATGGACACCGTCACCGAGGCCCGGATGGCCATCGCCATGGCACGCCAGGGCGGCCTGGGCGTGGTGCACCGCAACCTCTCCATGGACGACCAGGCGGAGCAGGTGGACCGGGTCAAGCGCAGCGAATCCGGCATGATCACCAACCCGGTCACCATCGGCCCGGACGCCACGCTGGCCCAGCTCGATGAGCTGTGCGGCCGGTTCAGCGTCTCCGGTCTGCCCGTGGTCGACGACGGCGGCCGGCTGCTGGGGATTGTCACCAACCGCGACACGGTCTTCATCCCGGACTCCGAGTTTCCGGAGCGGCTGGTCCGCGAGGTGATGACGGCGATGCCGCTGGTCACCGGCCGGGTGGGCATCAGCCGCGAAGAGGCCTCCGCGCTGCTGGCCAAGAACAAGATTGAAAAGCTTCCGCTGGTGGACGACGGCGGCATCCTGCGCGGGCTGATCACGGTGAAGGACTTCACCAAGGCCGAGCAGTACCCGCTGGCCACCAAGGACGACGAGGGCCGGCTGCGCGTCGGTGCCGCGATCGGCTTCTTCGGCGACGGCTGGGAGCGGGCCATGCGGCTGGTCGATGCCGGCGTGGACGCGCTTTTCGTGGACACCGCCAACGGCCACAGCCAGGGCGTGCTGGAGATGATCGCCCGGCTGAAATCGGAACCCGCGGCCGCACACGTGGACGTCATCGGCGGCCAGGCGGCGACCCGCGAAGGCGCCCAGGCCCTGATCGACGCCGGCGCCGACGGCATCAAGGTGGGCGTGGGACCGGGCTCCATCTGCACCACCAGGGTGGTGGCAGGCGTCGGCGTCCCGCAGATCACCGCCATCTACGAATCCGCCAAGGCAGCCGGTCCGGCCGGGGTTCCACTGATTGCCGACGGCGGCCTGCAGTATTCGGGGGACATCGGCAAGGCGCTGGTGGCCGGCGCGGACACCGTGATGCTTGGCTCGCTGCTGGCAGGCACCGAGGAGGCCCCCGGCGAGCTGATTTTTGTCAATGGTAAGCAGTACAAGACCTACCGCGGCATGGGTTCGCTGGGCGCCATGCAGTCCCGCGGCAAGAACACCTCCTACTCCAAAGACCGCTACTTCCAGGCGGACGTCAGCGGCGACGACAAGCTCATTCCGGAGGGCATTGAGGGCCGGGTGGCCTACCGCGGACCGCTGTCTTCGGTGGCGTACCAGCTGGTGGGCGGACTGCGGCAGACCATGTTCTACACGGGAGCCCGGACCGTTCCGGAGCTCAAGGCCAAGGGCAAGTTTGTCCGGATCACCGCGGCCGGGCTGAAGGAGTCCCACCCGCACGACATCCAGATGACGGTGGAGGCGCCCAACTACGGGTCCAAGTAGTCCGGTTGCCGGAGGCGGCGGCAATTTTCCGGCTGCTGCGCTCCTTCGTCACGCAACAACGCAGCCTACAAAAATTGCCGCCGTATCCGGCCGGAACCTGCCAGACGGGCGCTGGGATAGGCTTATCCGGTGACTTACGAGATTGAAATCGGGCGCAGCAAGCGCGGGCGCCGGGCCTATTCCCTGGACGACATCGCCATCGTCCCCTCCCGCCGGACCCGCGATCCCAAGGACGTCTCCGTCGGCTGGCAGATCGACGCCTACCACTTCGGCATGCCCGTCATCGGCGCCCCGATGGACTCCGTGATGTCTCCGGCCACCGCCATTGCGCTGGGCCGGCTCGGCGGCCTCGGGGTGCTGGACCTGGAAGGCCTCTGGACCCGCTACGAGGACCCGGCGCCGGTGCTGCAGGAAATTGCCGGACTTGAGGCCTCGGCTGCCAGCCCTGCCGCCACGAAGCGGCTGCAGGAGCTCTACCGGGCCCCGGTCCAGGCTGAGCTGATCACCTCCCGGCTGGCGGAGATCCGCGCCGCGGGAGTCACCGTTGCAGGCGCCCTGACGCCGCAGCGCACGCAGGAGTTCTACAAGACGGTGGTCGAGGCCGGGGTGGACATCTTCGTCATCCGCGGCACCACCGTCTCCGCCGAGCACGTCTCCAAGACCTCCCAGCCGCTGAACCTCAAGCAGTTCATCTACGAACTCGACGTCCCCGTCATCGTCGGCGGCGCGGCCGGCTACACCCCCGCGCTGCACCTGATGCGCACCGGCGCGGCCGGTGTGCTGGTCGGCTTCGGCGGGGGAGCGACGACGACGACGCGGCGCGCGCTGGGCATCCACTCGCCGATGGCCAGTGCCATCTCCGATGTCACCTCCGCACGCCGCGACTACATGGACGAATCCGGCGGCCGCTATGTGCACGTGATAGCCGACGGCGGCATGGGCACCAGCGGGGACATCATCAAGGCGATCGCCATGGGTGCCGACGCGGTGATGCTTGGCTCGGCGCTGGCCCGGGCACAGGAGGCCCCGGGGCAGGGCTGGCACTGGGGAGCGGAAGCGCACCACCCGGAAATGCCCCGCGGCGACAGGGTCCGGCTGGATACCGTTGGACCGCTGGAGGAAGTGCTCTTCGGTCCCGCGCACCACGCCAACGGCACCTCGAACCTGGTCGGCGCGCTGCGCCGTTCCATGGCCACCAGCGGGTACTCCGACCTGAAGGAATTCCAGCGCGTGGAGGTCGTCGTCTCGCCCTACACCGGCGCCTGAACCGGCAGGAAAGGCCTTCGCCGGGGCGGGCACGTCACGCCACCTCCCTGCCGTTCTGTTGCGCAACGAAGTAAGGTGAAGGCACCAGAAGAGATGTATCTCCAGGAGGCCCGCCATGTCTGTTGAAGCACGCTCCACCGGTACGCTGGGCCCGCAGGCCCGCCAGGCGGCACTGGCGGCCTTAAGGGCGACGGCGGAGGGAGGCCCCGAACTCGACGTGCTGATAGTGGGCGGCGGCATCGTCGGCGTCGGCTCGGCGCTGGACGCCGTGACCCGGGGGCTGACGGTGGGGATCGTGGAGGCCAACGACTGGGCATCGGGAACGTCGTCGCGCTCGTCCAAGCTGATCCACGGCGGCCTGCGCTACCTTGAAATGCTCGATTTCGCGCTGGTGCGGGAGGCGCTGCAGGAACGCGGCCTGCTGCTGTCCGAAATCGCCCCGCACCTGACCCGCCCGGTCCCGTTCCTGTATCCGCTGACCAAGCCGTTTATCGAACGGCCCTACGTCGGTGCCGGCATCATGCTCTACGACATCATGTCCGTCTCCAACGGCCACCAGCGCGGCGTCCCGTTCCACAAGCACCTCTCCCGCAAGGCCATGCTCCGTGCCGCCCCGAGCCTGAAGAACGATGCCTTTGTGGGAGCCATCCGCTACTACGACGGACAGGTGGACGACGCCCGGTACGCCGCGAACCTCATCCGCACCGCGGCCTCCTACGGAGCGCACGCGGTCAACCAGGTCAAGGTGGTCGATTTCCTGCGTGAAGGCGAGCGGGTCGTCGGTGCCCGGGTCGTCAACCGGGAGGATGGCAGCGAATTTTCCATCCGGGCCAAACAGGTGGTCAACGCCACCGGCGTCTGGACGGACGAAACCCAGGCCATGGTCACGGACCGGGGGCAGCTGAAGGTCCGAGCCTCCAAGGGCATCCACCTGGTGGTCCCGAGGGACCGGTTCCAGTCCACGGTCGGGCTGATCCTGCGGACCGAAAAATCGGTGCTGTTCGTCATCCCGTGGGGCCGGCACTGGATCATCGGAACCACTGACACGGACTGGAAGCTGGACAAGGCGCACCCTGCTGCCTCCTCGCAGGACATCGACTACGTGCTGGAGCACGTGAATAAGGTGCTCAAGCGGCCGCTGACCCGTGAGGATGTGGAGGGCGTCTATGCCGGGCTGCGCCCGTTGCTGGCCGGGGAAAACGACTCCACCGCCAAACTCTCCCGGGAGCACGTGGTGGCGCACCCTGTGCCGGGACTCGTCGTCGTCGCCGGCGGAAAGTGGACCACCTACCGGGTGATGGCCAAGGACGCCGTGGATGAGGCGACGCGGACCATGGATGAGCGCGTGCCACCCAGCTGCACCGAGACCATCCCGCTGCTGGGGGCGCAGGGCTATAAGGCGGCCTGGAACCGGCGCTACCGGACGGCGGAGGAGACCGGCGTGCACGTGGCGCGGATCGAGCACCTGCTGGGCCGTTACGGGTCGATGACGGACGACGTGCTGGCCCTGATCACGGAGAATCCGGAGCTGGGTGAGCCGCTGCCCGGCGCGGATGACTACCTGGGGGCCGAGGCGGTCTATGCGACCACGCACGAAGGCGCCCTGCACGTGAACGATGTGCTCACCCG
>DASYGM010000087.1:0-11400 GCA_035999715.1 Micrococcaceae bacterium | reverse complement strand
GCTCCCACAGGGTCTGGTCGCCTCGGCCACTGCACTGCCCGATCCCGCAGGGCCGGTGTTCGCCTCAATTTCCGCCGGGAAGCCCATCCGGGTCCTGGTGGTACCGGTCCGGCAAAGCGGCCAGGACGTGACATATCTGCTGGTGGGCCGGGACAGCAGCGACGAGCGTGAGCGGATCTTTGCCTCGATACGCGCCTACGCGATGATAGCCGCCGCCACACTGGCGGTAGCCGCCCTGGTGGGAGGCCTGGTCGCAGGGCGGCTGCTGCTCCCGCTCCGCCGGCTCCGCGAGGCCTCCGCTTTTGTGAGCCACGACGACCTGACCCGGCGGGTTGATGTGGGCCACAGCATCGACGACGTGACCGATCTGGCCCGGACCTTCAACACCATGCTGGAGCGGCTGGACCGTGGATCGCTGGAACAGCACCAATTCATGGACGACGCGGGACACGAACTGCGCACCCCGCTGACCATCCTCAGGGGGCACCTTGAGCTCATGTCGGTCCACGACGCCGCTGAGGTCGCCGAAACGCGCGACCTGCTGCTGGAGGAGGTGGACCGGATGCAGCGGCTGGTGGCCGATCTGCTATTGCTGGCCAAGGCCCGCCAGCCGGATTTTGTGCAGACCGAACCGGTCCGTGTTGCCGACTTCACGCATCACGTCATGGATAAGATCCGCGTCTTGGGCGACCGCCGGTGGCAGCTCGACGAGGCCGCCGACGCCGTCGTCGTCGCTGATCCCCAACGCCTGACGCAGGCCCTGGTCCAGCTGGCGGCCAATGCAGTTAAATACACCGACCCTTCATCGGTGATCGCGCTGGGAACCAAGATCGAGCCCGCCGCCGCGGGCGGAAACAGGTGGACGGCTCAGGACACCCTGGCATTGTGGATGCGGGACTCCGGCCTGGGCGTCGCGCTCGAAGACCAGCACCGGATCTTCGAGCGGTTCGGCCGCGCCGGCACGGGAAGGGGCGCGGAGGGCTCCGGTCTGGGACTGGCCATCGCCGGGGCCATCGCCCAGGCCCATGGCGGACGGATCAGCGTGCAATCAAGTTACGGGCACGGGTCCACCTTCTCCATCCGCATCCCCGTGGCAACGCCCGGCGGTGGCCCTCGGTGAGGCGCATCCTGATTGCCGAGGACGAGGAGCGGATTTCCCGCTTCATCCACAAGGGACTGCGCGCCGCCGGCTGGACACCCTCTGTGGTGGCGGACGGCATCACCGCCCTCGACCATGCCATGAGCGGCGAGTTCGACCTGATGATCCTGGACCTGGGACTGCCCCGGCTGGACGGCTTCACCGTGCTCCAGCTCCTCCGGCAGTCCCGGATGCACCTTCCGGTCATCATCCTCACCGCACGAACCTCCGTGGCGGACACGATCGCCGGGCTGGAAGGCGGTGCCGACGACTACCTGGCCAAGCCTTTCCGGTTCGAGGAGCTGCTGGCCCGCATCCGGCTGCGGATCCGCGACGCCGGCGCCGTCAGCGCCGACCACACGCTCCGCTGCGGTTCCTTGGAACTGGATATTCAGAGCCGTCTCGCCCTAGTGGATGGACAGGAAATCTCCCTTTCGGCCCGGGAATACACCATGACGGAAATGTTCATCCGCAATCCCGGCCAGGTGCTCTCCCGCGAGCAGCTGCTCAGCCATGTGTGGGGCTATGACTTCGCCGGGGCGTCCAACGTCGTGGACGTGTACGTGCGCTATCTGCGGCAGAAGCTCGGAGCCCAGCGGATCGTCACTGTGCGTGGAGCCGGGTACCGCATGGTGAGCGTCTGACTTTATGAGAAATTCCTCACAAAGGGCCAATGCCTGTCTCATAATCCACGCAGACAATCGAAAGTGCGGCCGGGAAATTCCATGACTGGGCGCCTCTAAGGAATTGTCCAGGCAGGGGGACTGCACGTGGAACCTCTCAAGATGGTCTTCTACTCGCACGACTCCGTCGGATTAGGCCATGTCCGCCGCAACCTCGCCCTGGCCGGTGCCCTGACGGATCTGCTGCCCGACCGGACGGGACGGGCGGTTACCGGCCTGCTGATCACCGGCACCGCGGCCGCTCCCGGCTTCCCCACTCCCCCGGGCTGGGACTGGCTCCTTCTCCCCGGCGTGGGCAAGGGTGATGGCGGATACGTGCCGCGCAGCCTGAAGATGCCGCTGCAGGATCTTATTGGCCTGCGGTCGGGCATCCTCGACGCCGTCCTGAAGGATTTCCGTCCCGATCTGATCGTTGTTGACAGGCATCCGACCGGTGTGCACGGCGAACTGGAATCTGCCCTGCGCCGCGCCCGGACCGGCGGGGCACGGATAGTCCTGGGGCTGCGTGAAGTCCTTGACGCACCCGCAGCGGCCCTGGCGGAATGGTTTGCCATCGGCGGACCCCGCACCGTGCGCGAGCTCTTTGACCAGATCTGGGTGTACGGGGACCCCCGTATTCACGATCCGGTGGCCGCCGGCGAGGTTCCGCCCGTGCTGGGCGACCTGATCCGCTATTCAGGCTATCTGGCCAGCGGCAGGGCCGCGGGATCCGGCCGGCTCGTGGTGGCCGGGCCGTACTGCATGACCATGGTCGGCGGCGGTTCGGATGGCTTCGAACTGGCAGGAATCGCCGCGGCTATGACGCTGCCGGCCGGTCTGGCACAGCTGATCGTAGCCGGGCCGCAGATGCCCCCGGACCAGGTCGCTGCGCTGCGTTCGCTGGCTGCCAAGGGAACCGTCGTCGTCCGCGGACTGGACGACGTCGTCGGGCACCTGCGCCACGCCCGCGCCGTGGTGTCGATGGGCGGATACAACAGCGTGTGCGAGATCATGAGCACCTCCGTTCCGGCCCTGATTGTGCCCCGCTGCCGGCCACGCGCCGAACAACTGATCCGGGCCCGGGGCCTGGCTGAGGCAGGCTACGTGGACTGGCAGGACGTCCACGCTCTGACACCCGGACGCTTGCGCCGCTGGCTGGACGGCAGGCTTGGCGTCGTTATCGACCGAAGCGGGCTGCGCCTGGACGGACTGGAGCAGGTGTCCCACCTGGCTGCCGCCCAACTGCGGGGTGCCGGCCACCGACAGGTCACTAATTGGCCGGCAGACGTCGATAGGGGCGCGGACCATGTCGCCGTCTGAGCCCGCTACGGCGTATGTCCTCAAAATGTATCCACGCTTCTCCGAAACCTTTGTGGTCTCCGAGATCCTGGCAAGGGAAGCGGCCGGGGAGCGGATAGAAATCTTCTCGCTCCGGCCTCCCAACGATCCGCGGTTCCATCCCGAGCTCGCCCGGGTGCAGGCGCCTGTCACCTACATCGGACGACCGCAAAAGACCGCCGACCTGTGGGAGGACCTCAGATACGCTGAAGCAGCGGGCCTTGGCGCTGCCATCCGCCGATGCCTCCCGGACCTGATCGCCGCCGAACCGGACGACGCTGCCCAGGCCATCGCCCTCGCCGTCGAACTCCGGCAGCGCAACCTCCGCCATCTGCACGCACATTTTGCCTCGGCCGCAACATCCGTCGCACGGCTCGCGTCCCGGCTGTCCGGGGTGCCGTTCTCCTTTACTGCGCATGCCGTGGACATCTTCCACGAATCCGTCAGCATGGAGGATCTGCACCGGAAACTGGATCAGGCGCATCATGCCGTTACCATCAGCGCCTTCAATCTGGACTTTTTAAGGCGGCGTTTTCCGGCGGCCAGCTCCCGGCTGCACCTGGTACGCAATGGACTGGAGCTGGCCAGATTCCCCTATTGTGATCCGCAGCCCCTTGGGATGCGGGTCCGTGTGGTGGGAATCGGGCGGCTGGTGGCGAAGAAGGGCTTCCACGATCTGTTGCTGGCGGCGGGCATCTTGGAAGCCCAGGGGTTTCCGGTCGAGCTGGGCATTGCGGGCTCCGGAGTCATGGCCGAGGAGCTCCAGGGGACCATCGATGGGCTTCGGCTCTCCGGCGTACGGCTGCTGGGGCCGAAGACCCAGGACCAGGTGCGTGAGCTGCTGCGCGCTGCCGACGTCTTCGTGGCACCGTCCATCGTGGGGCCGGATGGTAATGCCGACGGTATGCCGACGGTGCTGCTCGAGGCCATGGCGCTGGGGGTTCCCTGCATCGGGACGGCCGTCACCGGCATCCCGGAAGTGCTTCGCAACCGGGAAACCGGAATCCTGACCCGGCCCGGTGCCCCGGCGGCCCTGGCCAACGCCATTTGCCAGCTCTGCAACCCGCTGGCCAACCGTGTTGGGATGGCCCGCTCCGCACGGAATCTGATTGAACGGGAGTACGACTCACGCCGGCAGGCGGAGGAGCTGCGGATGCTGTCCCTGCCCGGAAGGAGGGCAGCGTGATGCGCGTTGCCTATCTGTGTGCCGATCCCGGTGTGCCGGTATTCGGTTCCAAGGGCTCTTCCGTCCACGTCCAGGAAATCGTGCGGGCATGGCAGCGCACCGGGGCCAGCGTCAGGGTGTACTGCACTTCCCTGGGCACGGACCGCCCGGCTGATTTGGGGGGCTTGGACGTCGTCCAGGAGAAGCCTGCGCCGGCCTGCGGTCCGGAACGCGAGCAGGCAGTTGCGGCTGCGGCGGAGATGCTGGCCCACCGGATCGCGGCGGAAGGCTGCGATCTGGTTTACGAGCGCTACTCTCTCTTCAGCACCGGCCTCGCCTCCGTGGTGCAAGGGCTGCGGGTGCCGGGCGTGCTCGAAGTCAACGCGCCCCTGATTGAGGAACAGCAGCGGCACCGGCAGCTGTGGGACCTGGACCGGGCCGAAGCTGCACTGCGGAGCAACGCCGGCCGGGCCGACGTGGTCGCGTGCGTCTCCATTCCCGTGGTCAACTGGGTCCGCCGTTACATCCCGCTGGCAAAAACCCTGCTGGCTCCCAACGGGGTCAACGTCAACCGCATCACTCCCGCCACGACAAGCCATTCCACCACCGGCACGCTCACCGTCGCCTTCGTCGGCACCCTGAAGCCCTGGCACGGACTCCCCGGGCTGGTCGAAGCCGTGGCCCTGGCCAATACCGGGGCCGGAACCGTGCCCCGCTGGAGAATCCGCATCATCGGGGACGGTCCCATGAGATCCGTCCTGGAAAGCCTGGCGGAGAAGCTGCAGGTGGCCGTGGACTTCACCGGAGCCGTCCGCCCTGATGATGTGGCACCGCTGCTGACGGCCTGCGATGCCGCCTGCGCGCCGTATCCCGTCCCCGAAGCCGACCACGACGACTACTTTTCACCGCTGAAGATTTTTGAATACATGGCTGCGGCCATGCCCATCATTGCCACCGCGACCGGCCAGATTCCTTCCATCCTGGTGGATGGACAGACCGGGCTGCTGGTTCCGGCCGGCGACCGCCGGGCTTTCGCGGACGGGCTCGCAGCCCTCGCCGCGGATCCCGCGCTGCGCCTGCGTTTGGGCCAGGCGGCGCGGGCGGAAGCCGTGAAGCGCTTCAGCTGGGAGCGCGTGCTGTCCACTATCACCGCCGCGCTGCCGAAGACAGGAAAGGTTGTGACGCCGTGAGTGTCCACTCCCAGCCGCCGTCGGGCCTGCGGCGCACCCTGCGCTGCGTGCGCCCGCACCTCCAGGGACACCGCTTGATGCTGGGCGCCGGCTTCGCCGCCCTGGCAGCCGACGTGCTGTTCCGGCTGCTGGAGCCGTGGCCCATCAAGATCGTGCTGGACGCCGTCTCCCGGTCGATCGGCGCGAACCTGCGCAAGCCCGGTCTGGGTTTCACCGCCAGCGTCCAATTGCTGCTGCTCAGCGCGGGGGCCATCCTGGCCATCAGCCTCATCCGTGCCCTGGCCAATTACTGGTCCGCCATTTCGTTTGCCCTGGTTGGTTCCCGGGTTGCCTCCGATCTGCGGGCCCGCACCTTCCGGCATGTGCAAAGCCTGTCCATGCGCCACCACAGCCGCGCCTCCACCGGCGACACCATCCAGCGGCTGATCGGCGATGTGTCCCGGCTGCAGGAAGTGGCCGTCACCGCGGGCCTGCCGCTGCTCGGCAACAGCGTGACGCTAGTGGCGATGACGGTCATTATGATCTGGCTGGATCCACTGCTGGCCCTGGTCATCTTCCTTGCCGCGGGCATTTTTGCGCTGCTTTCGCGCCGCAGTTCACGTCCCATCTCCGCTGCGGCCGGGAATTCCCGCAAGGGCGAGAGCCGGCTGGCCTCTACCGCGGCCCAGACCCTCTCCGCCATGCGGGAGGTGCAGGCCTACGGTCTGGAGGACACGCTCAGCTCCGGCTTCGGGAAGAGCAATGCCTCCGCCCTCGGGTCAGGCGTGGCGGCCCTGCGGCTGGCCGCCGCGCTGGAACGGCAGACGGACGTCCTGATCGGATCGGCGACCGCCATCGTGCTGGCCATGGGCGGCTGGCGGGTCATGGATCGTGCCATCACCCCCGGTGACCTGGTGATCTTCCTGCTGTACCTGAAAACCGGCCTGAAGCCGCTGAAGGACCTGGCCAAGCAGTCCGGGCGGATCGCGCGCGCCACCGCCTCAGGCGAAAGGGTGGCAGACCTGCTGGAGGCGGAAACGGACCTTCCCGAGGCGCCGGATGCCCGCACCCTTGAACATCCGCACCCGGACATCGTCTTCGAGCAGGTTTGCGCCGGCCACGGCGACGGGACGGAGGTGCTGCACGGGATCAACCTGTGCATTCCGACGGGCCAGCACCTTGCCCTGCTGGGCCCTTCGGGCGCCGGAAAGTCCACGCTCGCTTCGCTGGTGCTGCGGATGATCGATCCGACCACCGGCACTGTCACCGTCGGCAGTGAGGACCTCAGGCAGCTGACGATTGCCTCGGTCCGCTCGCAGGTCTCGATCCTGCTCCAGGATTCAGTGCTCTTCGCCGTCAGCGTGCGGGAAAATATCCGGTTCGGCCGGCTGGATGCCTCCGACCAGGAGATTGAGGAGGCGGCGGCCCTAGCGAATGCGGACGGCTTCATCCGCCGGCTCCCCGCCGGCTACGACACGGTGCTGGGCGATGCCGCGAACAACCTGTCCGGCGGCCAGCGCCAGCGGCTGGCCATCGCCAGGGCCATGCTGCGCCGGGCGCCGGTGGTGATTCTTGACGAGGCAACGGCGGGACTCGATCCGGCCTCCCGGGACAGCGTTCTTGACGCATTGACCACCCTCACCGAGGGCAGGACGTCGATCACCATTACCCACGACGTTAATTCCGCCCGGCGGTGCCACCGGGTGGTCTGGCTCGACGACGGCCGGATCGTGGAGCAGGGCACACCGGCGGAGCTCCTTGCCGACGCCGGCTCACATTTTGCCGAATGGGCCCTTCGGCAGCAGAAGGCGTTGCCCGGGGGCCAGGAACAAACGGAAGCACCCACCCCGGCAGGCACCGGAGGTTACCGGTGAAGACGCCGTCGCGCTTGGGCCACAGCGCGGACCTGGAATTGGCCGACCGGGACCGCAGCATTCCGGCATTGGCCTGCCTGCTCGACGACGACGGCCTCTCCGCGCTGCTGGGCGAAAACGTCCGCGTTACAAGGGTGCGGTACAAGCCCGGGACCTCGGTACTGGCGGCCTTCATCCGGTCGGGCAGCGGACCGGACCAGTACGGCTGGGCGATGGCCAGGGCCACGGGGTATGGGGAGAAGCTGTACGACCGGGCCGGCAATTCCCGTTGTGCAGCCGGGAATATCCGGATTCTGCAGCTCGGTCCCCGGGATCTGGAAACGGCGGTTGCGGTCGGTGGCGTGGAGGACGACTGGCCGTTGCGCAAGAACCTGCGCTGGCTGTGGCGCTCCGGACTTGAACTGCTTCACGCCCCCGAATTCCCACCAGCAGAGGCCGCCGTGCTGAGGTACAAACCCGAGCGCAGGTTGGTGGTGCGGCTTCCCTCCGAACATGGTCCGATTATCGTCAAAACAGCCGCGCAGCCCTATCCGAACAGGCTGGAACCGGCCGTGCGTAAGTTGCTGGCTGGGCAGGGAGTGCCGCTGCTGCCGGAACTGGCCGATGACAGGTGCCTCGGCCACGGCATCAGCGCGTCCCCGCAGTGGGGAGATGGCGACCTTGACGACGGCGACGGGACCTCCGCCTACCACGCCGGGGCAGCACTCGCGGCCCTGCATCAGGCCGGACTTCCGCCCTCGGCCCGGGAACAGACGACTATCCAATCAACCACCCGTCCCGCGCTCGCCCGGGAGCTGCTGGGCATCCAGTCCGCGGTGGCTGCCCTGCTACCGGAGCTCGAAGAAGTGGCGGCCCGGCTGCGGTTGCGGCTGCAGGAACGGCTTGGCGCGCGTGCCGGGCAGCTGCAGGTACTGGTGCACGGGGACTTCTCAGCGGACCAGGTCCTGGTGTCCGGGGACGGCGTCCGGCTCATCGACTTCGACCGGATGGCGCTGGCGGAACCGGAGGCAGACATTGGTTCCTTCGCCGCCGCGGAGCTGATCCGATCCAGGAACGTAAACCCCACCACCCACGGGTGGATCACAGACGGACAGAGTCTGTTCGGCCAGCTCACGGCGGGCTACAGCGAAGCCGGCGGCAGCATGTCACCGGACCGGGTGGACCTCTGGACGGCCTGCCGTTTGTTCCGCAGCTGCCTTGAACCGTTCCGCGACCGGGCCGCGGACTGGCCCGCCAGCATGCACTGGCACCTGGAACGGGCCCTGGAGCTGGTCGCATGAACTGGCAACCACCGGTCCCCACCGCAGGACGCGACGGCTCGGGACGACAGGTACGAGTGGTGCGTGCCTGGCCGGACAAGTCCGCCGGGGACTACATCCTCGAGATGTCGACGGCGGGGCGCAGCGGCGTCCGCGCCGGACTGTTCCGCCACGGCACCCTGCAGACCCTGGACCCGGGCAGTGACCCCCGCCTGCCCGCGCTCGCCACCGCGTCTGTGCGCGGAGACGTCGTTGTTCACCGGGCCGGTAAGCGGGCTGTGGTCAGGCAGGACGGACACTATATTAAGGTCTTCCGGCCAAACCACACCGCTGATGCTGCAAGCCGTCATCTGGCCCTGTCGCGGTACTTGTCGCGGGGTGGCTTCACGACCCCGGATCTGGTCGCCGGCGCCGGTGGGGCCCTGACCTTCACGGCCGTTCCCGGTCGGTCCCTCTTTGCCGCGGGCCAGGATCAGGGGCTGACCGACCAACAGTTCGAGCGTCTCTGGGAACACTGGTCGCGGGCCTGGGTTGCGCAGTATTCAGGCTGGGACCCGGCCGCCTCCACCGGACTCCCCCGCCGGCCGGCCGCCGTCGAACTGGAGAATCTGCGCCGCATTGCCGATCTCTGGCTGCTGCACAGCGCCGATGTCGCGGCCGCCGCGCACCAACGGGAAGCCTTGGCGCGTCGTTTGGACCAGGTGGCGGATGCATTGCTTGCCGGCGAGCCGGACCCGGCAGTCTGGTCGCACGGTGACCTGCATGATAAGCAGATCCTGGCCGCCGCCGCCGGCGCGCCGTTGGGCCTCATTGATTTTGATGAGGCGAGTGAGGCGGAGGCTGCGCTGGATCTGGCAAATCTGGCCGTCCACCTGGAACTGCGCCTGCACCAGGGCCGGCTCACCCGGCAGCGGTTCGAGTCCGCCCGCCGGCAGGTGGAGGCAGCGGCGGTTGGGCTGCAGGTTTCACCGGTCCGCTTCCATGCATTTGCGGACGCCACCCGGCTTCGCCTTGGTTGTCTGTACGCTTTCCGTCCCCTGTGGGCCCACCTATCGGCTCGTTTCATGGCTGAAACGGACCAGCCGGCTGTGCTACAAGGGGCATTCGCCGAAGGAGGCAGCGTGTCCTGACCGCCGGGATCGCTTCCGCCCCAGCGGCAGAAGAGGGCAGCCTGATCCAGGCCCCGGCATTGACCCCCTCACGACAGGAAAGATCATGGGATCCCTCATTGGCAGCTCAGCGCTCCCCTCCGCCCGGGTGGAACGTTCCGGGGCCGGCATCGCTGCCGGCAGCCGGCCCCGGATAGCCGTCGTCGGCACCGGTTACCTCGGAGCAACCCAAGCTGTCTGTCTGGCCGCCTTGGGATTCGCCGTGACGGCCATGGATGTTGACCAGGACAAGGTCAGGGCGCTGGATAGCGGCGTCCTCCCCTTCTACGAGCCGGGCCTACCGGAGCTGCTGCAGGAAACGCTGCGCACCGGGCGGCTCCGGTTCACTACCGACTTCCGGCAGACCGCCGACGCCGACGTCATCTTCCTGTGCGTTGGAACCCCGCAGTGCGCTGATTCGTCCGCGGCAGACCTGCACTTCCTGGAAGCCGCAGTCGCGCAAATCGCCCCCCAGCTGGCACAACGGTGCCTCGTGGTGGGGAAATCCACGGTCCCAATCGGTACGGCGCAGCGGCTGCGGATCCTCCTGCAGGGCACCGCGCCGGCAGGCGCGCTTGTCGAACTGGCATGGAATCCGGAGTTCCTGCGCGAGGGGCATGCCATCGCGGACACCCTGCGGCCGGACCGGCTGGTCTTCGGCGTGACCAGTGAGTGGTCCCTCGAGGTGCTGCGGACGTGCTTTGCCCAATGCATCGCCGCCGGCACCCCGGTCATTGCCACAGATCTGGCCACAGCGGAGCTGGTCAAGGTGGCAGCCAACTCCTTCCTAGCCACCAAGATTTCCTACATCAACGCCATGGCGGAAGTGTGCGAAGCGACCGGCGCCGACGTTAATCTGCTGGCCGAAGCCCTGTCCTACGACAGCCGGATCGGCGGCGGTTTCCTGAAGCCCGGCCTGGGCTTCGGCGGGGGTTGCCTGCCCAAGGACATCCGCGCCTTTGCGCACCGCGCCGCGGAACTCGGCGTCGGGCACGCGGTGGTGTTCCTCCGGGAGGTGGACGCCATTAATCAGCGCCGCCGCCAGCGCACGGTTGATCTGATTACGGAAATGGCCTGCGGCGACCTGATGGGAGTCAAGGTCGCCGTCCTGGGTGCCGCGTTTAAGCCGGACTCGGATGACATCCGCGACGCTCCGGCCCTGGACGTGGCGCGCATGCTGCACCAGGCCGGTGCACGGGTGACCGTGTACGATCCCCGGGCCATGCCCAATGCACGGAAAAGCTACCCCGAATTGAACTACGCGCCCTCCCTCAACGCCGCCGTGGCGGGCGCCGAGGTGGTTGCCCTGCTGACCGAATGGGAGGTCTTCAGGAACGCGGACCCCGCCGCGCTGGGGGACCTCGTGGAGCGGCGCAACATTGTCGATGGCAGGCACGCCCTCGATGCTGCCGCCTACCAGGCCGCCGGATGGGACTACCGCGCCCTGGGCACGCCCGGACAGAGCGCACGGCCCACCCCTGCCCGCCAGCTGGAGGCGGGGTCGAAGGTCCCCAGTAGCGTCTGACTGCGATCCAGCAGGGCTGATGCCGCTGAAGGTCCCTCAGTGACAGGCAACGCGAGTGACAGGCAAGGCGCCGGCGATCAGGCGCGCGCGGCCGCAAACATTAGCGCCATGGCCGCCGCGCT
>DASYGM010000071.1:0-7072 GCA_035999715.1 Micrococcaceae bacterium | reverse complement strand
GGGCGTTGAGGGTCGAAGCAGGCCGCTGCTGTCCCAGCTTCCGCTGGTGGCCACCATGCTGGTGATCGGGGCTTCCTTCAGTTCCTTCTACCCGGGGCTGGTGCTTAATCCGCTTTTCGTGGCCGGCTACGCGGTCCTGGGTCTGTCGGTGCTGTATGCGCTGGTGGCGCCCTGGCACCTGCTGGGACCAAAGGCGCCCCTGCTGCTGCCCATGCTCGACTTCGTCGCCGTGGGCCTCTCACGCTCCGGCTCGCAGTCGGTGCTGGATGTGATGGGCCTCTTGGCCGTCTTTCCCGCCATCCGGCTCGCGACCGCGGACAAGTACCGGGGCGTCCTGTTCGGCACGCTCGCGACGGCCGCCGTCATCGCCCTCCCGCTGTTCTTCAGCCCCGGCCCCGTCGCATCCCAGCAGTGGGCCAGGCTCACGCTTTTCCCTGTCGTTGTCTGTGCCGTCGGACTCACCGTCACGATCATCACCCAACGGCTTCAGGAGCGTGCGGCCGACCTCCGGGCCACCTCCACCCGGTTGGAACGCGCCCTTGCGGACAGCCGGTCCCAAGGCGAACTGCTTCAGTCCATCCTTGAAGCCGTGGACGTCGGCGTGGTGGCCGTAAGTTCCTCCGGAGAGCCGATCCTCACCAACAACGCCGGCCTGGCCAGCGAGCGCCGTGCCGCCCAGGAGGCGCGCCGGGGCGGCGCTGCCGCCAGCGAGTGGCAATTTCTGGGCGAGGCGACCAAGACGATGTTCGAATCGGACCGCAGCACGCCGATTCCGGCACACCGCCGTCCCATCGCCCGGGCCAGCCGCGGCGAAATGTACAGCAACTACCTGATCTGGGTGGAGGAAAAGGGAACCCGCCGGGCCTACTCCGCCACCGCCCGGCCCATCCGCACCGCAAATCCCGCAGGCGCGGACCCAAAGGGCACCGCAAACCGCAAGGGTGCCACCCCAAACGCGACGTCCGACGCCGACGGCGCCGGGTTCGTCGTCGCCTTCGCCAACGTCACAGCCCTGCTGGAGGCTTCTGCAGCCCAGACAAGATTTGTCGCCGCCGTCTCCCATGAACTGCGCACCCCGATGACGTCCATCGTGGGCTACGCGGACCTGCTCCGCGAGCGGCTGGACGAAGCCGGGATTACCCACACGCCTGAGTTGGACGTCATAGAACGGAACGCCGAAAAGCTCCGCTCAAGGGTCCAGGACCTGATGTCCGCGGCGGAATCGACCCTGAGTATCGCGCCGGTCCGGATGGACCTGGCCGCCGCCGTCCACAATGCCGTGGATTCCATCCTGCCGGCCGCTGCACGCCGCTCCATCACCATCGACAACCAGGCACACCACCCCGTGGTGGCGCTGCTGGATCCGGAACGGATCGGCCAAGTGCTGGACAACCTCTTCTCCAACGCCGTCAAGTACAGCAGTCCCGGGACTACCATCACCGTCCGCTCCCGCAACGACAGTGAGGCCGCGCAGGCGGTGCTGGAAATCGAGGACCAGGGCGTGGGCCTCACGGCAGCCGAGCAGGACCGGGTCTTTACCCAGTTCTTCCGGACATCCAGCGCCCGGGGCTCCTCGGCGCCCGGCTCCGGGCTCGGCCTGAGCATTGTGAAATCCATCGTGGACCGGCACGGCGGCTCCATCCGGCTGGACAGCAGGTACGGGGAGGGCACGACGGCGGTCCTGCGGCTGCCGCTGGCTGCTGACCCGGCGGGTGAGGGCTAACGCCCGACCGCGAAGGGCCGCTTATAAGGGGTGGCAGGTGACAGCGGAGTCAGGAGCAGATGATTTTCCCCGACAGCGCGGTCCCCGCCCACGCGTTAGTGCTCCCGGGGACCTTGTAGTAACCCCGAATTTCATAGGTCCAGGTCCCTCGGATGTTCGAACTCCAACTGAAGAACGAGTACTGCTTGCCCACGGCTGAACTGAGGTCACCGGTGAAGGCCACCGCGCCATGGGGGTCCAGGACTTTAAGCTCGTAGTAATTGGCGCCGGGAACATTTCCGTAGCCGCTGACCATGATGTTGGCCGAACCCCACCAGTTGCCGACTCCGCAACTGGTATCGACTTTCGTCGCCGCGGCAGAGGGAGCCAGGAGCTTGGCCGCGGAAATCGTCATCTGGGACTGCGTGTTTCCACTGAAAGCCGCGAACGCCGTGGACGGGGCAAAGACCAAGGTCGCAACCACGCCCACAGCGATTGCCGCACGCCTGAGCAACGCGATCTGCCACCTCACGACGCCGGCTCCAGCCCGCCGACAAGCAGATCCGCCAGCGCCTTCTCCAGCCGTCTAAAGGGCGGGCAAAGCAGACCGGCACTAGGCCGCTTGCCTTGACGCAGCCGCGCCTCGAGCTCCCAGCACAGATGCTCCATTTCGACGGCACCAGCCATTGAAGAGCTGATCTTAAGACTGAGGACAGCGTCCAGCGATGACTCCGAGTCCATTGCACCTAGCGAAGCCGCTATTCTGGCCACACGCCCTGGCAGCATCGAAAGAAATGTTGATGCAAAATTCGAGGCGCAAACGTGGCCCGCTTCAGCGCAAAGCTGTTCGATGGCGAATCCGTCCAGGACCTGCGCGTAGGACTCACACATTTTCTACCACCGCGGATTCCGGGGTCCGGCGCCAGATAGATATCAGCAGACCCGTAACCAAGACTCCCGGTGCGCCGTACATAAATATGAACATGACGACCGGCTCCCGGAGCAGTCGTATCAGGTTGCCCAGGTATGGAACGGAAGCAACCTCTATATAGGCAACATTCCCATCCAGCGTCGCCACCCACGGGTCCGCACCGTTGTTTGCATCGCCCTTTGTCTGTACCGTTACAACGCCGTCGGCAGTTCGCATTACGTCCACCACGCGGTGCGTTTCCACCCTGTGGTCCTCAACGGGAATGTGGTAGGTAATGATGTCGCCCACCTTGACGTTCTCCGCGGAAATCGGAGCTGTGACGACGACGTCCCCGGGATTAATAAGCGGTGACATTGATCCGGTGAGCATCGTTAGCGTTTGGTAACCCAAAATCCGCGGCGCCACGGCCAGGAAGAGGAAACCGAGGACGGCGCCGATGAGCTGCACTGCCGTAGCCCACCGGACCAGACGCCCAAGCAGATTAGTAGCTCGCCGATTCTTGGGAAGGCGGGCCGGCCGAGCAGCACGATGCGCCGGACCGGTTCTTCGGATCCCCTTGGTCGGGAAACCGCTCAGGCTATCGCGGGAGGTGCGCAGCAACGTCATGAGGTCCCCTTTCCATACCGACCCTGATGCCGGCTTCCGGCGACACTTACTGGGTGAGTCCGCCACGCTGGGTTGCCGTGAAAGTGAAAGACACTGTGCTGGCGACGCCTTGGAAGGAACCGGGAGCGGAGGCCGGCAGTACGGCGGAGAACTTAAGGTTGTCCGTTCCTCCGGCTGCCAGGGAGTTCAGCCCCGGCAATGGCGCATTGGCAGCGATGATCGGTGCGCTGCTCTGTACAGTCTTCGTGGTCCCCGAGCAAGTGTAAGGTGCGGCTGATCCGGACCAGGCTACGGAGCATGACTCCACGATCAGCTGTAATCCATTCGTGGTATCCGTGGTGAGGACCGTGGGGCTTGCGCCTGCGGAGGTACTCATCGTGACCCCACCCAGCGCTGCAGTTCCGTTGTTGGAGAGGGTCACCAGCCGCTCGATCCGGTCCCCGGGGAGAATGGCGTTGATCGGAACGGAAAGATTGTTCGGCGTTCCGCCTGCACCCAAAGCAATGGACACCGTAGCCACACTTACGGACTGGGTAGCCGGTGTCGTCGTCGTCGTCCACCCACCGTAGGTACCCATTCCTGCTACTGCCGCAGCAGTCCCCACCAGGGCCAGGGAGGCGAGGACTTTACCGGTCGTGGTCTTGAGGCTGATACCCATGATGGAGAATTCCGTTTCCTGTGCAGTGTCCGCGGTGGCGGCTGTTGGAAGTCGGCTCACCAGCCGACGGATACAACACTGCAGGCCCGCCCTCAAGCACCGGCACTAGGAAGCGTCAAGAAAAACGCAAGATTGGCCCAATGGCTCAAACCCAGCCGTCCGACAAAACACAGGGCTAACTACGGCGCCATCCGGTAGCCGACGCCGCGGACCGTCTTCACCCAGCGTGGCGCACGGGAATCGTCGCCCAGTTTGCGGCGCAGATTGGCCATGTGCACCTCGATGGTGCGCTCATCCGCCTCACTGATATAGGCGCCGGTGCCGTAGTCCTCGGCGCGCAGCCGGCGCACCAGATCCGCCTTGGTGCGCACCCGCTTGCCGCTTTCCATCAGCGCGTGCAGCAGGTCGAACTCGGTGCGCGTGAGTTCCAGCTCGAAGCCGTGCACCTGGGCCGTGCGGGTTGCCTCGTTGAGCAGCAACCCATTGTGGGTCAGGCTGCCGGCGGCGGTGCTGTCGGGTTCCGCGGAGGGTGTTTCGTGGAGGCTGGCCACGGCAGCCTGCAGGCTTGTCGCTCCGGACGGCCTGGTGAGTCGCTCCTGGACCGGCAGGGGCTGGTCGCCGTCGCCCGTAATGCCGGCGCCGCGTGGCCGGCGCAGCATGGCCGCCACCCGGGCACGCAGTTCGCGCGGCCGGAAAGGTTTGGTCATGTAGTCATCGGCACCGGATTCCAGGCCCATCAGGGTGTCCAACTCCTCCGCACGGGCGCTGAGCATGATGATGTAGCTGTCGCTGAACAGCCGGATCCGCCGGGCAACCTCGAAGCCATCGATGTCCGGCAGGCCGAGGTCAAGGGTCACCACGGCCGGGTTGTACGTCCGTACGGCTTCTACTCCCTCGGCCCCGTTGTCCAGGGCATACACCTCGAAGCCGGACTGCGTCAGGACCACCTTGATGAGGTCACGGATATCCCGGTCGTCCTCAATAATCACAGCAACCCGAGGACTGTCCATACCGCAAAACCCCATTCTGCGCCGACTCGGTCCCCGATTTGCCGGGATGACCCGCTGAGAAGTATACAGTCCGGCTTATACTGGGCCTGACATATCGGGCCTGACACGTCTGTCCCGACACACAAAAGCCTGGCACACGAAGGCCCGACGAAGTGCGAGTCCAGGCGACTGGCGGGTGCCTGGAAGGTTTTGCCGAATGCCCCATGCGGAACAGCCCTGGATACTCCTGTGAGCGCCACCACGGCCGGCACCACGGCCGGCACCACGGCCGGCACCACCGCTGGCGGCACTGCCGGCGCCCTGCTGGCCCGATATTTCTACCAGCGCAGCCTGCGGACACGGGTCGTGCTGAGCCAGCTCCCGCTCTCCATCAGCATGCTGCTGGTGCTGATCGTCGTCGTCGTCATCCGGCCATCAACCCTGGAGGACCCGCTGTTCCAGGCCGGGCTCTGGCTGCAGGCGGCGCTACTGCTGGCCTGCGCGCTGGTACCCTGGCACAAACTGCCCTTCCCCAGCTTCCTGGCCATCCCCTACCTGGACTTTGTCGCCATCGGACTCTCCCACGAGGGAAGCGGACAGCTGCTGGCCAACGTCGGGCTGCTGTTCCTGTTCCCCGTCTTCTGGCTGGCGGCCTCCGGCCTGGCACGCCGGACATCCGTGCTGGCCAGCTTTGGCTGCACCCTGCTGCTCGCTTGGCTCCCGTTGCTGGCCACCGGCCGCACGACGCTGGAAGATCTTTCCCACCCCTTCCTGCTCCCGCTGATGATGCTGGGCATCGCCGTCTCGGTCAGCGTCATGACCAACAGCATGGACGCGCAGCGCCGGTCCCTCGAAGCCAAGGACCTGGAACTGCGCGAAGCTCTGGACGCCAGCCATGGACGCCAGCAGTTGCTGGACGCCATCCTGGACACGGTCAACGTCGGCCTGGTGGCCGTGGACGCGGACGGGCACGACATCCTGATGAACCGCAAGCAGCGGAAATTCCACCGGATCGCAGCTCCGGCGGGAAATACTGACCCCAATGAGACAGAACTGCTGATCTACGCCGCCGACCGCAGCACCCTCCTTCCCGTCCAGGACCGGCCCATCCGCCGCGCCGTCCGCGGTGCCGCCTTCACGGACAACCTGATCTGGATCGGCCGCGGAACCGGCGCCCGGGCGCTGTCCTCCACCGCCCGTCCCATCACCGACGCCGCCGGGCACTTTGCCGGCTCCGTCGTCGCCTTTTACGACGTCACCGAGCTGGTCACCGCCCTGGCCGCCAAAGACGACTTCGTCGCGAACATCTCCCACGAGCTGCGAACTCCGCTGACCTCCATCCTGGGCTTCCTGGGCCTGGCCCTGGACAATGCCGCCACCCTCCCGACAGAGGTGGCGGGATACCTGAAAGTGGCCGAGCGCAATGCCGACCGGCTGCTGACCCTGGTCTCCGACCTGCTCTCCATCGCGGCGCACACGTTTGAGATCCGGCCCAGGCCCACCGATCTGGCCGAGCTCATCGAGCAGAGCCTGGATTCCTCCGGCCCGGCCGCCACGGAGAACGGCGTGGTCCTGGTCAACGAATGCGAGAGCCCCCTGCCGGCCTACGCGGACATCGGCCGGATCGGCCAGGTACTGGACAACCTGGTCTCCAACGCCGTCAAATACACGCCCGACGGCGGCACCGTCACCATCCGCGGCTGGGCTGCGGACGCGTCCGTGGTCTGCGAAGTGCAGGACACCGGCATCGGCATGGACCCGGCGGACCAGGCCGAGGCGTTCTCCAAATTCTTCCGTGCCGGCGGTGTACGCCGCACCGCCATCCCCGGCGTGGGCCTGGGGCTGGCCATTTCGAAAGCCATCATGGAAGGCCACGGGGGGCACATTTCTTTGCGCAGCGAGCCGGGGGTGGGGACGACGGTGCGGTTTGAGCTGCCGGTTGGGGCTTCTGAGGAAACCGGCACCGATGAGGCGGCACTGGTCGTCTGAAGCTGTAACTCTCACCGGACCGCAAATGAAAACACAGCAAAAAAGACTGGCCCCGACCGGCAAACGTGGCTGACAGTGTCAAACAAGCACGCGTCCCACGGCGAATCGGTCCAGTCCCGGATTGATTTTCAGGAGATTTTCTTCTGTACGCCGCCAAACCTGCTGATAACTACATAGCTCTTTTTG
This sequence comes from Micrococcaceae bacterium, assembly GCA_035999715.1. Taxonomy (GTDB): domain Bacteria; phylum Actinomycetota; class Actinomycetes; order Actinomycetales; family Micrococcaceae; genus Arthrobacter_M. The sequence goes on along the minus strand of DASYGM010000071.1, from coordinate 11 downwards.
GTTCGATGTCG
>DASYGM010000065.1:0-60417 GCA_035999715.1 Micrococcaceae bacterium | reverse complement strand
GTATGGTGACCGGCCCGCGCGCGAGGGTGAGTTCGGTAGCCAGGAGCGGAAGCCGTATGGGGACGGGGCTCCGCGCAATGGCAGGCAGTATGGCGCCGGACAATCCCGCGGGGAGAGGCCCTACAACGAGCGCCCCGCCGGTGACCGCGACCGCAAGCCCTACGGTGAGCGCGCACCCCGCGCTGGCCGCCCCTACGGCGATCGGCCGGCGCGGACGGAGCGGCCCTACAACGACAGGCCGGCCAGTGAGGGTGAGCGCCGTACTTTCGGGGACCGGAATCGCCAACCGTATGGTGACCGTCCTTCCACTGGTGATCGTGCTCCGCGTGGTGACCGTCCCTACAACGACCGTCGCGCCAGCGACAGGGAGAGCCGTCCCTTCGGCGACCGGGAGCGCAAACCGTATGGTGATCGTGCTCCGCGTGGTGACCGTCCCTTCAACGATCGTGCCGCTGGCGACCGGGAGCGCAAGCCTTTCGGCGACCGGGAGCGCAAGCCCTACGGGGACCGGGCCCCGCGCAGTGACCGTCCCTACGGAAATGGTCCTGCCCGCGATGGCGAGCGGAAGCCGTTCAACGACCGCGCGCCTCGGGCCGACCGCCCCTACGGCGCCCGTCCGGACCGAGAGGACCGTCCGGCTCCGGTCCACAATGCCGCAGACCTGCGCAGTTCCAACCGTCCGGACCGCGAGCGGTCCCCGCAGATTGACGAGGACGTCACCGGCAGCGAGTTGGATAAGGTCACCCGGGCGCAACTGCGAACGCTTGAACCCAAGAGCGGCGAGTGGGTTTCCAAGCACCTGGTCATGGCTGGCCGGCTGCTGGACGAGGACGCGGAGCTGGCCTTCCAGCATGCCCTCGCGGCCAGCCGCCGCGGAGGTCGCCTGGCCGCCGTCCGCGAGGCCGTGGGCCTGACGGCCTATGCTGCGGGCCACTATGGCGAGGCCCTGCGCGAATTCCGCACCTATCGCCGGATTAGCGGGTCCAATGAGCATCTGCCCGTGATGGCGGACTGCGAACGCGGCCTGGGGCGTCCCGACCGGGCCCTCGACATTGCCCGTTCGGAGGACGTTCAGGCGCTGGACACCGCCGGCAAGGTGGAGATGGCCATCGTTTCCTCCGGTGCCCGTGCGGATCTGGGCGAAACCGATGCAGCCGTTGCCGCGTTGGAGATTCCGCAGCTGGATATGAACCGCGCCTTTTCCTACAGCCCCCGTCTGTTCCGTGCCTACTCCGACGCACTACGGGCAGCGGGCAGGACCGAGGAAGCACAGACCTGGCAGCGCCAGGCGGCCGTGGCGGAGACCGCCCTCGGCATCGGAGAGGACGCTGATCCGTTCATCTTTGACCTTGCGGAAGAGGACGAAGAGCAGCCTCGGCGAAAGGAACGCTCCAGCGCCGGCTTCGATGAGAATGGCGAAGCCCTTCCCGAGGAACCGAAGCAGGAGCGGCAGGCCAGTCGCTCTGCAACCGCGGCGTCTGCTGCCGCCCTGGGGACGGCAGAGGTCGACGACGCGGAGCCGGACTTCTTTGACTCCGACGACGCTGAATCCGATGAGTTCAGCGCCGACGACGATGTCCAGTCAGGCGACGACGCCGATCCGGACGCCGTGCCGGGTGTAGACGACGCCGATCCGGACGCCGTGCCGGGTGTAGAGGACGACGCCGTGCCCGCTGTCGACGACGACCCCGGAACGGGCATCCGCGACGAGGGGCACCCGTTGGATGACTGAGGCAGCGCTGATTTCCGGATTCGACGCTGTTCTGGCCGACCTTGACGGAGTCGTCTACTCCGGCCCTCGCGCGATCCCGGGTGCCGTGGAGGCGCTGCGGCGGCTGGCTGAGGTGAATGTTGGCCTCGGTTATGTGACCAACAACGCCTCCCGGACGCCAGCGCAGGTTGCTGCGCACCTGCGCGAACTCGGTGCTCCTGCCACGGATGAGCAGGTGGTTACCTCCGCCCAGGCTGGCGCACGTCTGCTGGCCGAGCAGTTTCCCCGCGGTTCCAGGGTGCTGATCACCGGCAGTGCGGCGCTGGCCCGCGAGGTCGAAAAGGTGGGCATGGTGGCGGTGCGCGCGGCCGAGGACCGGCCGGACGTCGTCATCCAGGGGTTCGAACCCTCGCTGAGCTGGCGGGAACTGGCCGAGGCGTCCTACGCCATCCAGAACGGAGCAGCCTGGGTGGCCACCAACATGGACCTCACGATTCCGCAGCCGCGGGGGATCGCTCCCGGGAACGGGGCCTTGGTGGCAGCCGTGCAGGCCGCGACCGGCGCGGAACCGATGGTGGCAGGCAAGCCGGAGGCAGTACTTTTCCGGACGGCAGCTGACAGGCTGTCATCCTCTCGTCCGCTGGTGGTCGGCGATCGGCTGGACACCGACATCCTGGGTGGCAACAACGCGGGAATGGCCACGGCCGTGGTCCTCACCGGCGTTGACACCCGCGAGTCAGTGCTGGCCGCGCGGACGGCTGAGCGCCCGCACTATCTGCTGGCAGACCTGGACGGACTGTACGCACCTTATCCTGAGGTGGTCGTGAGCGGCGGCGGCACCAGCGGCGGTGGCGCCAGTTGCGGCGGTATCCATGCGAGCGTTGCCGACGGCACTATCACCGTCTCCGCCGGCAGCGACGACCTGAACGGCTGGCGCGCCGCGTGCGCCGCTTGGTGGACGGCCGTTCCCGAGGCGGCCGCGGCCACCACTCCGGCCGTGCAATGGCGCGGGGATCACTAGACTGAGGACCATGGCGGACCAGCACGACGACGGCGCGACGGCCGATGCCGCAGTGGAGGCGATCCTGCGCACCCTGGATGGCGTCCGGGACGCACCCACCGCGGACCATCCGGCAATTTATGCGCGGCTGCACGACCAGTTGCTGGCGGAGCTGGACGCGGATCCGGATTCCCGGGCCCCCGGCACAGGTCCAGTGCCCGGGCCCCGACCCGGAGCCTGACGTGGCACGGCTGGACCAGGAACTGGTGCGCCGCGGCTTGGCCCGTTCGCGCACGCATGCCGCCGCCCTGATTGCCTCCGGCTTGGTCAGTTCCGCCGGGACGGTGCTCGCCAAGGCTGCGCTGCAGATTCCGGCGGACCGGGAACTGCAGGTGGCGGATGACGGCGGACCGCAGTATGTTTCCCGGGCCGCCCACAAGCTGGTCGGGGCGCTGGATGAGTTCCGGCAGGTTTCGGTCGCGGGCAAGCGCTGCCTGGATGCCGGGGCCTCCACCGGCGGCTTCACCGAGGTTTTGCTGCACCGGGGTGCGCGGCAAGTAGTGGCCGTGGACGTGGGACACGGGCAGCTGGTTGAGGCGCTGCGCGGGGACCCGCGGGTGCAGGTGCACGAGGGGCTGAACATCCGCTATCTCTCCCCGCAGGACATCGGCGGCCCGGCGGATCTGACCGTCTGTGACCTTTCCTTCATCTCCCTGACCCTCGTCGTCGGCCCTCTCGCCCAGGCCACCGCCGTCGACGGGGACCTGCTGCTGATGGTCAAGCCGCAATTCGAGGTGGGCCGGGAGCGGTTGGCGAGGACCGGCGTCGTCGGTTCCGGGCAGGAACGACGGCGGGCCGTCGCCCAGGTGGCGCAGGCGGGCCTCGACGCCGGCCTGCAGCTGCGCGGTTTGGCTCCCAGCCCGTTGCCCGGTCAGGATGGAAATGTGGAGTACTTCCTTTGGGCTACGCGGAGGATGTCTGCTCCCGGGCCTAAGATCGAGGAGCGGGACGAGCTCGTCCGCCGCCTGCTGGCCAGTGTCTGGCCGTAGCGTGCGGAAAAACGACCAGCAGGGAACATAGCCAGAGGGGCAGATCCAGCAGATCCAAGTGAACAAAGCCAGTTGAGCAGAGCCAGTTGAGCAGAGTCAGTTGAGCACATCCAGATGAACGGAGCCAGATGAGCAGGCGCGTATTGATCCTGGCCCACACCGGGCGCGAGGAAGCCATGGCTGCTGCCCTGGAGGTGTGTGCCCAGCTGCACGCCTCGGGCCTGGTGCCGGTGATGCCCAAGGAGGAGCTCGCGGACATGTCCCAGTTCCTGGGCGTCATTGATGTGCCCACGGAAATCCTCGACGTGGACGTCGCGCTGGCGGAGATTGAACTGGTGATGGTGCTCGGCGGTGACGGGACCATCCTGCGCGCGGCGGAGCAGGTCCGGGGCGAGGACGTGCCGATGCTGGGCGTGAACCTGGGCCACGTCGGCTTCCTGGCCGAGAGTGAGCGGGCGGACCTGGCGCAGACCGTGGACTGGGTGGTTAGGCGTGCCTACACGGTGGAGGAACGGATGACCATCGACGTGACGGTGTGGGTGCAGGGCCGCAAGATTGCCCACACTTGGGCGCTGAACGAGGTGGCCATCGAAAAGGGCAACCGGGAGCGCATGATCGAGGTGGTCACCGAGGTGGACGGCCGTCCGCTGAGCTCCTTCGGCTGTGATGGCATTGTCATGGCCACGCCCACCGGTTCCACCGCCTACGCTTTTTCCGCCGGGGGACCAGTGGTCTGGCCGGAGGTGGAGGCGCTGCTGATGGTGCCGATCAGCGCCCACGCCCTCTTTGCCAAGCCGCTGGTGGTCTCCCCCAGCTCCAAGCTGGCCGTCGAGGTCCTCACCCGTACCGAGGCGCACGGGGTGATGTGGTGCGACGGACGCCGGACCGTGGACCTGCCGCCGGGTTCGCGGATTGAGGTGACCCGATCGGACCGTCCTGTCCGGCTGGCCCGCACCCACCAAACACCGTTCTCCGCCCGGCTGGTGCGCAAATTCGAGCTGCCCATCCAGGGCTGGCGGGGTCCGGCGAGCCAGGAGGCCGCCGCACGCACTGCTCCCGTTCCCGTCGTCCGCAGCCCCAAGCCGAAAGGTCCGGTGGCTGCCCCCAGTGCCGGCAGGAGGGCACAGAACACGCCATGATCGAGGAAATCCGCATCCGGGACCTGGGCGTCATCGCAGAAGCGACGCTGCCGCTGGGCCCCGGCCTGAGCGTGGTCAGCGGCGAAACCGGCGCCGGCAAGACCATGGTGGTCACCGCCGTCGGCCTGCTGCTGGGCGCCCGCTCCGACGCCGGCGCCGTCCGCACCGGGGCCAAGGCCGCCTCGGCGGAGGCAACGGTGGCGCTGCCGCGCTCCCACGCTGCCGTTGTGCGTGCATTGGAGGCCGGCGCGGACGTGGAGGAGTTCGACGGCGGGGCCGAGCTGCTGCTGGCCCGCACCGTGGGCGCGGACGGACGCAGCCGCGCCCACGTGGGAGGCCGGCAGGCCCCGGTGGGTGTGCTGGCCGAGCTGGGGGAGCAGCTGGTGGTGGTGCATGGCCAGTCGGACCAGATCCGGCTCAAAAGCGCCACCGCCCAGCGGGAGGCGCTTGACAAGTTTGCCGGCGACGCGCAGGCTTCCTTCGCCTCGACCTCCAGGCAGTACCGCGAGCTTTTCCGGCGTTGGCAGGATGCGCAGGCGGAGCTGGACGAGCTGCGGCACAGCGGCCGTGAACGGTTGCGCGAGGCTGAATCCCTGCGGCTGGCACTCGAGGAGATCGACGCCGTCGACCCGCAGCCCGGTGAGGACGAGGCACTCAAAACCGAGTCCATCAAACTTACCAACGTGGAGGAGCTGCGGACGGCAGCGCAGCTGGCCCACCAGGCCCTGATCGCGGAGGATTTCAGCGATGCCGGGGACGCCACCACCCTGGTGGATGCGGCCAAGCGGGCGCTGGAAAGCGTCGGCGAGCACGACGGCGAGCTGCAGTCTGCCGCTACCCGGCTGGCGGAGGTGGGCTACCTGCTGGCGGACATCGCCTCCGAACTGGCCAGCTATTCCACCTCGCTGGACTCGGAGGGCCCGGGCCGGTTGGCGGAGGTGGAGGACCGCCGCGGCGCCTTGGCCGTGCTGGTCCGCAAGTATGCGCCCTCCGTGGACCAGGTCCTGGAGTGGGCCCAGACCTCGCGTGCCCGGCTGGACGAGCTGGTGGACGATTCCAGCCGGATCGAAAAGCTGGAGCGCGAGGTGGCGGAGGCGTCCCAGGAGCTGGACAAACTCGCCACGGCCCTGACCAAGGCCAGGGCGAAGGCCGCAGCCCAGCTATCCGCCCGGGTCAGCACCGAGCTCAAGGCCCTGGCCATGCCGGACGCCAAACTGGTGATCGGCGTCGAACCCGTGGCGGTACGCGGGATCCACGGCGCCGACGAGATCTCCTTCCTGCTCCAGCCCCATGCCGGCGCCGCACCGCGCCCGCTGGGCAAGGGCGCCTCCGGCGGTGAATTGTCCCGTGTGATGCTGGCCATCGAGGTGGTGCTCGCGGCCGTTGACCCGGTGCCCACCTTTGTCTTTGACGAGGTGGATTCCGGCGTCGGCGGGAAGGCCGCGGTGGAAATCGGCCGCCGGCTGGCCATGCTGGCCCGGCATGTACAGGTCCTGGTGGTGACACACCTGCCCCAGGTGGCCGCCTTCGCGGACCAGCACATCCGTGTCACCAAGACCTCCGGCGCTGGCTTCACCTCCAGCGACGTCACCCTGCTGGACGACGGCGAACGGGTGCGCGAGCTGGCCCGGATGCTGGCGGGCCAGGAGGATTCATCCACCGCCCAGGCGCACGCCCAGGAACTCCTGGACGACGCCCGCAGCATCCGCCCGGGGGCCGGGGAAAGGTGATAGGCTCAAATCCCGTGGTGCAGCGATCAAATTCCCGGTTCAGTGGCCAGTCTAAGACGGTCAAACACATCTTCGTCACGGGCGGCGTGGCGTCCTCGCTCGGGAAGGGGCTCACGGCTTCCAGCCTGGGCCACCTGCTCCGGGCGCGCGGCCTGTCCGTGACCATGCAAAAGCTGGATCCCTACCTCAATGTGGATCCCGGCACAATGAATCCCTTCCAGCACGGCGAAGTCTTCGTCACCGACGACGGCGCCGAAACGGACCTCGACATCGGCCACTATGAGCGCTTCCTGGACGAGAACCTGGAGGGCTCGGCCAACGTCACCACCGGGCAGATCTACTCCACCGTGATCGCCAAGGAACGCCGCGGCGAATACCTGGGGGACACGGTCCAGGTGATCCCGCACATCACCGATGAAATCAAGCGCCGCATGCGCCTGCCTGCGGAGGGCAAGAAGGCTCCGGACATCATCATCACCGAGATCGGCGGCACCGTCGGTGACATCGAGTCCCAACCGTTCCTGGAATCGGCACGCCAGGTACGCCAGGACGTCGGCCGCAACAATGTCTTCTTCCTGCACGTGTCCCTGGTGCCGTACATTGGCCCTTCCCAGGAACTGAAGACCAAGCCCACCCAGCATTCCGTTGCCGCGCTGCGCTCCATCGGTATCCAGCCCGACGCCATCGTGCTCCGCTCCGACCGGGTGGTCCCGGAGCCGATGCGGGAGAAGATCGGCAGGATGTGCGACGTGGACATCGACGCCGTGATCGGCTGTCCGGACGCGCCCAGCATCTACGACATCCCCAAGACGCTGCACGCGCAGGGGCTGGATTCCTACATTGTCCGGGCGCTGGACCTGCCCTTCAAGGACGTGGACTGGGCGAAGTGGGACAAACTGCTGGAGGCCGTCCACAACCCTGCCCACGACGTCGAGATTGCCCTGGTCGGCAAGTACATTGATCTCCCGGACGCCTACCTCTCGGTCACCGAGGCGCTGCGCGCGGGCGGCTTCGCGAACAACGCCAAGGTCAAGATCCGCTGGGTGCCCTCCGACGAGTGCGCCACGGAGGCCGGCGCGGCCAAGGCGCTCGACGGCGTCGACGCAATCTGCGTTCCCGGCGGCTTCGGCATCCGCGGCCTGGAAGGCAAGCTTGGCGCGCTGACCTTTGCCCGTGAAACCCAGTTGCCGTCGCTGGGCCTGTGCCTGGGCCTGCAGTGCATGGTGATCGAGTACGCGCGCAATGTGGTGGGCCTGGAGGGCGCATCCTCCAGCGAATTCGAGCCGGATTCCAAGTACCCGGTGATTGCCACCATGGAGGAGCAGTTGGAGATCGTCGGCGGCAAGGGGGACCTGGGCGGTACCATGCGGCTGGGCCTGTACGAGGCCAAGCTCGACGAGGGCTCCGTCGTCGCGGAAACCTACGGCGCCACCACCGTCAGCGAACGGCACCGGCACCGCTACGAGGTCAACAACAAATACCGCGACCAGATTGCCGGCAAGGGGCTGGTCTTCTCCGGAACCTCCCCGGACGGCAAACTCGTCGAGTACGTGGAACTGCCCCGCGAGGTCCATCCGTACTACGTGGCCACACAGGCGCACCCGGAGCTGAGCTCGCGGCCCACCCGTCCGCATCCGCTCTTCGCTGGCCTGGTCGCAGCGGCGCTGGACCGCCAGCGGGCCACCCGGCTGCTGGAGGTCTAGGCCATGACCGGGCCGGCCGATGCATCGACTCCTGTGGATTCACCGGTTCCGGCGGATCCTTCCCTTCCGGCCGCGGCGCCGGTGATCGGTGAGGAGGAGCTGGCGGACCAGGCCAGTCCCCGGCCGTTGCTTTCCAGCAAAACGGTCTACCAGGGCCGGATCTGGAACGTCATCAGCGACTCCTTTGTGCTGGAGGACGGCGGCGAGCCACTGACGCGGGACTATATCGACCATCCCGGGGCGGTGGCGGTGCTGGTGATGAACGACGACGGCCAGGTGCTGCTGCTGCGCCAGTACCGGCATCCGGTGAAGATGGCGCTGTGGGAGATTCCGGCCGGCCTGCTCGACGTCGAAGGGGAGGGCTTCGTGGCCGGCGCGGTCCGCGAGTTGGCCGAGGAGGCGGACCTGGTGGCCTCGGACTGGAACGTGCTGGCGGATGTCTTCAACTCGCCCGGCTCCTCCAGCGAGGCGATCCGGATCTACCTGGCCCGCGGACTCACCGTCGTGCCGGAGGACCAGCGCCACGTCCGCACGGACGAGGAGGCGGAGATCCAGTTCCGCTGGGTGGACCTCGACGACGCCGTGGCAGCTGTCCTGGACGGCTCGCTCCACAACCCTTCCGCCGTCGTCGGAATCCTCGCCCTCGCCGCCGCCCGAGCCTCCGGCTTCGCCGGCCTGCGGCCGGCGGATGCGCCCTGGCCTGTGCACCCCAGCCAGCACGGAGCGTGAGCGCCGCCGCCGGTACCGTGGGCCGGGCCGTCACCGACTACCTGCAGCACGTGGGTGTTGAGCGCGGCCTGGCGGCCAACACTATGTCGGCCTACCGGCGCGACCTTGCCCGCTACCAGCAGTTCCTGGCAGGCGCAGGCGTCACAGATCCCAGGGGAGTGACCCGGCACCACGTGACGGCCTTCGCCCAGGCCCTCGGGGACGGCTCGGATGGTGCCACTGCGCTGGGTGTACGTTCGGCCGCCCGCACCATTGTTGCCGTCCGGGGGCTGCACAAGTTCTGGGCGCTGGAGGGAATCACGCCCACCGACCCGGCCACAGACGTCCACCCGCCAATGCCCGGCCGTCGGCTGCCCAAGGCCATCTCGGTCGACGAGGTCACCAGGATCCTGGAAGCGGTGGGCACAGACAGCGCCACTGGGCTCCGGGACCGGGCGATGCTGGAGTTTCTGTATTCCACCGGTGCCCGGATCAGCGAGGCCGTCGGACTGGACGTGGACGACGTCGTCCTGAGCCTGTACCCGGCGCATGAGGCTGCGCGCCCGGGTGCTGCGCGCCCGGGTGCTGCGCCCTCGAGGGCGGACGCCGGAGGCTTCTCCGGACCCGGCGAGGGGGCCACCGGCTCCGTCGGCCAGCAGGACGAACCGGACGGACCCGCCGTCGTCCGTCTTTTTGGCAAAGGGTCCAAGGAGCGGTTGGTTCCTCTCGGTTCCTATGGCGTCCGCGCAATCGAGGCGTATCTGGTCCGCGGCCGGCCGCTGCTCGCGGCCAAGGGCAAGGGCACGCCCGCGCTGTTCCTGAACGCCCGCGGAGGCCGGATCAGCCGGCAGAGCGCCTGGACCATCCTCAAAACCGCCGCCGATCGGGCCAATATCGCCAAGGACGTCTCCCCGCACACCTTGCGGCACTCGTTCGCCACACACCTGCTCGAAGGCGGGGCGGATGTGCGCGTAGTGCAGGAACTTCTGGGGCACGCCTCCGTGACCACCACTCAGGTCTACACGCTGGTAACCGCGGATACGCTGCGCGAGGTCTACGCCGCCGCCCATCCCCGCGCGCTCGGGTAGGCCCACCTCCCACGCCGCCACCCCGCTCGGTTACCCCTGCCCCCAGGGGTGGGCCCAGGCCCTCTACATCGTCCTCGTTGAGTGTGGCGATCGGCCCCATTACCCCGCCTGGAAAGGGGCCCGTCCCCACACCCAACGGGTAGGCTGAAGGGTAGGTTTAGGCCCAGGAGCGCGAACCATGCTGGCAGAACGGGACCACGATTTCGTCAAGGAGCAATTGGCGAATTTCCGCCCGGTGCTGGACTTTTTCCGCCGACGGCTGGCTTCCTTTCAGGATGCGCTGCAGGCCACCGAGGATGTCTTCAGGCTGGCCGAACTGCAGGACGCCTCCGCCGAATCATCAACTCTGGCATGGTTGCTCTTCCAGGCCCGGGCACTCTGGCTGCGTGGTGACGCGGGGGAACCGCGGCTCCGGTTCGCTCTCGACGCGTTGGGCCACCCGAGTGCCAAGGACCGCGACCTCCTGGTGCTGGCGTACTGGGACGTTCTGCCGGAGGGCGCATTGACCGCACTGCTGGACGACCATCGGTGGTTGGTCCGGTACCGGTTGCGCCGGGCCAGGAAGAATCTGGCAGCAGGTCTGGCACCTTCTGCCGCCGGTATCGCGGATTTTGTCCGGACCGGAGGCGGCCCTGTTGCAACCGCCCTGCGGGACGCGGATCCGGCAGCCTCGGACCCAGACGGCGATCCGGACCTGGACCTCGCGGCGGTGGCACGCCAGACCCTGAAACGGATCAGCGACGACGGCGCGGTCTTCAGCGACGGAGCTGCCCTCAGTGACGGCGCTGTCCCGGGTCAAACCCGCCGGCCGGCTGCCAAGCTGGCCACCCGCAGCAGGCGGCGTTGGCCGGTCCTGGCAGCCGCCGTCGGACTGGCCGCAGCCCTGGGTTTGGCTGCCACCGCCGCAAACGGCCTGTGGAACCAGGACGCGGCCCAACCCGCAACCGACTCAACGTCGGCCGCCGCAGGGGCAAACCAGTCGGCCCCGCCTGCGGTGCTGCATCCGGGGCCGCGCGGCTCGGCAGACCAGGCCCAGGACGCCGTCGGCACCGCCTCGCCCGGGGACACCGGCTGCTCCATCCGCAACGTGGCAACCGCGTCCGTCAGCAAGCTATTCAGCACCCGGGACCTGACATCCCATCCGGAGTACTTCACGCTCTTCGCCTGTGCCGGAGGGTGGATGGCCTTTGGCGTCAGCCAGGAGGGCCGGCCCTACCTGGCAGCGCCGGGACCGGACACCTCGTTCTTCCTGGCCCGCTTGGATGACGGAGGCCACTACGTTTTCGATCCTCGGCAGCAGTACTCGATCATGGCAAGCTGGCAGACCGTGGGAGCCTGGGCCGGGCAGCTGGGGGAGGGGATGTCAGCCCCGGAGCTGATGGACCGCCAGTTTGACATCAAGGGCGGGCCGGTGGCGCTGCGCCAACAGTTGGTGGGCGATGGGCTGTCCGACCGGCTGTAATCCAAACCGGCTGTAATCCAAAGCAGGAAAGTTGGAGCGCCCGAAGCAGGGTTGGAGTGCCCGCAGCAGGGTTGGAGTGCCCGCAGCAGGGTTGGAGCGCCCGAAGCAGGGTTGGAGTGCCGGCAGCGCTGGAGAGCCCCAGCAGCGCTGGAGCGCCGCAGCAGGGCGGTACCACCCGGCAGCCCGGCAGCGCCGGATCGCTAAGCTGGGGGAATGAGCGCCGCCGTCACCCTTTGCTTCCTCCTCCGGGATACTCCTGCCGGAGAGGAAGTGCTGCTGGGCCTGAAGAAAACCGGTTTCGGCCAGGGCAAGGTTGTGGGGGTCGGCGGGCATCTGGAGGCAGGGGAGTCCGCGGAGGAAGCCATCTGCCGGGAGGTGGCCGAGGAGATCAGTGTCCGGGTGGCTCCGGCAGACCTGATTCCGGCCGGGTCGGTGGAATTCGTCTTCCCGGCCCGGCCGGAATGGAACATGTACACCACCGTTTTCCTGACGCGGAGCTGGTCCGGGGAACCGGCCGAAAGCGACGAGATAGCTCCGCAGTGGCACCCAGTCAGCGTGCTCCCGCGGGAGCGGATGTGGGCGGATGCGGAGCACTGGCTGCCGGCGATGCTCGCGGGGCAGCGGCTTGCCGTGCGCGTGGTGCTCAATGACGACAATGAGACGGTCGCGGAGAGCATATCCGGCATCTGGAGCGCCTGATCGGGCCAGTGTCCCGGGGGAAACTCGGGCAGGGCACGGGTAGGGCGCTTCCAAGCCGCAGAACAGGCTCCGGTCCGGTTACCCGGTTAGGGCACGTGCCGCTCGTCTACTCCGTCGTACAGGCTCAGCGGACGGATCAGCGAATTGGACTCCAGCTGCTCCATGATGTGTGCCGTCCAGCCCGTGATCCGGCTGGCCACGAACAGCGGGGTGAAGGTCCCGGTGTCAAAGCCCATCAGATGGTAGGCGGGCCCGGTGGGGTAGTCCAGGTTGGGCTTGATGTTCTTCGCCTGCGCCATCCCCGCTTCCATGGCGTCGTACAGCTCGCCCAAGTCCGGCCGGTTGTAGTGCTCCACCATCGCATCCAGGGCCGCCTTCATGGTGGGTACCCGCGAATCGCCGTGCTTGTAGACCCGGTGGCCAAAGCCCATGATCTTCTTCTTGCTGGCCAGGGCATCCTCCAGCCAGGCCTGTGCGTGGCCGGCCAGATCCTTCCCGCCGGCGCTCGCGATGATCTCCTCGAAGGTGTGCATCACGGCCTCGTTGGCGCCCCCGTGCAGTGCCCCTTTGAGCGCACCAATGGCACCGGTGACGGCTGAATGCAGGTCCGCCAGGGTGGAGGTGATCACCCGCGCCGTGAAGGTGGAGGCGTTGAAGGAGTGCTCCGCGTACAGCACCATGGAGGTGTTGAACGCCTCCACCACCTCGGGGGCAGCCTCCTCGCCGAACGTCATGTACAGGAAGTTCGCCGAATAGCCCAGGTCATCGCGGGCCGGGACTTCCTCCTGGCCGCGGCGGCGGCGCTGGTCATAGGCGACGACGGCGGGCATCGCGGCCAGCAGGTCGATCGACTTCTTCAGGTTGGCTTCCCGCGAGTTGTCCTCGGCTTGGGGGTGCGATGCGCCGAGCACCGACGCGGCGGTCCGGCAGACGTCCATCGGGTGGGTGGTCTGCGGCAGCAGGTCGATGGCCGCCTTGACCACGCGCTCCAGACCGCGGCCATCCCTTTCGGCCTTTTCAAACTCCGCCAGCTGGTCCGCTGTCGGCAGTTCGCCGTACCAGAGCAGGTAGGCCACTTCCTCAAAGGAGCATTTCGCTGCCAGTTCCTGGACCGGGTAGCCGCGGTACAGCAGGGAATTGGTCTCGGGGTTCACCTTGGAGATCCGCGTGGTGTCCACCACGACGCCGGCCAGGCCCTTGTGGACCTCCACCTCGCTGCTGGCAGTTTCTGGTGTTGCTGTCATGGCTGCTCCTGGCTTCCGGGAACTGTGAAATTGAAAACAGCTGTATCGAAGCGATTGTACGACTCGTAGTCCACCAGCTCATACAGCCGCGCGCGGCTCTGCATCGTCTCTACCGCCGGTTGCTGTGATCCGGCTGTGCGGATTGTCTCCAGCGTACGCTCGGCGGCGCCCATCGCGCTGCGCAGCAGGGTCACCGGGTAGATGACCATATTGATGCCGATGGATTCCAGTTGCCCGGCGGTGAAGAGTTCGCTCTTGCCGAACTCTGTCATGTTGGCCAGGACGGGCACTTCCACTGCCTTCCGGACCGCCTCGAATTCGCCCAGGTCCCGCATGGCCTCGGGGAAGATGGCGTCCGCGCCGGCGTCGACCAGTGCCTTGGCCCGGTCGATGGCGGCCTGCAGGCCGTCCACCGCGCGGATGTCGGTGCGGGCCATCAGCAGGAAGTTCGGATCGCGGCGGGCGTCGGCGGCGGCACGCAGCCGTTTGGCTGCGGTGTCCAGGTCGACGACGGCCTTGCCGTCCAGGTGCCCGCAGCGCTTGGGGTTGATCTGGTCCTCGATGTGGCAGCCGGCCAGTCCGGCGTCCTCGAATTCCTGCACCGTGCGGGCCACGTTCATCGGCTCGCCGAACCCGGTGTCCGCATCCACAATGGCGGGCAGGTCCGTCATCCGGGCAATCTGCCGGGCCCGGCCTGCCACCTCGGTCAGCGTGGTCAGTCCGATGTCCGGCAACCCCAGGTCGGCGGCGAGGACCGCGCCGGAAATGTAGACGCCGTCGAACCCCTTGTCCTGGATGAGGGTGGCGGAGAGCGGGTTGAAGGCGCCCGGGAACTGCAGCAGCCGGCCGGAGGCCAGGGCCTGCCGGAAGTTGAGCCGTTTCTGCGCGGCGGTGGTCTTGGCGTAGAGCATCAGAACAGTCCCTTCGGCGCAGTGGCCAGGTTTATGACGCCGGCGGCGGCCCGGATGTTCAGCCCGTCCAGTTCGCCGGCGGCCAGCTCGGGCAGCCGCTGCACGGTGTCCAGGAAGCGGTCGATTTCCTCCTCCGCCACCACCCGCTGTCCGCCTATGCCGGCGGCCAGGGTGCGGAGCTTGTTGATGTACTGCACGCGGGCAAAGGGCCGGGCGCCCAGCGGGTGGGCGTCCGCGACGGCGATCTCATCCGTGATGGTGGTCCCGTCCGCCAGGGTGATCTCCACTCTGCCACCGAAGGCCTTCTCCTGGGGGTCCAGCGAGTGGTAGCGCCGGGTCCATTCCGGGTCCTCCCGGGTGCTGACCTTGTGCCACAGATCCACGGTGTCCGGCCGGGCGGCGCGCTCCGGGGCATAGGAGGCTACGTGGTGCCAGGCGCCGTCCTGCAGCGCGACGGTGAAGATGTAGGGGATGGAGTGGTCCAGTGTCTCGCGGGAGGCGGAGGGATCGTATTTCTGCGGATCGTTCGCGCCGGAGCCGATCACATAGTGCGTGTGGTGGCTGGTGTGGATGACAATGCTCTGCACCTGGGCCGGGTCCGCCAGCTGCGGGTATGCGCCGTGCAGTTTCCGGGCCAGGTCGATCCAGGCCTGGGCCTGGTACTCCGCGGAATGTTCCTTCGTGTAGGTGTCCAGGATGGCGCGCTTGGCCTCACCCTCGGCCGGCAGCGGGACCTCATAGGAGCCATCCGGACCATCCAGCAGCCACGCGATGACCCCGTCCTCACCCTCGTAGATCGGCGTCGGCGAGGTCTGGCCCCGCATGGCACGGTCCACCGCCTCCACGGCCATCTTTCCGGCGAAGGCCGGGGCGTGCGCCTTCCAGGTGGAGATCTCGCCTTTGCGGGACTGCCGGGTCGCCGTCGTCGTATGCAAAGCCTGGCCCACGGCCTGGAAGATCGTGTCGACGTCCAGGCCCAGCAGCGAGCCGATGCCGGCGGCGGCGGAGGGCCCCAGATGGGCCACGTGGTCGATCTTGTGTTTATGCAGGCTGATGGCCTTGACCAGATCCACCTGGATTTCATAGCCGGTGGCAATGCCGCGGACCAGATCCGCGCCGGTGCTGCCCACGTGCTGGGCCACCGCCAGAATCGGCGGAATGTTGTCCCCGGGGTGCGAGTATTCCGCGGAAAGGAACGTGTCATGGTAGTCCAGCTCCCGCACGGCTACCCCATTAGCCCAGGCTGCCCACTCCGGCGAGACCCGCTCGTCGATGCCGTAGATACAGGATCCCTTACCGGTGAAACCGTCCTGCCCCGGGCGCACCAGATGCGCCAGCGCCTGGGCGCGTGCGGCCACAATCGGGGCCCGGTTCAGCGAGGCGACGGCCACCGCCGCGTTGTCGATGATCCGGTTGATCACCATCGCGGTGACCTCCTCCGACACCGGCACCGGGTCTGCCGCGACCTGGGCAATCTTGTACGCCAGCTGGTCCTGGCGGGCCAGGTTTTCCTCGCTCCTGTAGACGCGGACGTGATGTTGGATCGTCATCGGCTTCCTTTCGTGAAGCGTTCCGGATGGGCGGTCTCGCGGATGGATCGTCCTGGAGGCCGGGTCAGTGGGTGGCTAACAGATGGTCGAGGCTCTTGCTCAGATGGACAGTGGTGGCGGCGGCGGCGAGTGCGGGGTTTCCGACGGCGATGGCCCCGGCAATGGTGGCGTGTTCCCGGGCGGCTTCCATCAGCCGGTCCGGATTGTCCTTCGCCATCCGCCGGACGCGCACCAGATGGATCCGCAGGTTCCTCAGCGCCTGGGCCAGGTAGGCATTGCCGACGGCGGCATCGATCGCCTCGTCGAGTCGCCCCACCAGGCCGTAATACTCCTGCCGGCTTGGGTCCTCGGGACTGAGCAGTCCCTCGGCGCCCGCCAGCTGTGCATGCAACTGGTCAAAGACCGTCCGGTCGCCGCGCTCGGCGGCCAGCGCTGCGGCCCGGCATTCCAGCGCCTCGCGGAGCTCGAAGAGCTCCCGGACGTGGTCCAGGGAAATGTCGGTGACGACGACGCCGCGGCCGGAGTGTGCGGCCGCCAGTCCTTCGGCGGTGAGCCGGGCCAGCGCCTCCCGGAGCGGGGTGCGCGAGACCCCCAGCCGCTTCGACTGCTCCACCTCGGCCAGCACCGACCCGGGAGGCAGCCGCCATTCGACAATGTCTGCACGCAGCGCCTCGTAGGCTCGATCGCTGGCACGCATCCTGCCTCCTCGCAACCCATCGTGTTCCCTCAGTGTATACAGAGAGCAGCTCACTGCGCCGCTATTTCCCCCAATCCTATATCCAGAAAAGGCGTTATGTATACATCTTTCCCTCGTTGAGTGTGGAGTTGTGCCCCTAAAATCCGCGTTCCAAGGGGCATAAGTCCACACTCAACGCGTAGGCGGGCGCCTACCTCAGCCAGCTGTATTCGTTTTCGGGGCGCCCGGGGGTGCCGTACCTGGCGCTGCGGCGCACGGACTGCTGGTCCGCAAGGTACTCCAGGTAGCGCCGGGCGGTCACCCGGGACATGCCCAGTTGCTCCATCACCTCGGTCGCGGAGACCGGACCTGCGCTGGTCGTCAGCAGGTCGACGACGGCGGACAGGGTCGCCTCGGAGAGCCCCTTGGGGAGGGCGGCCTCCACCGGGCTGCGCAAACTGGCGAAGGCCTGGTCGACGCCGGACTGTGAGGCGGATGATTCCTGGGTCTGCAGCTGGAGCCGGAACTGCCGGTAGTTGGCCAACTTCTCCGCAAACGTCGCGTAGGTGAACGGCTTAATCAGGTACTGCACAATGCCGGCTGATATGGCGCCGCGGACAGTCTGCAGTTCGCGGACGGCGGTGATGGCAATGATATCCACGGCGTAGCCGGCGGCACGGATCCGCCGGCTCACGTCCAGCCCGTGCAGATCCGGCAGGTTCATGTCCAGCAGGATCAGATCGATCGGGTTGCCGGCGGCGGAGGCATCGGCCAGAGCCCGCAGGGTTTCCTGGCCGTTGCGTGCCACGGCGGCCAGGGCAAAGCCGTCCAGGCGCTGGACGTAGACCGAGTGTGCGTCCGCGGCTATGGGCTCGTCGTCGACCACCAGGACGCGGATGGGATCAGGGCTAAGGGCCATCGGTGGCTCCCACTCCGTCGCGCCCAGCCGGGCCCTCCGACGTCGTCAGGTCACCCGCCCCGTTCGCCGGCCCCACGGGCAGGGTGACGGTAAAGACCGCCCCCGCCCGCCGGCCGATGTCCAGGCTTCCGCCCAGCCGCTGCACGGACTGCCGGACCAGGGCAAGGCCGATTCCGCGGCCGCCGCCGTCGGAAAGCTTGGTGGTGAAGCCCTTCTTGAGCACATTGTCCGCGGTAGCATCCACGCCGACGCCGCTGTCCGCGACCTCCAGGATCAGGGCCGTCCCGGAGCCAGTGCCAGAACCGGGGGCAAGGTCGGTGCCGCTCCCGGAACGACCGCCAGAACCGGAGCCAAGGCCACGGCCGGATCCAACACCTGCTCCGGCCCCCAGATTGACCTCAACCCAGCGCGGCTCCTCCCCATCCGCCGCGGCATCCAGGGCATTGTCAATCAGGTTCCCCAGGATGGTGACGGCATCGTGGGCACTGATGCCCGCTGTTTGGGCGTCCGCATCCACGCGCACGCGGAGCTCGATCCCACGCTCGTTCGCCTGCGCCGCCTTGCCCATCAGGAGCGCGCTGATCACCGGCTCATCCACGGAGGAGAGCACCTCGTCGGCCAGCCGCTGGCTCAGCTGCAGGTCCTGGGTGGCAAACTGCAGTGCCTGCTCGGTGCGGCCAAGTTCCAGCAGCGAAACCAGGGTGTGGATGCGGTTGGCGTGCTCATGTGTCTGCGCCCGGAGAGCGTCGGTCAGCGTCCGGGTGGAACGCAGCTCATCACCCAGGCGCTGGATCACCGTGTGGTCCTGCAGGGTCGCGACAGTACCCATCCGGGATGGGCGGGGCCTGCGGAACCGCGCCGCGGGCGACGTTTTTGCCTCCGTTCCGGCGACGGCCGCTTTGGATGGGGTGTGTACTTCGGGCGGGGCGCCGACAGGCGCGGCGCCGGGGGAGCGGGCCGGTTCCTGGCTGACCACCAGCAGCCGGGAGCCGGTCAGGTGGATTTCGTCCCGCGCGGTCCGGCCGCTTCGCAGCAACTCCTCCAGGCTTTCCGGCAGCTCCAGTTCACTGAGTTTGGGGGCGGGACGGCCCTCCACCGGTGCCCCGATGCCCAGCAGCTCGGCCGCCTGGTCGTTGTACATAACGAGTTCGCCGTTGCGGTCCACCAGCACCAGACCATCGCGGACCGAGTGCAGCACCGACTCATAGTAGGCAAAGAGCTGGCCCAGCCGTTCCGGTCCCCAGCCCAGCGTGACGCGGCGCAGGTAGCGGCCCAGCAGCCAGGCGGCGATGGACCCGCCCAGCAGCAGCAGCAAGGCAATGCCGACGACGGCGGGCAGCCTTGCGCTGAGCGCCACTTCCACGTTGGTCACCGTGACGCCCACGGCCACCAGCGCTTTCACTGCCCCGCTGGCATCCTTGACCGGGACGATTGCCCGCACCGACGGACCCAGCGTCCCCGCGGTGATTTCGGTGTAGGTCCGGCCTGCCAGGGCCTGCTCGATCGAGCCGATGTAGGGTTTGCCGATCTCGGCTGGATTGGGGTGCGTCCAGCGGGTCCGGTCCGGTGCCATGATCGTGATGAAATCCACCCGCGCACCGGCCATCACCTGTTGCGCATACGGCTGCAGCGCCGCCGTGGGGTCGGGGCTGGCTGCCGCCGTGAGCACGAGCGGATTGTCCGCAATGGTCGTCGCAATCGAGGCCATCCTGTCCTCCGCCTGGCTGTAGGACCTGTCACGGGCATCGAAATACAGTGCAGCAGTCACAATCGCCGTCGCCAGCAGGATGAAGAGCAGGTTGCCCACAAGGAGCCGGCGGGCAATGCTCCAGTCCCGTAATCCCACGACCGGCTCCTTCCTGGACTGATTGTTCTGGACCTCTGGACCCTGGACTGATTGTTCTGCACCAAGTGGCTCTGTGACCAATATGAACGCAAGGGTGATGACTATCACAAGGGACGGCATGCTGGTCAGAGCGCGGAACTGGTCCGTGCGGACCAGGACGTTCCCGTACGTCATAGTCAAGACTAGCTAATAAGGAGTGCCCGATGACCTCTCAGCGAGGAGAGTCAGCTGCACCTGTCGCACGCCGCAAGAGGCTCGACAAATCGCATTGGTTGTACATCGCCGTCGTCGTGGCGGTCATTCTCGGCGTCGTCGTCGGCCTGGCCTTCCCCGGCAAGGATGGCTTCGCCGCCCAGCTGAAGCCGCTGGGCGACGGCTTCATTGCGCTGATCAAGATGATGATCGCGCCCATCATTTTCTGCACCATCGTTCTGGGCATCGGCTCCATAGCCAAAGCCACTACGGTGGGCAAGGTGGGCGGCCTGGCGCTGGCTTATTTCATGGTGATGTCCACCTTCGCACTCGCCATCGGCCTGGTGGTTGGCAACATCATCCACCCCGGCGCCGGCCTGAACCTCAAGGACGCGGTCTATAAGGCTCCCGCTGAGGCCAGCACGACGACGGACTTCGTCCTGGGCATCATCCCCACCTCGCTGCTGTCCTCCCTGACGGCGGGCAACATTCTGCAGACCCTGCTGATTGCGCTGCTGGCCGGCTTTGCGCTGCAGAAGATGGGCAAGACCGGCAAGGCGGTCCTGACCGGCATCGGCTACATCCAGGCGCTGGTCTTCCGGATCCTGATCATGATCATGTGGCTGGCGCCGGTGGGTGCCTTCGGTGCCATTGCCGCCGTCGTCGGCCTGACCGGCTGGAAGGCAGTGCTGAGCCTGCTGTCCCTGATGGGCGCGTTCTACCTCACCTGCATCATCTTCATCGTGATCATCCTGGGCGGCATCCTGAAGCTGGTCACCGGCGTGAACATCTTCAAGCTGATGCGCTACCTGGGCCGGGAATACCTGCTCATTGTCTCCACCTCGTCCTCCGAAGTGGCGCTGCCGCGGCTGATCGCCAAGATGGAGCACCTGGGCGTTTCCAAGCCGGTTGTTGGCGTCACCGTCCCCACCGGCTACTCCTTCAACCTGGACGGCACTGCCATCTACCTGACCATGGCGGCCCTGTTCGTTGCCTCCGCGCTGGGTAAGCCGTTGGACCTCGGTTCCCAGATCGGCCTGCTGCTCTTCATGATCCTGGCTTCCAAGGGGGCCGCGGGCGTCAGTGGCGCCGGTCTGGCCACCCTTGCGGGCGGGCTGGCCTCGCACCGGCCGGACCTGGTGGGCGGCGTGTCCTTCATTGTCGGCATCGACCGGTTCATGTCCGAGGCCCGCGCACTGACCAACTTCACCGGCAACGCGGTGGCGACGGTCATCATGGGCACCTGGGTCAAAGAAATCGATCGGCCCCGGGTGGACCGCGTGCTGAACCGGTTGGAACCCTTCGACGAGACCACCATGATGGCCGACGGCGGGCACGGTGTCCTGGATGCCGACGGCGACGCGGATGATGCCGTGCTGGTCGGAGCCGTGAGCGGCACGGGAGCCCTGAACGGTCCCGACTCGGCAGCCGGGGAGCGGGAAAAGGTCTCCGTCTGATCGACCCCCTCCCGCCCCTGTTGCGGTGACCCCGCGTTGAAGCGGCGTCCAGTTGAGAGCACACGTCGCGCCCATGTTTTCGAGGACATGGGCGCGAAGTGTGTTTTCAACCCGTCAGCGGGGGGCCATGGGAGGCAGCGGCACGTCAAAGTGCGGCACCACCGTCCGCCGGGGATGCCCGCCATCGTCGTAATCAACAGTCGAGACGCGGACCTCGTACAACGCGGACAGCTCCGGAGCCGTCAACAACTCCGCGGCGCTGCCCGCCTGGACACGGTCCCGGCCCATCAGCACCACGGAATCGGCCAGATACAGGGCGTGGTCCGGATGATGCGTGCTCAACAGCATGGCCATGCCATCGGCCAGCAGCTCGCGCAGCAGAGTCAGCACCAGCGCCTGGTTCTTCAGGTCCAGACCGGTGGCCGGCTCATCCAGCACCAGGATGGGGCAACCGGCGGCGATGGCCCGGGCAATCAGGACCAGCTGCTGCTCGCCGCCGCTGAGCGTGGGGAACAGCCGGTCAGCCAGCGCGCCGATCCCCACCCGGTGCATGGCCCCGGCCGCTGCTGCGGCGTCGGAGGGCCCCGGGGAGCGGAAAAGCCCCACCTTGCGGGCCCGCCCCATCAGCACCATATCCAGCGCCCGGTAGGCAAATGCACTGCCGTGCGCCTGCGGCACATAGCCCACCGTGTCCCGACGCCGTATCTCGCCTTCCTGCGGGCTGAGCAGGCCGGCGGCGCACCGCACCAGCGTTGTCTTCCCCGCACCATTGGGTCCCAAAATGGCGGTGGCCGTCCCTGCGGGCACGGTGAAACTGAGGTCCCGGAACACCCAGTCCTGCCGCGAATAGCCAAAGCCGGCACCGGCAAGCTCAAGCACTGTCCCAGATCCTGTCCCGGTTGCGCCGCAGCAGCAGGAAGAACACCGGGGCGCCGATCAGCGCAGTGAGGACCCCCAGCGGAATCTCGCCGGCGGTTGCCGTACGGGCAATGGTGTCCACGGCAACGATGTAGGCCCCGCCCACCAGGAAGGACACCGGCAGCAGCACGCGGTGGTCCGGGCCCACCCACATCCGTGCCAGGTGCGGAATCACCAGTCCCACCCAGCTGATGGCACCGCTGACCGCCACTGCGCCTGCCACGATCAGGGCCACCGAGACCAGGACCACCCAGCGCAGGGTCCGCGGCCGCAGCCCCAGCGCCGCGGCGTCCTCATCGCCCAGCGAGAGGACGTTGATCCGCCAGCGCAGCGCGAGCAGTACGGCAGTCCCCACCAGCACCGGTCCCACCGCCACCAGCACCTGGGCGTAAGTTGCCGATGCCACACTGCCCAACAGCCAGAAAACAATGGCAGGCAGCGTGGTGAACGGGTCCGCCACATAGGTAGCCAGGGCCACCAGCGCCGAGAAGAAGGACCCGGTGACCACTCCGCCCAGCACAAGCATCAGCATCGGCGTGCCGCCCTTCCCCGAGGTGATCAGGAACAGCAGCCCCAACGCCGCAAGCCCGAACAGGAAGGATGAACCCACCAGCACGGCGGAGCCTAGTCCCAGCAGCAGGGCCAGCGCACCGCCAAAAGAGGCACCGGCGGAGACGCCGATGATTTCCGGGCTGACCAGCGGATTGCGGAAGATGGCCTGCAGCGCGGCGCCACCGATTGCCAGTCCGCCGCCCACCAGCAGCGCCAGCAGCACCCGCGGCAGCCGCACCAGCAGCACCACGTTCTGTTCCACCCCACTGACGGACGCGGGGATCGGCAGCAGCCGGGACGCCAGCGTTTGCAGCACATCCCAGAACGGAACGTTGTAGCGCCCCAGCGCCAGCGCCGCCAGGCCCATCAGGAGGACGACGACGGAGCTGCCCGCCACGGCGCGTGCGGGGTACCTGCCCGGCCTGCGGCCGGGCAACTTGGTCTGCCTGCGGCCGTGCAACGCGGTCTGCGTGCGGCTGTGCGACCTGACCGGCTTGCCGCCGGGCAATGCGGTCTGCGTGCGGCCGGGCGGCCCGACCGGCTTGCCGCCGGGCGACTTGGCCGGCTTGCCGCCGTGCCGGTTCGGGGGCGAGGCCTCGGGCGC
Source organism: Micrococcaceae bacterium (assembly GCA_035999715.1). GTDB lineage: Bacteria > Actinomycetota > Actinomycetes > Actinomycetales > Micrococcaceae > Arthrobacter_M. The sequence goes on along the minus strand of DASYGM010000065.1, from coordinate 37,259 downwards.
GCCCGCTGCCGGTGCTGCGTCCCGGCTCAGGCGGTCCGAGCCGGACTCATGAAGCATCGAATTGCCCGTAGTCGGTCGACTGGCCGTTCACATCGGTCCACAGGACCTTGTCCATTTGCTCGGTGCTGGGTTTACGGGCATAGAGAAAGTCGTAGTAGCCGGTGATCTTGTTGCGGAGCTGCGATTTACCCTGCTGGGGAAAGCTGATGTCTGCCAGCCAGTGCCACATCAAGGGCGATTCCTGTCCGGGCGGATCCCAGCGGTAGCCGCCCAGCGGAACCTTGTAGACCCGGCGGGAGCGGACCGCGGAGACCGTCTGCCAGACCGGGTTGGAGTAGATGTCGTTGGGCATCGCCGCATCGAAGTTCCCCAACAGGACCACCTCCGGATCCCAGGCCAGCACCTGTTCGACGTCGACCCCGACCATCCCCGAGCCCTTAGCCCCCTGCGCGCCGGAGGCCGGATTGGTTCCGCCCACCAGTTTGATGTAGAAGTCGTTGTAGCTGCTCGTTCCCGCCACCTTGAGACCGCCGGTGAAGCGGTTGAAGTAGATGATCCGTGGGCCGGCTCCGGCGTGCCCCGCAGCAGCGGACTGGACTTCCTTCAGTTCCGCGTCGCTGCGGGCCTTGAACTGGCTGGCACGCTCCGGCTTGCCCAGCATGGCCGCGAACATGGTGATCCAGGCATCCACGTCCTGCTGCGTTCCAGTGTTGCTCAGCCCCAGCACCTTCAGGCCCGCGTTTTCCAGTGGGGCGATGAGTTGCGAGTCGCTCCACTGCACGACGACGTCCGGATCCAGCGCGCGGACGCTTTCGACGTTCGGGATGAAGTCTTGGGTGGCAATGTCATGGGGGATGTTCAAAGCAGCCGGGTAGAACTGTCCCATAATGCCGTCCCGCATGGCCACCCAGGACGCGTTATGCATGGCGGACAGATGGCCTGCGCCCTGGTCGACGGCCACCAGTAGCGAAGCCGCCGGCATCGGAATGGTCACCACCCTGGTGACCGGTTTGCTGAAGGTCAGGGTCTTGCCACGCTGGTCAGTGACGCTGAGGGGGCCGGCGGCGTAGTCAGTGCCTGCCACCGTTGGGGCGCCGCCCGCGTCGCCGCTCGGGCCGCAGCCGGACAGCAACGCCGCCCCGCCACCTAGGACGATGCCTTTCAGGAGCGAGCGCCGGGGGATCTGGCCGGAAGACACTGGCTCACCTCCTCGACAGAGAACATTGGTGTTCAAGAAGAGCGTGCAGGCCTCCAGCATCTACCCGGGTGCTGGGAGTGTCAACGGAACGCGCGCCCGACGACGGCAGCTTCAGGTTTCCTTGTCGGCCATACAGGGCGGTGCTACCGTCAAGTATCACCCTAGGGAACGAGGCCAGAACATGGTTATCGATGGCGCCCAGTTGTTTGTCCGTTATGCCTACCCGCCCAACTCCCGAGGCAGTTGCGGGCCCGAAGACAGTGATGCACTGCTGCACTACGGCCAATCCGGCGTCACAGATCCCGGACTGCGTGAACTGGCCAAAGGGTTCGCCGGTGCCTGGCCCTATCTGGAACTCATTGCCGGGGCCACAGGAATCCGTGATCCACTGGATCACCGGGTGGTGGAGGCCTACTGGGTGGGCAACTCACTGCTGGACCGCGTCGGCCTCCGAAACGTTGGCAACTCAATGGAAGACCGGTTCCGCGCCCGCACCGGGCAGCAGTTCCCGCACCTGATCGAAGGGGTGCTGGCGGGCGGCGTTCCGCACCACAGTTTCCATGTCTTCGAGGTCTATCCATGGCTGGGGCTGCTGCGCGATGACCGGCGCTATGCCACCGCACTAAACGTGCTGGATAAATGCCGCATCCGGTGGGGCGAAGTGCTGGCCATCACCGGCGACGAGGCCCTGGTGAGCTCCCGCCCGCTGGAGTGGGACGGCCGGGTCCTCTCACTCGGCCAGCCACAGGTTGAGACGGCCAGGTACGCGGTGGCGGGCGTGGGCTTCGTGGCGGACCTGGCCGTGGGCGACGCCGTATCCCTGCATTGGGACTGGGTGTGCGACAGGCTCACCGCGCCGCAGCTGCACCAGCTACAGCTCTTCACCGTCCGGCACCTGAAAATCGCGAACAGCAGCGTCGAACACAGGGGCACCGCCGTGGCCCTGGAGCACTACACCTAAACTTCGGTCACGCCCCGAACTTCCCCAACGGCTGCCTGTTTACCGGCGTCCACGTCGGCATTCCGGGGCCGGCCCATCAGTTCCAGCCCGTCCATGGCTTTGTCAGCCCCGGCGGCATCCACGCGTTCCAGCGCAAACCCCATATGTATGAGCACCCACGACCCCGGCTCAAGCGGCCCCTCGTCCAACAGGCCGATGTTAATCTTCCGCCGCACCCCGGCCACATCAACCAGCGCCAGCTGGCCTCCGTACCCCTCAACCATCTCTATTACTTTTCCCGGAATCCCCAGACACATGGCGGCTACCTCCTCGGATCGGTTGGGGTCAGTTCAGCGGCGACCGCGGAAACATGCTGCGCAGCCAGCGAGATGACCTGGGCCATGGCGCGCGGCACGGCGGCCTCCACTGCGGACGAGAGACCGATGCCTTCTTCGGTGTCCGCCACCACGCACCCCACCAGATAGGTCATCGGCAGCTCTCCGCCCAGCGAGCGAAGCCGGGCCAAGACCGTCAACGGATCCATGCCGTGCAGGTCCAGCCCCAGCCCAACGTGTGGCTGCCCAACGTGTGGCTGGCCAATGTGTGACCCGGACGTTAGATCCTCCGGCGTTATCTGCATCACACGGAGGTCTCCAGGCATCCCGGAACCCGGAGGCAACGCATCCACCAGCACCAGCGCATCCACCGGGTCCAACAGATCGTAGGCCAGATGCATCCCGCGGATGCCGTAATCCACCACCTGCACCCCTGGTTGGAACGCAAGGGGTTCCGAGGCGAGCCTGCGGGCCACCTCGGGGCCGAAGCCGTCGTCGCGCAGGAAGATGTTACCGACGCCGGCCACCAGCACATGCCCCGGGTCCGGCCCGGATACCAGGGCCGGACCCGGGGCCGGAGCCACGGCCCTGGGCTGACCGGCTTGGACCGATTGCCTCACATTTGCCTGATCTTAAGGTAGCGCTGGATGTCAGGGATGGAGCGCACCCCGACGACCGCAACCGTAGCGGCCCCGGCCAGCAACACGAGTGTGGTGAGCATGCCTAGGACTCTCATGATCCATTTTCCCTTCGATCTTCCGGGTCCGTCAGCGGACCCATCGGTTCCAGCTCCTCCGGTGCAAAATACAGATAGCGGCCGTACCATTCCTGCAGTTCCGCGGCCGGATCCGCTTCCAGAACGACGGCGACGTGCGTGCTTCCGTCGACGTCGAAGTGCACGCCGTTGACGCGGGCGATTTGGCCGGCGGAAAACAGGTCCTGTGCGTCGGCCCGGCGCTGCGGGCGGACAACCACCCGGCTGCCCCGCGAGACCGGGACTCCGGCGATCATGACGACGTCGGCCTCCGGCTGGACGCTGGCGTCCGATGCCGGATCCCACCAGGGCAGATCCCCGGCTTCTGCTGCCCCCTCCATGGCATGCGGGCTGCGCAGAGCCCCATGCAGCTGCTGCAGCTCCTGCGGGGACATCGCCTCGCAGCGGTCAATGACCGCAGCCGCACGCGGATCGGTGGCACGGGCCTCGGCCTTTTCCTCCTCGGTCAGTGTCAGTACACGCAGGGTCAGGATCTCGTCGATTTCGGTGGAGTCGTAGAGGGCAACGGAGCTTTCCGGAGCAACGGCCGGGTGGTCGTAGAGAATGATCGGGGACAGCAGCAGAATGTCCCGCTGGCCTTCTGGACCGGCCAGTACGGGCCAGCACCGGTGATGGGTGCACGCGGCAGCGACGGCCTGAGCTTCGGCGGGCGGCTCAAGCAGCGAGACGAAATCCGCGTCCTGGGCGCCAAGCAGCAGATGGGTGCCGATAAACGACGTGGCGATGGCACCCTGCTTGCCCGCGCCCTGGCCGTCCGCAAGGTTTTCGGCTGCCACCCGCAGCCGGAGCAACGGCCTGCTGCCACAGTCGAACGGGGCACTGGTGTCCGTCCCGGCTGGCGACACTTCCGCCGTCCCGGCTGGCGGAACTTCCGCCGCCGTCAGCCGGACGACACCGTGCAGCGGCCGCCGCCGTCGGACCAGCCTTCCGGCCACCGTGCCGGCCTCATCCGTCAGAAGTTCCGCCTCCTCCCCGCCGGCAACCTCCACGGGCAGGCTCAGGCCCTCGGCCAGCTCGGCCAGGCTGAACGGCCCCAGCGTCAGCTCGTGCTCAGTCGCCTCGTCCCAGCTCAGCCAGCTGGCGGATCCGACCGTCAGCCCGGGCACCGGCCGGAAGGCGCCGCCGTCGGCCTCCTCGACGCTGCGCGACTGCAGCTGCAGGAAGCGCAGATGGACCTCCAGCCGGGCTAGGGGGCCGGCCAGCAGCAGGCAGTCGGTGGACATAGCAGAATCCTCGCCCGTTCCGTTCCCGGCGGCGCCCTGAGGGCCCAGGATGCCGAACTGCCAGCGGGCCTGGTTCTTCTGGGAGGAGGCCCGGTAGGGGTAGAGCAGATAGCCCTCGTAGAGGACCACATCCGCAATGGCGCGGGCCAGGCTGAGACTAGTGTTCACGGGACCGGTTCACCGGCCTTCGCCAGTAGGCTCTCCATGGTTTCCTCCCAGGAGGTCAGGCCCAGCGCGGCTTTGTAGTGCGCCAGCGCGTTGATGACGTCGAGGTCAAGACGGATCCAGCCGGCGTGCGGGAAGAACGCGTCCATCAGCCCTCGCCACACGGACACCGGCATCTGGTAGCTCGCTTCCCGGTCCCAGGGCACCTGCTCCACCCCGAATCCGGTGGTTCCCTTGGTGAAGATCGTGCCGGAAAAGAGCAGCTCAAGCGGGACGGCCTTGTCCCGGAGGGCGTGCAGGTATTTCGCGCCGACCACGTCGAAGTCAAAGGTGCACGGCAGCGGCAGGTCCACCTCGGTCTGGTCCGTGAACCCCTGGACCATGGTGCTGCACTGCATCCACAGGAATGGTTTCAGCGTGGAGGGCCAGCGTTCGCGCGGGCCAAAGAGGTCCAGCAGCCCGGCCGCTTCCTCGGCGTCATAGCCGCGCCGCTGCGGTTGGATGCGGACCTGGCAGCGCAGGGCGATGGCGTGGATGGCGGCGCCGGTGGATTCGCTGATGCGCAGCCGTGCGGTCAGTTGGGGGGCCGCGGCGTAACGCTCCGGCTGAAGGTCAACGACGGCGAACTGAAGGTCAGTCATTTGTCACGGCTCCCTCCGCTGCCGCGGCGTGGGCTGCGGGTTGCGCCACGTCCGCTGACGCGGCAGGGGCGGGAGGCTCCGGAAGGTCTGGTACGGGCCTGCTGCGGCCAGCCACCTTGTCGAAGAAAGCCGCAAGCTGTTCGCGCGCCTGCTGGCCGCCGTCGAATCCCCGCCAGACCCGGCGCAGCTGGCCCACAAGCTCATAGCAGGCGTCGATGGGGACCAGATGGCAGTCGGCCTGCAGCCGCTCCGGTCCCGGCCCGCGGATCAGCAGCGCCTCGGTGTCCGGCGCGGCAACTCCAAGCGAGGGGTTTGCGGCTTGGACCGCATCCCATGCCCCCAGCGGCAACTCCGATTCGGTGGCACCGGCCGGGCCCGGGTAGAAGGCCAGCATCTTTCCCTGCTTGGAATTGCGGAAGAAGAAGGCCAAGCCCACCGGGATTTCCAGTTCGTCCCACTGTCCCTGACCAAGCCGGAATCCGGGGAAGGAATGGTAGCGCTCCGGCACGGACCGGTAGCGCAGATGCGCCTGCGGGTCGGTGAAGAGCAGGTAGCACGGGCGGCAGGTGCACAACAGGGCCCGGCTCTCCACATCCACCACATGCTGGTGCGCGTCACGAATCGGTTCCGCACACATCTCGCAGCGCTCGCCGTCCGACGGCGCGGGCCGGTTGGCGCTGATCCTGCGCAGCACAGAGAGGGCACGGGCGTCCCCAGGCAACGCCGTCGTCATGGTGCCGCCGCCCAGGCACGCGTGGAGCCGACAGGGGTGGCCGCCGCCTGGGCACGCGCTGCTCCCAACAGGGCCGCCGCCCGGGCACGCGCTGCTCCCAACGGGGCGGCAGCCGCCCGGGTACGCGTTGCGCCATCCGGGGCCATCAGGCGCGCTCCGTTCCGACCGGCACGGCTACGGACATCACGCCGGAACGGACCAGCAGCGGGAGCGGATCCAAATGCAGTCCCTTGTCCTCCACGCATGCCCCCGCCCGCCGGACATCGAAGTGGCTCCGGCAGAGCGGACAGCGCAGCAGTCCGCCGCCGGTGGGCGCGGCGAGCGCCCGTTGCAGGGCAGCTCCGGCCATGGACCCGGTGCAGCGCGGGCAGTAGTCGCGGAAGGCGTACAGGTCCTGCCCGCTCCGGCAAACCAGCAGCTCCACGCCGGCGGCCAGGAATCCTGCCACCTCGCCGGGCTGCAGCTCGGCAATCCCGGGGAGCGCCTCCCAGGACCCCTCGGGCTGCTCGGGAACCTGATCCAGGCGCAGGCGCAGCGATGACACGGGGATCAGTGCCGGCGAGCCGGCGGACTTTTCCGCCTCCTGAACCACAATCGAGGTGGCCTCCGGGGCCGCGGCCATGATGGCATCCTCGACGGCGTACTTGAGCGTGACCGACGACGACGGGCAGCCCTGGCAGCTGCCCAGCAGACGCAGGCGCACCGCGCCGTCGTCGCTGATCCCCAGCAACTCGACGTCGCCGCCATGCGAGCCCAGGTACGGCCGGACACTGTCCAGCGCGGACGCCACGCGGGTGGCCAGGTCCCGCGGATGCAGGCCGTGCACCAGCAGCAGGCAGGAGACCAGATCGTCCGCCAGCAGTTCGTTTAGGACGTCGTCCCGTCCGGGGCCGCCGGCAGTCAGGACGGTCAGGATGCGTTCCAGCCCCGCGCCGTACAGGTCGGTCACCTGGCGCACCAGGTCCTCGGCACGCTCCCTGGCCACCGCGCCGCCGGCGCCCAGGGCGTCCAGCAGGGTGCTGATCCGCTCGCCCGCGGCCCTGAGCCGGGCCTCGCCCCGGGGATCGCCGTCGACGGGGCGCTCCGGAGCGCTGCCGTCCGTGGGCGGGAAGGCTCCGTTCCCGTCCATGGCAGCCACCACCGTGTCCCCGTCCACGGCGGGCTACTCTCCGGTCAGTGACTGCGTCGGGGAGTGCAGCTTCTCCAAGGTCTTGCCGTCGCCCAGGTACATATGGACCCCGCACGGCAGGCAGGGGTCGAAGCTGCGCACCGTCCGCATGATGTCGATGCCCTTGAAGTGCTCGCGGTCGTTCTCCTCGAAGATCGGCTGTCCCTGCACCGCGTCCTCGTAGGGTCCCGGCGTTCCGGAGGCATCCCTGGGACTCGCGTTCCACGGCGTCGGCGGATAGGGGTGGTAGTTGGCGATCTTCCCGTCGCGGATCACCATGTGGTGCGACAGCACGCCGCGGACGGCCTCCGTGAAGCCGCAGCTCACCGCCTCATCCGGGACGTCGAAGGTCTCCCAGGTCTTGGTGTGTCCGGCGCGGATCTCCGCCAGCGCCTTTTCGGCAAAGTGCAGGGCGGCGGCGGCCGCGTAGGCCTGGAAATAGGTGCGGGCCCGGTTGCGCTCCAACGTGTTGCTCCACTGCGGAATCTTCCACTCCAGGGTGACAGGTCCCTTCAAGGCGGTCTTGGGCAGGTTGATCTGTACGCTGTGCCCGGTGGACTGGATGTAGCCCACGTCCACCAACCCGGCGAGCGCCGTGGACCAGAGCCGTGCCAGGGGGCCGCCGCCGGTGTCCAGCGCCAGGTTGTCCTGGCCGTCGGACCAGCGCGGCGACATGACCCAGCTGTACTTGTCCTGCAGGTCGCGCTTCTGCGGCTGCGGATTGGTGTGCTGGTTCCAGGGATGGCGCCTGTCCACCGGGTTGCCCAGCGGGTCGTGGGTGACGAACATTTCCTGGTCATTCCAGTCCTCATAGTAGGAGGAGCCCAGCATGATCCGGATGCCCAGGTTGATCTGGACCAGGTCGGTGGTCACCAGCTTCCCGTCCACCACGACGCCGGGGGTGACGAACATCTTCCGGCCCCACTCCGTCATGTCCTTGTACTCGAAGTTGCAGTGGTCCGGGTCCTGGAAGGAACCCCAGCAGCCCAGCAGGGTCCGGCGCAGCCCCACCTGCTCGTAGCCGGGCAGTGCCTCGTAGAAGAAGTTGAAGAGGTCATCGTGCATGGGCACGACTTTCTTCATGAATTCCACGTAGCGCATCAGCCGGGTGATGTAGTCCGTCATCAGTTGCACGGTGGCCACGGTGCCGACCCCGCCGGGGTACAGCGTGGAGGGGTGCACGTGGCGGCCCTCCATCAGGCAGAACATCTCCCGGGTGAGCCGGCTGACCTGCAGGGCCTCGCGGTAGAACTCGCCGGTGAACGGGTTCAGCGAGCGCATGATGTCCGCGATGGTGCGGTAGCCGTGCTCGGCCTCGTGCGGGGCACGGGTGTTCTCCGCGCTGGCCAGCACCGACGGGTTGGTTTCGGAGACCATTTTCTCGCAGTAGTCCACGCCCACCAGGTTCTCCTGGAAGATGTTGTGGTCGAACATGTACTCGGCGGCCTCGCCCAGGTTCACGATCCATTCACCAAGTGCAGGGGGCTTCACCCCGTACGCCATGTTTTGCGCATAGCAGGAGCAGGTGGCGTGGTTGTCGCCGCAGATTCCGCAGATCCGGCTGGTGATGAAGTGCGCGTCCCGCGGATCCTTACCCCGCATGAAGATGGAGTAGCCGCGGAAGATCGATGACGTGCTGTGGCACTCCACCACCTGCTTGTTGCTGAAGTCGATCTTGGTGTAGATCCCCAGGCTGCCGACGATGCGGGTGATGGGGTCCCACGCCATCTCCACCAGGCCGTCGTCGGAAGTGCCGCCCGTGGCGGGCATCGGAATGGTCGAAGTCATGACATCACCTCTCGAAAGTTGGCGTCGCTACCAGGTGCGGGTCGCGCCGGTGAGCAGTTGTCGGCCGGGTTTGCGCCAACTTGGTTCCTGGTCCAGCGTGTGCGTTGTGATGTGGCGCAGCGTGCGCATGGTGGTCCCGTAGGGCCGGACGGCGTTGGTGCTCAGCCTTCCGCCGGGAGGCTCGTCCATGAACGGCATGAACTTGTCCGGGAAGCCCGGCATGGTGCAGCCGATGCAGATACCGCCCACGTTGGGGCAGCCGCCCAGCCCGTTCATCCAGCCGCGCTTGGGGACGTTGCACTTGACCACCGGCCCCCAGCAGCCCAGTTTCACGATGCATTTGGGGGAGCCGTACTCCGTGGCGAAATCGCCCTGTTCGTAGTAGCCGGCGCGGTCGCAGCCCTCATGGACCGTCGCGCCGAACAGCCAGGTGGGCCGCAGCGACTCATCGAGCGGGATCATCGGTGCCTGGCCGGTGGCCTGGTAGAGCAGGTAGGTCATGGTCTCGGAAAGATTGTCTGGCTGGATGGGGCACCCGGGCACGCAGACAATGGGGATCCCCGCCTTGGACTTCCAGTCATAGCCCAGGTAGTCCGGTACCCCCATGGCACCGGTGGGGTTACCGGCCATCGCGTGGATCCCACCGTACGTGGCACAGGTTCCGGCCGCGATGATCGCCGTGGCCTTGGGTGCCAGCCTGTCCAGCCACTCGCTGGTGGTGATGGGCTGGCCGGTCTCAAGGTCATTGCCGAAGCCAGACCAGTAGCCGCCGTCGGCATGTAGTTTCTCGTTCGGGATGGACCCCTCCACCACCAGGACAAACGGTTCCAGCTCACCGCGGTCGGCCTTGCGGAACCACTCCAGGAAATCGTCGGCGCCCTCCTGCGGGCCACACTCAAAGTCGATCAGCGGCCAGTGCATGGCGATTCTGGGCAACCCGGGAAGCGCGCCGAGGGCGATTTCTTCGACGCTGGGCTGGGTTGCTGCCGTCAGGGATACCGAGTCCCCGTCACAACTGAGCCCGGCATTGATCCACAGGACATGGATGAGGGTCTCTTCAGCCTGCGCTGCTGCAGCAGTAGGCACCATTGCCTCCTTTGAGAGCCCCAGGGAGCGGGCCCCAGTTTGTACATCTCAGGGCATCAGACGGGCATCCGATGCTGTTGCCCTGCGGTATCAAGGGATGCCGCAGGAGTTGCGGACCGATTTCTGATCCAGCTGAACCAGCCATCAAGTCCCTCGCCGGTGCTGGCCGAAACGGTCAGCATTTCGACGCCCGGATGGAGCTGGCGGGCCTGGCGCAGGCACGCGTCGACGTCGAAATCAACATAGGGGAGCAGATCGGCCTTATTGATGATGACCAGGTCAGCTGCCGTGAACATATGCGGGTACTTCAGAGGTTTGTCATCCCCTTCCGTAACGGAAATGATTACTACTTTTGCGCTTTCCCCCAGGTCGAACATGGCCGGGCACACCAGGTTTCCCACGTTCTCGATGAACACGGTGGATCCGGTTCCGGGGTTCAGGGCGGTAAGGCCGCGCTGCAGCATGCCGGCGTCCAGATGGCATCCGGCACCGGTGTTGATCTGGATGACAGGGCTCCCGGTGGCGCGGATGCGGTTGGCATCGACGGAGGTTTCCTGGTCCCCTTCGATCACCCCGATCTCCAGTGAGTTCCCCAGCTCCTCGATGGTGCGCACCAGCAGCGTGGTTTTTCCGGAACCGGGCGAACTCATGAGGTTGAAGGCCCGGATGCCGCGGCCCTCCAACCAGCCCCGGTTGCGGGCGGCCAGGAGTTCGTTTTTGGCCAGCAGGTTCTGCTCGAGGTCTATGGTCCGCGGCCCGACGGCGTGGGCATCGTCGTGCGTGTGCGTGTGGGGAGTTCCGCCGTCGCCATGGGTGTGGTCGTGCGTGTGGGGAGTTCCGCCGTCGTCGTGCGTATGTGGCGCCTCCACCGGGCCTCCGTCGAGGGTCGAAACCCGGACGCCGGCATCGTCGCTGCAGCCACACGTTGAACACATAGCTCAGGCCACCTCCACGGACGTGAGCATAAGCTCGCGTCCACTGATGATTTCGACGTCGGCGCTGCCGCACGGACACAACGGGATCATGTCCAGCATGGCGGTATCCGTGCCGCAGGAACGGCATCGGGTTACGCCGTCGGGCTCGTCGATCAGCAGCTGTGCCCCGGCCAGCGGCGTGCCGTCGGAAATCAGTTCGAAGCAGAACCTCATCGCATCAGGCAGGACGCCGGAGAGCCGTCCGACGCGCACATGCACGCCGGTAACCGGCTGTGTGCCGGTGCGGTCCAGGACCGCATCGACCAGGCTTTGGGTGATAGAGAGTTCATGCATGGGCATTGCCACCTCTGAAATCAATGTAGGCGCCCCCTTTGGAAACTTCAATAGTCCGACGGCGGGGCCGCGGCGTGCGCTGGCGGGCGGAGTGCCGGGGCTGTGGCGGCATCCTCCGGATCCGGCTGCGGCTGGAACGCGGCATCCCATTTGTCCTCTATGCGGGCGAATCTCCAGATGGCCACGGCCGCCAGCCAGGCCAGGAGGAAGACCGCGACGATCGCATAGCCCACCAGGTTCAGGTCCAGCCGTCCGATTGCCGCGAGCGGTCCGGCCGTCATGCCCGTCCCCTCCACCAGGAGGGAGATGAGTTCGATCGAGCCGACCACCAATGCGACGGAGACCGAGAGCGCGGTGATGACCAGGTTGTAGTAGATCTTCCGCACCGGCCGGGAGAACGCCCAGCCGTAGGCGAAGTTCATGAAGCAGCCGTCCACCGAGTCCAGCAGGCTCATGCCCGCTGCGAACAGGACCGGCAGGGTCAGGATGGCGTACCAGGGCAGTGCGAACGCCGCCGCCCCGCCGGCCACGATCAGCAGGCTCACCTCTGTCGCGGTGTCGAATCCCAGGCCGAAGAGCAGCCCGACGGCGTACATCTGCCAAGGCCGTGTGACTACCCGGGTGGCGCGGCCAAAGACCCGGTTCACCAATCCCCGGTGATTCAGCTGCTGCTCCAGGGACGCCTCGTCATAGGCGCCGTGGCGCATGCCCCGGAAGATTTTGACAATGCCGACCAGCAGCACCAGATTGACGATTCCAATGATGTACAGGAAGACCCCTGAGATGCCCGTCCCCACCAGGGCCAGGACCGAATGCAGGGTCGAGGACGGTGCATCCATCTGGTCGGCCAGCGTGCGAACGCCGGCAGCGAGCAGGGCGCACAGCCCAAAGACAATGCTGGAGTGGCCCAGCGAAAACCAGAATCCGACCGAGAGCGGCCGCTTGCCGTCGTTCATCAGTTTGCGCGTCGTATTGTCGATGGCGGCGATATGGTCCGCATCGAAGGCATGGCGCAGACCCAAGGTGTAGGCGGTCACCCCCAGCCCGACGCCAAAGACCCCCGCGGGGACACCCGGAAGGCTGGCGGGTGCGGCCACCGCCACCAAGACACCCCAACCAAGAGCATGAAGGAGCACCACGAACCCGGCCATGGCTGCCAGCGATCCCCATTCCCGGCGGCTGAATGATTTTCGGGCCCGGCCAAGCTTGGACAGGGTGAGAGTGCCCGCTGAGTTCATAAGCCTGCCCTGGATTCCGCCGCTGGACGTGCCGGTGATGCCTAAAGTAGCTGCAGTCTACGCCGGGCCCTGCGACGGGGGATAGGCTAACGGGCGCGGAACACGCCCGTTACCCGGGAACCTGTTGGACCGGGCTTGAAGGCGCCGCTGAGGGCGGCGTTAGCCAGATCCTAGGGCACCGGAATGAGGCCTGGCACGGAGGGCGTTGCTGTCTGCGGGTCGGGCGGGGCAGTTGACGAGGACGTGTGCAGTGTCTGGTCCGTCGGAGTCGGCTGGTCTATTGGGTCCGGGGTCACCGGTGCAAATGAGTCGTTACTCCCGGACAACGGGCCCGCGGTGGCTGCCGTGCCGGGCGGCAACGGCAGGGAGTCCGTTGCCTGCCGCGAGGATGGAGCCGTCGCTGGAGCGGTCGTTGGCGGCGTCGTGGCGGTCGTCGTTGGCGGATCGGTCGCCGGTGGAGATGCCGGCGGTTTGGGTGCTGGCGGAGTAGTCGCGGGCGGTATCACCGGTTGCTGCGTGGGCGGCAGCGAGGACGGTGGCTGCGCGGCGTCGGGCGACGATGGCGGCTCAGTCGGCGTCGGGGTGCTGCTGGCCGGATCGTACGTGAACCGGGCAGTGCCAGTCAGGGGCTGACCATCGGCTCCCAGAGCGCGGACGGTCACCGCCCCGGCCTGCAGGGCAGGAGGTGCGGTGAAAGCGAAATGGTTTTCTGCCAGCTTCGTTACGGAGACTGTGTGGCCGTCCACCAGAACCGCCGAGACGTCCTGGAAGCGGCCCTTCAGCCGCAGCGTTGAGCCTCCCGCGGCCGGCACATGCGGATTGGTGATGCTGGCGTCCCCATTCGGGTCCGTTACACCGCTCAACCGCAGGGGGCACGCCGTTTTGGTCCCGGGAACAGTCTTGACGGCTGTTTTTGGATTGGAAGCATGGTACTTGAGCAGATTGGCCAGGACCCGGTAGGTGGTCGATTCAAGGCAGCCGGATGGCGCCGGCTGTGGCAGGGCGCGGTAGACGGCATCGGTTTGCGCCCAGGCCGTCTGGTCGTTGGTGGTCACCGCCAGGCAAAGCGAGTGGGCCGCGGCGGCCAGCGCGCTGCTGGCCGGCATCTGGTCGCACTTTTTGGGAACCAGTTGCGCATACCAATTGTTCGGCGCCGGGTCCGTGGGGTCGGCCGGGCCCGGCGGCACCCAAGTGAGCAGGGCGGCGGCGGTCGTGGCCGGAGATCCGCTGTCGGGCGGGCTGGACGGCGTGGATGTAGATGCCGGGCCGGGGACAACAGTTGCCGTGGCATCCGACTCGGGATCAAGTGATTGCTTCCCAGTGGGGCTGGCTGCCGTTCCGGGATAAACCATGGCGGCGGTCGCGGAAGCCCCAGGCTCCACGACGGGTCCGTTAGCCGGAGGACTGGGAGGCAGGGGCACGGTTGGATCGGTGAACACGGAGGAACACGAGGTGAGCAGGGCGATTCCCAAAATGCCACATGCCCCGGCAGCCGCCAGGCGTCCCCCCATCCGCTTGTGGGTGTCGTCAGTTGCGGACCGGCCCCTGGGCCGGTTCCATCCACGATCCATTGGGGCCCTCCCCTCCCCGCAGACCGTCCACCCACCGCAACCTGGAAGCCGCGATGCCATCAAGTCCGGGTGACGAAAGGTGCACCGGCGCGGGCTGCAACTGAGAGCGCCCGCTGTCCCGCTGTCGGCCCGGACTGTGGAGGGCCTGTCAGGTTCATTGTGCTCGCGCCTCCAGCGGATGGCAAGAGTTGTTTCGGACGGGTCGGAAGCGAAGGGATCGAGCATCCAGCCGGTCTCACATGCGCGTCCCACAGCACTCCCGGGGCGAGTCCAGCGCACCCACAGAGTCAGTGCAGTTGACCCACATCTAACTGGGCTGGGCTTGCGGGTCGTGGTAGTGGTTCCGGCGCGGCGTGCGGCGGTAGTCGAGGCTAAGCGGTGGGATAAGCCACGGAATACCGTCAACCATCCGGATTTCCCAATCGCTGTGGTGGATCAGATGGTGGTGGAAGGAACACAGAAGGCAGGTATTAGCCACGGAGGTTTCGCCGCCGTCGAGCCAGTGGACGACGTGGTGGGCTTCGGTCCATTGGGCAGGGCGGGTGCAGTCGGGGAAGACACAGCCCTTGTCGCGGGCGTGCAGGGCACGTCTCAGTGCCGGGGGAACAGTTCACTGGCTGCGGCCAACGTCAATTATTTCTCCGCGGGCGCCGAAAATCAGGGGGACGATGCCGGCGTCGCAGGCAGTTTTACGGATGCGTTTGACTGGTATTGCCCCGCTGTGCGGTACCAGTGCGGAGCCGAGGTTGTCCCGAAGTTCCTTGAGGGTGACGGTCACGAGCAATTGCGGGCGCATGCCCCCATTGTCTGGCAGCTTCCCCGAGCGGGCGGCGTATTTGGCGCAATCAACCATGGCATGAAGGAGTTGCTGGGCCCGGGTCCTTCGGTCTTTGGCCACCGGATCTGAAGAGGCATGGCTTAATATGGTCCCGGGATCCTGGTCCGGGCCGTTATCCCGCTCTTGGAGCGGGGGCCGCTGATCGTCGGCGGGCGTTTCCGCACCTCCGTCGAGGGTGTTGGCAGAGGCGTTGAGGAAACGTCCGGTCGGGGAGTCCGTGTCCCTCCCGGTCGGTGGGCCTGTAGTCGCCGTTATGCGCGTGTCCCAGGAGGTGGCTGGGTCGGGCTCAACCAGACCCGCTGGCCACTTGAAACCGTCATCTGAAAGGGAACCGGTGCCGGAACAGGTGCCGGCTGTGGGAGGCCAAGCGGGGGGCGGTACAAGCGGTTCCGGGTCCGGAACCTTTGGCCAGTCGGACATCTCATGTTCGGGACGGGCCGGCCAGCCCTGCCACTCTTCAGCGCCCGAATTGGCAGGCCAACCCGCTTCCAGACCGGTACCGGTGCCTGAGGGCCAGGGCTGAACCATGGAGGTAATTTCGGGTGCCTGGACCGAAGGCCAGGAGTCCTCCGTCGGCGGTGCCGGCGGGATGGCTGGGACAGAACCAGAGGCCGCCGCCTCGGCTATCCTGGCTTTCCGGACTGTCTCACGGTTCGCTGCGGAACGCGGATTGGTTGCCGTGCCTATCGCGGTCATGAGTTCCTCGTAATCGAGAATGGTCATGTGTCCGTTGAAGGCAATCAAGCCCCGGCGGGGGCGGCTGAAGCGGATGCCCTCCTTAGCAGTCAGCTCGGCTTCGGTGGGCTGCTTTCCATCCGGATCCAGAGCGTTGATCACGCGGGACGCACAGCGCGAAAGATAGTCCGGGTCCGCGCGGGATCCGATCTCGACGAGGACGGCTTCGACCTCGGCGACCTTCCCGGCACTGATCCTGCCGCCGGAGCACAGGTCCGCGGCTTGTCCGACATGGCTGCTGACGAGGGTGGCCGCTTCGGCACCCAGCTCCCCGGCATCCACGGCAGCGGCCAGCAAAGGCAGGCTTACCGGCATGGGTTCGCCGGTGATGCCGTCGCGAACGGGCAGCACCGCTGCTGTCAGGCGTACCCGGCGGGCTGCGTCGCGGGAGCTGATTCGCAGTCCGGTGCGCAGGAAGTCCGTCATAGTTGAGGCTCCTGATCCGGCGTACCGCCCGGCGCTGAAGCGCGCTCCCAGGTCTCCGGCGATACCGACCTTGAGCCCGTCCAATACGCGGGAAGCGTGCTCCAGTTCCTGCCCCAGGAGCGCAGCCTCCGGATCCGGCAGGGCGCCTGGACCGGCCGGAACGCGGGCTGCCATTCCCAGGAGGCGGGCAGCGAGTAAGTTCAACTGCCCGGCCAGGAAACCGGGGTCCTCGGCACCGGTGACAGGTTGCGGTGGAAGGACAGGGGGTGCAGCGGTCATGGCGCCCTCAGCGTCAGGATGCCTGGCCGACCCGGTGTCGGACCGGTCTGCCGCATCATCCCCGCTGGGCAGAGCGTCCTGGGCAATATCCATATCCCAACGCTATTGGCGCGCACATCGAGGCATAAGTGCCGGGACGTCCTAAGTGTGGTGGCGGGACCAGATGCACGGCTGTGGAGGAGAGGAAGCTGGCGCGCCCAGCAGATCGTCGCCATCAGCTGATGGCGGCAGTTCCGTCTGCGTTTTTTCTAGAAGGCGGCCCGTTCCGCCTGCGTTTTTTCTATAAGGCGGGCTTGCCGCCTGCGGATTTTCTAAATGGCAGGCTTTGCTGCCTGTGGCTTTTTCGGCTTCCGGATGTGGGTGCCCCAAGCGAAGGCGATCAGCGTCAGCGCCAGCTGGATCGGAAACGCCAGCAGCGGTACACCGCCGGAGATCAAGCAGATCAGCGTTGGCAGCAGGGTGATCAGGGTCAGGTCCGGGCCCACCAGGAAACTGCGGATGGCGCCGGTGGGCACCGGTCCCATGGCCGTGGAGACGGCGGGCATGTTCCAGTCAGGGGTCGGACGGAAGGCCGCGCGCAGGGTGGCTCCCCCCAGGCCCGGCCCGGCCAGGATGGCCAGGATGATCAGTGGCCAGGAGCCGACGCCCAGGACGCGCAGCAGGATAAAGGCCACGGCCATCCACAGCGTCATGCCGGCCGCGGGGATCAGGTAGTGGACGCGGCGGACGGTCTTCGCCGGCAGCGGCATCAGCGCGTCCACGCTGGGG
Source organism: Micrococcaceae bacterium (assembly GCA_035999715.1). Taxonomy (GTDB): domain Bacteria; phylum Actinomycetota; class Actinomycetes; order Actinomycetales; family Micrococcaceae; genus Arthrobacter_M. The sequence goes on along the minus strand of DASYGM010000065.1, from coordinate 20,084 downwards.
TTGCCTGAGGCGAACCGTGCCACGGCGCCGAGCCCGGTGACGCCAAAGTGTGCACAGAAAAACAGCACGACTGCAATCAGGGTGGCGTTGCCCAGGAATTCCACGGAGGCCACGCTGGCGGGGATAGCCGCCAGCACCAGGACCCGCAGCAGCCGGGCGGGCTGGCGCAGCTGCATGGTCAAGTGTGCGCTGAGCAGGGTCAGAACCGAGCGCCGGGTCTGCGAGCCGGTGCGGAAGACCAGCGGCAGCCGGATCCAGGAATGCCCGCTGCGGGTGCCGCTGCTCAGTGATTTGGAAAGTTCGGTGGCGTCCATGGAGAGCACTGAGCCGGCCACATAGGTGCTGGCGATGGCGCTGGCCTTCAGCCGGGCGGAGCTGATCCGCTCCAGGTTGGCGTAAACCATGGCCAGGACGGCCACGCAGGCGACGGTTAGCAGTAGCGGCCAGAGCTGCCCGTTGGCCACCAGCAGCGGCCAGCTGGTGGGCAGGTAGAGCAGCCAGGACATGTCCAGTCGGGTGCCGGAGACGTTGTTATAAAGTGCGGTGGCAACCAGGGACAGCGGGGCCAGCAGGGTCAGCGCCCCGGCCAGGGGCCGCAGCCACGCGCCGCGTCCGGTGATTTGGACCCATCCGGCTAGACCGTACAGCAGCAGGCCCAGCGCGACACCACAGAGGGCGGCCAACGTAACAAAGCCGGCGGAGGATTCGCTGCCCACGCCCAGTGACAGGGGTACGACGACGGCGATCCCTCCTGCCGCGGGCCAGATCATGGAGCGCAGGAAGCCGGGTTGGATGAATCCCCGGCGCCGCACGGGCAGGCCCAGCCACCAGAAGGTCTGTGGCACGGTCATGGCAATGGGGCCGACATTCAGCTCGATGCTGAGCATGGCCGCCGCCAGGGTCAGCATGACCGTGGCGCTGGCCTGCAGCGGGGCCAGGCTCGCGAACCCCGGGGACAGTGCGGAAGCGGTCCACACCGGGGTGGACCCCAGGCCCAGCGAGTGCCGCAGGCCCAGGATGATGGCACCGGACATGACCAGCAGCACCACGGCGCCAAAGACGTAGGTGTAGACCTCGGAGATCAGCTCGCCGATGCCGCCTTCGGTCCGGACCAGCCCGGCCTTGAAGGTGTAGCGGCGGATCTCCGTGGCGCTGAGGTACACCCTCTCCGGGTTGCCCTGCTGGGCGGTCGCGCTCACCGTTCAGTCCGCACGGGGGTTGGTGGCGGAGATGGCGACGGCGGCCTGGGCCGGCGTCATTTTGCGCACCTCGTCGGCGACGAAGATGGCGCGGGTGGCTACCGTGGACAGGAAGGCCGGGTCGTGCGTGACCACCAGCAGCCCCAGGCCGTCGTCGACCTGCTGGCGCAGTCTGGCCGCGAGCCTCTCGCGCATACCGGTGTCCAGGCGCTGCTCCGGCTCGTCGAGCACCAGCAGCGAACGCGGACGGACAAACGCCGCCGCCAGCAGCATCCTGCGGCGCTGGCCGGAGGAGAGGTTGTGCGGGAGCATCTGGCGCTGCTCGGACAGGCCAAAGAAGTCCAGTTCCTCATCGATCAGGTCCTCGACGTCGGTGGCACCGTGTCCGGCGGCGACGATCGCCAGGTGCTCCTGGACCGTCAGCGCAGGGAAGAACGCATCGTCGTCGAACACCATGGCCACTTCACGGCGGAACTCCAGGCTGCGGTCATCGGCGTCGCCGCCGTAGACGCGCGTTTTGCCGCTGATCGCCTCAAGCTGGCCCACGACCGTTTTCAGTACGGTGGATTTGCCGGCACCGTTGGGTCCGACGAAGGCCAGCGCCTCGCCCTGGCGCAGGCTGAAGCCGATTTCGCCGCAGACGGCCTTGGTACCGTAGCCGACGTTCAGCCGGTCCGCACGGACCAGTTCGGTCCTGGCCGCCGCGGGGGAGGCCTTGGCGGCCGGCGCTGCTTTGGCTGGCGGTGTTGCCTTGCCGGCAGGTGGCGTGGCCGACGACGGGGCGCCCGACGACGTGGGCGTGGCCGAGGAGCCAAGCGGTCTGGCCGAGGTGTCAGATGGCGTGGCAGACGCCGGGACCGTCTTGCCGGGGTCTGCTGCAGCCTTTCCGGGCGCACCGGAGGAGGGCCCGCCGGTGGCTGGGCCTGGCTTGGGCCTGGTGGTGCCGCTGCGGGCTGAGGACTTGGGGCTGCGGGACTTGCTCATCTGTCCAAAGTATAGGTCGACGACGGAACATTCAGGCTCCGGTTGAGGGTAAAGGCTCGAAATCCGGGGTGTGTCAATCTCCGAAATATTGCCATTGCTGGGCGGTAGCCTTGAGCTAAGGACCGGTGAAACCCGATAGAAGCGAAAGTGTGGACTGATACGTGAGCAACGAACAGGGTTCAACAACTCTGGAAGGCGTCGACCTGGACTTTGACGACCTCGTCATGGGACCCACGGGACGGCCGCTGACGGAGTTCCCGGAACCTCCCGTACTGACATCCCATGGTCCCGCCCGGGTGATCGCCATGGTCAACCAGAAGGGTGGGGTGGGCAAGACCACCTCCACCATCAACCTGGGCGCCGCGCTGGCCGAAACCGGCCGCCGCGTCCTGCTGGTGGACTTCGACCCGCAGGGCGCCCTCTCCGCCGGACTGGGCACCAATCCGCATGAGCTGGAGACCACCGTCTATAACGTCCTCATGGACCGCAAGGTGGACATCCGGGACGCCATCCGGCACACCGACTTCGAGAACATCGACCTGCTCCCGGCCAACATAGACCTTTCCGCTGCGGAAGTGCAGCTGGTCAACGAGGTGGCCCGTGAGCAGGTGCTGGACCGTGCCCTGAAGAAGGTGGAGGACGACTACGACGTCGTCCTGATCGACTGCCAGCCATCCTTGGGTCTGCTGACGGTCAACGCGCTGACCGCGGCCCACGGCGTGATCATTCCGTTGATTTGCGAGTTTTTCGCGCTGCGCGCGGTGGCCCTGCTGGTGGAGACGATCGAAAAGGTCCAGGACAGGCTGAACCCGCGGCTCCAGGTGGACGGCGTGCTGGCCACGATGTACGACGCCCGCACGCTGCACAGCCGCGAGGTCATTTCCCGGCTCGTCGAAGCATTTGGCGACACCGTCTTTGAAACGGTAATCAAGCGGACCATCAAGTTCGCCGACGCCACCGTGGCAGCCGAACCCATCACCACCTACGCCGGAAACCACCAGGGAGCGGACGCCTACCGCCGCCTGGCCAAGGAGCTGGTGGCCCGCGGTGGAGCGCCCTAATCCGGCAGTCCAGGAGGAACCTGCCCGGGCGGCGACAGGATTCGAGGTGCGGCTGGCGAATTTCACTGGACCCTTCGATCTGCTGCTGGGGCTGATCTCCAAACACGAACTGGATATCACCGAGGTGGCGCTGGCCCAGGTGACAGACGAGTTCATCAGCTACATCCGCCGGCTTCGGCAACAGGGCCAGGAATGGGCGCTGGATGAGGCCAGTGAGTTTCTGGTCATAGCCGCCACCCTGCTGGATCTGAAGGCGGCGCGGCTGCTGCCCTCCGGTGAGGTGGAGAGCGACGAGGACATCGCCCTGCTGGAGGCGCGCGATCTGCTCTTTGCCCGCCTGCTGCAGTACAAGGCCTTCAAAGAGGCGGCTGCCATTATGGGGCGGCGGCTGGTCAGGGAGGCCGAACGCTTCCCGCGGATGGTCACACTGGAGGCGCATTTCGCGGCCCTGTTGCCGGAACTGATCTGGCGGCACACACCGGAGCAGTTCGCTGCCCTGGCCCAGCAGGCGCTTAAGCCGCGGGAGGCGGCTCCTACGGAGGTGGGTCTGGAACATCTGCATGCCCCGCCGGTCAGTGTGCGGGAACAGGCCGGGATCATCGCCCGACTGCTCATGGGCGGGAAGCCGCTGTCCTTTCGGGCGCTGACAGCGGATGCAGACACCACAATGCTGGTGGTGGCACGGTTCCTGGCACTGCTGGAAATGTTCCGCGATGCCGTGATTGCCTTTGAGCAGGCCAGTCCGCTCGGTGAGCTGAAGGTGCGCTGGAGCACGCGGGACAACGGCTGGAGCAGCCAGAACCTGAGCGAGGAATACGAAGACCTGGTGCCGGAAGCCGCGGTCGCTGGTCCGGAGAAGTGGACGGCACGCGCCGGTCTGGGCAAGGGCACCGAATGAGGAGAACAGAATGACCGAAGCCAGGTCGGACCAGCCGCAACAGGACGATGCCCCGTCCGCGGATGTGACGGCACTTCCAGGCGGGGCCAGGGCTGCACTGGAGGCGGTCCTGATGGTGGTCGATGAGCCCGTCCCGGAGCTCACGCTCGCGGCCGCGGTGGGACTGCCGGTGGCCCAGGTGCGCGAGTTGCTGGCCGGGCTTCAGCGCGAATATGACGGCTATACTGGTACGGGTCACGACGGCGTGCCCGCTGGTCCGGCCCTGGCACCCCGGGGCTTTGAGCTGCGGAATGTGGCCGGAGGCTGGCGGATCTATTCACGAGGCGAGTTTGCCTCCCTCGTCTCGCGGTTTGTCCTGGACGGCCAGACATCCCGGCTGACGCAGGCCGCCCTGGAAACCCTTGCGGTCATTGCCTACCGCCAACCGGTATCCAGAGCCCGGGTCTCGGCCATCCGCGGGGTCAACGTCGACTCGGTGGTGCGGACGCTGACCCAACGTGGTTTGATCGAGGAAGCAGGAACCGACCCGGAATCGGGAGCCTTTCTCTACCGGACAACGCAATATTTCCTGGAACGGCTGGGGATTGGCAGCGTCGAGGAACTCCCTCAACTGGCGCCGCACCTGCCCGGCCTGGAAAACCTCCACGATTTTGAAGACCTGACCTACTGAACAGCTAGTTATAAGGACCCGCCATGACACCTTCGCCCCGCTCTGGGAAAAACCCCTCCGGCCAGGACAGGAACCAGCCGCGGGGCGGACGGCCGCGCGCCGGCGGGTCCCAGGGCGGCTCCAAGTCCGGCGGGTCGTACGGGGGCTCCAAGTCCGGCGCGTCCTACGGCGGCTCCGCGTCCGGACCGTCCTACGGCGGCTCCGCATCCGGGGCACCCTACGGCGGTCCCAAGGCCAGCGGGTCCCAGAACAGCGGTGCCAAGACCGGTGCCGGCCGTAAGCCCGCTGGGAAGGCCGGCGGCTCCAAGCAACCCGGTAAGCGCGCGCCCCGGGCCTTTGGCAACGAGCGCTTCGGCAGCAACCTGGGCCCGGTCAAGCGGCCCGGCCATGGTGCCGGCGGTCCGTCCGCCGGTACCGCCAGGACGGCCCGCGCGGGAAGGTCCGATGTGGACCTGCACAACCCGGAGGGCGTGCGCCTGCAGAAGATCATGGCATCCGCAGGCGTCGCCTCGCGGCGCGTCTGCGAGGACATGATCGAGGCTGGCCGGGTGGAGGTGGACGGGCAGATCGTCACCGAACTGGGCCTGCGGGTGGATCCGAAGCAGGTGGCCATCACGGTGGACGGCATCCGGCTGCAGCTGGACGAGTCGCTGGTCTACATGGTCTTCAACAAGCCCAAGGGTGTCGTTTCCACCATGGAGGACCCGGAGGGCCGTCCGTGCATCAGCGACTTCCTCAAGAAGCGCCAGACCCACGAGCGGCTCTTCCACATCGGCCGGCTGGACGTTTCCACCGAGGGCCTGCTGCTGCTGACCAACGACGGCGAGCTGGCCAACCGGCTCTCGCATCCGAAATATGAGGTTCCCAAGACCTACCTGGTCCAGGTCCACGGGCCGATGGGCCAAGGCGTCGGTGCGCAGATGCGTGAGGGCATCGAGCTGGAGGACGGTGTGGCGCGGGTGGATTCCTTCCGGCTGGTGGATTCCACCCCGGGGCACATCCTGGTGGAAGTCGTCCTGCACTCCGGCAAGAACCGCATTGTCCGCCGGCTCTTCGATGCCGCCGGCTACCCGGTCGAGCGTCTGGTCCGTGTCCAGGTGGGCCCCATCCGGCTCAACGACCAGCGCCAGGGCAGCATCCGTGTCCTGGGACGGCAGGAAATCGGACACCTGCTGGCCTCGGTGGGAATGTAGCGGCATGAACCCAGCGCATTTGAACGGCCCTGTCCTGGTCAGGGGCACGGGCCTGCTCGGCGCCAGCATTGGGCTGGGGCTGCGCAGCCGCGGGCTGGAGGTGGTTTTGGCGGATCCCTCGCCCTCGGCGCAGGCCGTGGCGGTGGACATCGGGGCCGGTCGTGCCCTGCAGCCGGGGGAGGAGCTTGCCCCTGAACTGGTAGTCGTTGCCTCCCCGCCGGACGTGACAGCCGGCGTCGTGGCCGCCGCGCTGCAGACGTACCCGCGCGCCGTCGTCGTCGACGTAGCCAGCGTCAAAGCCGCCATCCTGACCGAGCTGCACGGGATCCTGGGTCCGGAGGCGCCGGAGCTGACGCGTTATGTCGGCACCCATCCGATGGCCGGACGGGAGCGCTCCGGGCCGGTCGCGGCGCGCGGCGAACTGTTCACCAGCATGCCCTGGGTGCTGTGCCCGTCCGAGGCCAGCAGCGCAATGGCCGTCAAGACCGCGCACTCGCTGGCGATCGACCTCGGGGCGGTGGTATTCCGCTTTACGCCCGAGGAACATGACCAGGCGGTGGCGCTGGTGTCCCATCTGCCGCAGGTGATGGCCTCCCTGGTGGCCAGCCGGCTGCAGGACACCCCGCTGCACGCGCTCTCGCTGTCCGGCAACGGCCTGCGCGATGTGACCCGCATTGCCGCCAGCGACCCGTCGCTGTGGGTGCAGATCCTGGGCGCCAACGCGCCCCGGCTGGTCGGCGTGCTGCACGGCGTCCGCGAGGATCTGAACCGGCTGATAACCACCCTTGAAGCCCCCACCGCCCCCGGCGCGCGGCTGGACATGGCGCAGCTGATCAGCGAGGGCAACGCCGGGCAGTCCCGTATTCCCGGCAAGCACGGTGGTCCGGCACAGTCCTACGCGTGGCTGACCGTGCTGGTGGACGACAGGCCCGGGCAGATTGCCCGGCTGCTGACGGAGATCGGCGAGATCGGCGTGAACGTGGAGGATCTGCGGCTGGATCATTCCGCGGGCAAGGAAGTGGGCATGGTGGAGCTTTCGGTGATGCCCAACAAGCGGGTGGCACTGGTGGAGGAACTAACGGACCGCGGCTGGAAGGTCATCCTGTGACGGAAACGGGGAACGCAGTGGGCACGACGACGGCGGCTGGGGACTCGGCGACGGCGGTTGCGCGGGCTGCCGGGTCCGGGGCCGAGGCCGTTGCGCCAGCGCCGGCTGTGGTGGAGTTGCGGAACCTGCGGCAGGGCCGGCCCCTGGTGGTGGCCATCGACGGCCCGTCTGGATCCGGGAAGTCCAGCGTCAGCCAGGAGGTTGCGCGCCGGCTGGGCCTGGCGTACCTGGACACCGGCGCCATGTACCGCGCCCTGACCTGGTTCTGCGTCAGCACCGGCATCTCGCTGGAGAACGCCATTGACGTTGAGGCGGCCGCGCGCGCCCTGGTGCTGGAACAGAACCTCAGCCCGGACCATGAGTTTGTCCGGGTGGACGGGGCAGACGTCACCGCGGAGATCCGCGAACCGGCCATTTCCTCCGCTGTCAGCGCCGTCGCCACCACGCTGGGCGCGCGCCGGGAACTGGTCCGCCGCCAGCAGGAGGTCATTGTGCGCGCCGGACGCCGGATCGTCGTCGAAGGCAGGGACATCACCACCGTCGTCGCCCCCAACGCAGAAGTCCGCCTGCTGCTGACCGCCAGCGCGGAGGCCAGGCTGGCACGCCGCGGCATCCAGCTGGGCGGAACGCAGAGCCGGGAGCAGCTGGCCACCCAGGTGCTGGCCCGGGACGCCAAAGATTCCACCGTGGTGGAATTCCAGCGTGCGGCCGACGGCGTGGTTACCGTGGACTCCTCTGCGATGGACTTCGAGCAGACGGTCACGGCCGTGCTGCATGTGGTGTTGGACACCATCACCGGCAAGCACAACCTTGGCTGAAAGGCCTTCCCGGGCTGCGAAGACGGCTTCCGGGCCGGCCCGCTGGCGGACCTGGTGGAGCCGTCCGGTGGGGCGTGTCTTGGACCATGCGCTTTACCGGACGACCGTGGCCGGGCGGAAGAACATCCCCTCCGGCGGTCCGCTGATCTTCGCGTCCAACCATCTGAGCTACCTGGATGGCCCGGTGATGGTGGGGGCCGCGCCGCGCTATATGCACGTGCTGGTTAAGCAGGAGATGTTCAAGGGTTTCCTGGGCTGGCTCCTGCGCACTTCCGGGCAGATTCCGGTGGACCGGGCCGGCGACAGGCGCGCCCTGCAGCGCGCCAAGGCTGTGCTGGACCGGGGCGGCTGCATCGGGATCCTGCCGGAGGGGACCCGCGGTTCGGGTGATGCCTCCAGCGTCAGCAGCGGGGTGGCCTGGCTGGCACTCAACTCCGGGGCCGCCGTCGTCCCCGTGGCCATGCTGGGCACCCGCGTAACCGGCGAACACAAGGACGCGGTCCCGGCGCCGGGACGGCGCCTCCAGGTTGTTTTCGGCAAGCCGTTCATGGTCAGCCGCGAACCCGGCGTGTCAGGGCGTGTTTCAATGGACAGGGCAGCCGAGGAGATCCGCCTCCGGCTGGCGCAGCATGTCCAGGCGGCAATTGCGTCCACCGGGCAGCCGCTGCCGCAGGATGATGACCCCACCGGCCCGGACGGCCAAGACCCCACAGACCAGCATGAAGGACAGCAACCATGAGCGACTCCCAGTCGGCCGGCCGTTTCGGCGACGGTGGCCTCGAGACGAATGACGCCGAGTACACGCCCAGCGGGACGGACCAGATTGCCGAGCACCTTGCCGCCCTGAATGATGACGAGGCGGAGGTTCGCGCCGCTTCGCTGCGCGCGGGGCTGGCCGACTACGAGCTGGACGAAGAGGACGCAGCCCTCCTGGACGGCGGGTACGACGACGGCGAGGAGCACGGCGCGGGCGGACTGGACCCGGTGCTGGCCATTGTGGGCCGGCCGAACGTGGGCAAGTCGACCCTGGTCAACCGCATCCTGGGCCGCCGCGAGGCCGTCGTGGAGGACACCCCCGGCGTAACCCGTGACCGGGTGATGTATGCCGCGACCTGGAACGGGCGCAACTTCACCGTGGTGGACACCGGCGGCTGGGAGTACGATGCCAAGGGCATCCACGCCCGCGTCGCCGACCAGGCCGAGATCGCGGTCGAAATGGCCGACGCCGTACTGCTGGTGGTGGACGCCACCGTGGGCATCACCGCCACCGACGAGGCCGTGGTGAAAATGCTGCGCCGGGCCAAGAAGCCCGTCGTCCTGGTGGGCAACAAGGTCGATGACATCCAGCTGGAATCCGATGCCGCCACGCTCTGGGGCCTGGGGCTGGGGGAGCCGTGGCCGGTGTCCGCCGCGCACGGCCGCGGCGTGGCGGACATGCTGGACCGCGTGATGGAGGTGCTCCCCGAGTTCTCCCAGGTGGAGGGTGTGGACCGCTCCGGCGGTCCCCGCCGGGTGGCGCTGATCGGCCGGCCGAACGTGGGCAAATCCTCCCTGCTGAACAAGCTGGCCGGCAGCGAACGCGTGGTGGTGGATCCGACGGCCGGAACCACCCGCGATCCGGTGGACGAATTCATTGAACTGGGCGGGCGCACCTGGCGGTTCGTGGACACCGCCGGCATCCGCCGCCGCCAGCACATGGCCCAAGGCGCAGACTTCTATGCCTCGCTACGCACCCAGTCGGCGCTGGAGAAGGCGGAGGTCGCCGTCGTGCTGCTGGCCGTGGATGAGGTGCTCAGCGAGCAGGACGTGCGCATCCTGCAGTTGGCCATCGAATCCGGCCGCGCGCTGGTGCTGGCCTTCAACAAGTGGGACTTGCTGGACGATGAGCGCCGTCGTTACCTGGAGCGCGAGATCGAGCAGGACCTGGCGCACGTCGAGTGGGCCCCGCGGGTGAACATTTCCGCCAAGACCGGCTGGCACAAGGACCGGCTGGTGCCGGCCCTGGACACCGCGCTGGAATCCTGGGACAAGCGCATCCCCACCGGCCGGCTGAACGCCTTCCTGGGCGAGCTGGTGGCCGCACACCCGCACCCGGTCCGCGGCGGCAAGCAGCCGCGCATCCTCTTCGGAACGCAGGCCTCCAGCCGGCCGCCTAAGTTTGTCCTCTTCACCACGGGGTTCCTGGATCCCGGCTACCGCCGTTTCATTACCCGCCGCCTGCGCGAGACCTTCGGGTTCGAGGGCACGCCGATCGAGGTCAGCATGCGGGTGAGGGAGAAGCGCAGCCGGAAGCGGTAGCCTGCAGAAGGGGGCGATGTGCCGGCCCGGGGGCGCCGTCCTGCGGCAAAGGAGGAAACCCCATGGCAGAACCGAACCCGAAGATCGAACGCGGCCAGCTTGGCGGGACGGAACGCCGCCGCAGCGGCGAGGATGACGAGGGCCGCCCTCCGGTTTCCAGCAGCGAGCTGAGCCGGGGGCCCGCCGAACTCGCGGAGGGACACGGGCCCCGGGTCCGCTGGCGGGTCTTCATTATCGCCTCTGCCGTCGTCCTGGCCTTCTCGCTCTGGGCCATCGTGGCCCCGGGCCAGGCCGCGATCGGCATGCACGCCGTGGTGGAATGGATCTCCACGAACCTCGGATGGTTCTACGTGCTCACGGTGACGATAGTGATCGTGTTCGTGCTGTGGGTGGCGCTGTCCAAGGAGGGCAAGGTCCGGATGGGCCCGGACCACTCCCGCCCTCAGTACAATCTCTTCACCTGGGTGGCGATGCTGTTCGCGGCCGGAGTGGGCATCGACATGCTCTTCTACTCCGTGACCGGCCCCATCACCCAGTACGTCGCGCCGCCGTCGGGCCCCGGCCTCAGCATGGCCGCCGCCCAGGACGCCGTGGTCTGGACGATGTTCCACTACGGTATTGCCGGCTGGTCCATGTATGCGCTGCTGGGAATGGCGATGGGCTACTTCGCCTACCGCTGGGGCATGCCGCTGTCCATCCGCGCGGCACTCTACCCGCTGCTGGGCAAGCGGGTGCGCGGGGCCGTCGGGGACGCCATCGATATCTTCGCCCTGGTCGGCACCGTCTTCGGCGTGGCGACCTCGATGGGCATCGGCGTAGTGCTGCTCAACGTCGGGTTCTCCGTGCTGTTCGGCCTGCAGCAGGGGCTGGCGCTGCAGATCGCCCTGATTGTGGTGGCCGTGGTGATGACCATCGCGGCCTGCACCTCGGGCGTGGACAAGGGCATCCGCCTGGTCTCCGAACTGAACCTGTGGTGCGCCGCCGCGATGCTGCTCTACATCCTGGTGACCGGGCGGACCTCGTTCGTGCTCAACGCGACCGTGGAGAACATCGGCCGCTTCGTCTACACGCTGCCCGAGCGCACCCTGCAGACCTTCGCCTACGAACCCGGCGGGTCCAACTGGATGGCCGTCTGGACGCTGTTCTTCTGGGCGTTCTGGCTGGCCTGGGGGCCCTTCGTGGGCCTGTTCCTGGCCCGCATCTCCCGCGGCCGCACGCTACGCCAGTTCGTCATTGCGGCGATCACCGCTCCGGTGCTGTGCGACTTCCTGGTGGTGGCGATCTTCGGCAACAGCGCCCTGTACGAGGTCCTGCATGGTGATATGAAGTTTGCCCAGCTGGCCATGAGCAAGCCGGAGCAGGGGTGGTACGCGCTGCTGGAAAGATTCCCGGGTGCGCCCTTCCTGATTGGCCTGGCCACCCTGTCCGGACTGCTGTTCTACCTCACCAGCGCCAATTCGGGTGCCATGGTGATGTCCAACTTCTCCTCATCAATCCCGGACCCGAGCCAGGACGGGGCCAAGTGGATGCGCGTGTACTGGGCGGTGCTCACAGCGATCCTCACGGTGGCGATGCTGGTGGCGGGAGGGGTGACCACCATGGAGTATGCGACGCTGATCTTCGCCCTGCCGGTCACCATTATCGCCTACCTGGTGATGGCCTCCTTCTCCAAGGCACTGCGGATGGAACGCGCCGAACGGGAGGGCCAGGTGATGCGGCGCCGCACGACGGCGGCCCACGGCGGTTCGGTGCCGGAGCGCAGCTGGCGGCAGCGGCTGGCGGGGCTGCGCGCGTACCCGTCGAAGAACGCCGTGGCCCAATTCATGGAGCGCTCCATCGAGCCCGCGCTGGCGGACGTCGCCGCGGAGTTCCGCCGGCAGGGGTACCGGGTCAGCCTCAGGGCCGAGTCCGACGTGGCGACGGGGATCCCCAAGCACACCCTGATGGTCAGCATGCACGACTACCGCAACTTCCACTACCAGGTGGCGGCAGTGGAGGCCCCGGTGCCAACGTTCGGCGGGCGCGTGAACCAGGAAGCGGAGGTTTACTACCGCCTGGAAGTCTTCACCCAGACCGGCTCGGAGGGCTACGACCTGATGGGACTGAGCCAACAGCAGGTGATCGACGACGTGCTGGACCGCTACGAGGCGCATCTGGGCTTCCTGGCGTACTCGCGGGAGCACTCCACGGCCTCGGTCCTCACCCCTCCGACCGACCCGGCCGTGCCGCCGTCGAGCATCCCGGCGGCGGTACCGCCGCCGGAAGCCCCGCCGCCGAGCGGACCGCCAGCGGTCGACGACGGCAGCTGACCGCGCCGCGCGCCTGCCGCGCATCCTGTTCGGCCAGCAGACCTCCAGCCGCTGGTCATGGTCGGCCGGTTTTTACGGTAAGCTTTTTCAGGTGGTTCGGCCTGTCGCGGATTGACGCAGCGGCGGAACTCACGGGCTGTAGCGCAGCTTGGTAGCGCACCTGACTGGGGGTCAGGGGGTCGCAGGTTCAAATCCTGTCAGCCCGACCGGAGTTTCAGCGGCAGAGGCCACTCCCGCACGTTGCGGGAGTGGCCTCTGCTGCATCCTGGGACGGGAACCGCGACGGGTGCGGCGACCCGCTAGCCGAAGTTTTGGACCGTGGAGTACCCCTTGCCGTTGTACTTCTGCACCAGCACCGACGAGACGGCAGGCTGGCCGTCCACTGTCGTGTTGACCGAGGTGCCGTCGAGCATCAGCGGCGCCTGGTAACCCTTGATGCTGCGCAGCGCTGTCATGAAGCTGTCACGCGTCGGTTCCTTCATGTTCTGGAAGGCCTGGTCAAGCGTGGCCCCCACCATGTAGCTCCACATGCAGTGCGGGAACGCCGGCATGTCGGGGTAGTTGCCGTACTGCTTGAGGTCGGAGAGGAACTTCACCACATCGGGGTCCTTCGCGAAGTCGGGGCTCTGCGGCGCTTTGGCGAATGAGACCGAGTAGATGCCGGGGAAGGCCGAAGCGCCGCCGGGGGCAAGGATCGCAGTGGGGCTGGAGGTGTTGGACGGGAGGAACCAGCTGGGCTTCCAGCCGATCTGCTGGGCCTTCTGCAGCGAGGAGATCACCAGCGGGGTGATGGACATCGCGTTAAAGAAGACGTCCGCCCCGGTGGCGGCGAGCTGGGTGAGCTGCGCGTCGACCGAGGTGTCCGTGGCTTCGTACGTCTGCTCGCCGACCACCGTGATGTTGGAGGCGCCCTTGATGGCGTCCTTGAAGCCGGAGACGTATCCCTTGCCGTAGTCGTCGTTCTGCGACAGGATTGCGACCTTGTGCGGAGCGTTCGATGCGGCGAGCAGCTTGCCGAACGCCTCGCCCTCATTCTGGTAGATCGGCACGAAGCCGAGCTGCCACGGGCTCTGCTTCTGGTCGCTGAACAGCGGGTCGCCGGTCATGACCAGGACCTGCGGTACCTTCTGGCTGATGGCCGCATCTCGGAAGGCGCGGTTGGTCGGGGTGCCCAGCCCGGCGGTTTCGGCGAACACGCCGTCGGAGACCATCTGCTGGAAGTTCGCCAGCGACTTCTGCGGGTCGTAGGCGTCGTCGTAGGTCTTGATGTCGACCTTGCGCGTCTTGCCGTCTCCGAACTTCACCCCGCCGGCGGCGTTCTTGGCGCCGAAGTAGGCCTGGATGCCCGCGACGGTGCAGGTTCCCGGGCCGGCGGTGGCGCCGCTCAGGGGCGTGGTGATGCCGAGCGTGATCGAGGTGTCGGTGATGCCCGGCGACGTGGAGCTCCCGCTCGTCGCCGTGCCGCCGCGGCAGCCTGCCAGGGAGAGCGCCAGAACCGACGCCATTGCGACGGCGCCGAGGACCCCGCGTGTCCTTCGTTGAACCTTCATGATCTATTCGTGCCTCTCTGTTGTTTCGAGTCCCTCCGGCGCACTCTCCGTCGTCGGAGGCTGGGCAGGAGTGGACTGCGGAGGATTCTGCAGTTTTGGGCGGTTGTTTCGGCGCCGGGTGAGCCGTCGGATTACGCGTGGAAGGCTGACCAGTCCCTCGGGCAGGAGGAACAGCACGGCGAGCAGGATCACACCCTGGCTCAGCGTGGTGAAGTTGGGGTCGATCGTGTTGGTCAGCTGCGGGACGAACACGTAGTACGCGCCGCCGATGAGGGAGCCCACAATGCTGCCGCCGCCGCCAATGACCATCGCGGCGAGGAGGCTGATGGAGTGGCCGAAGCTAAGCGTCTCGGGCGAGGTGTACTGGACGGCCGCGAGGTAGAGGAAGCCGCTGGCCCCGCCGAAGATGGAGGCGATGGTGAAGGAGAGCACCTTGGTGCGGTAAGGGGAGATGCCCATCGACATCGCGACGGCCTCGTTTGCGCGCACCACGCTGAAGGCGCGGCCGTACTTGCCGCGCACCAGACGCCGGGCAAGCAGGAACGCGGCCGCGGTCACGAGCAGCATGATGTAGTACTGCCACTGGTCATTAGCGAGGACCGACCCGTCCGGCGCGTTCGAGAAGGAGGCTGAGATCCCCTGCGAGCCCCCGGTGAAATCGGATAGGCGTTTGGCCAGCGGTACCCCGACGATCGGCAGGGCGATCGTGACCATCGCGATCGCGAGACCGCCGAGCCGGGCCGCCGCGAGTGCGACGAGCAGGCCGACGACGCCGGCGATCGCGCAGGCCGCTACGAACACCACGATGATGTTCCAGCCCTGGTTGACGCCATAGGCGGTGACGTAGGCGCCGAGCCCGACGAAGAAGATCTGCCCGAGGTTGACCTGCCCGGTGTACCCCATGACGATGTTCAGTCCCAGGACGGCGACGGCGTAGACGCCGACGCGCACCAGTGTCTGGTTGGCGAAGGCCGGCAGGGCGAGCGGGGCGGCGATCAGCACGACGGCGAGGACGACGTCGAGGGCCAGGCGAGCCCATCGGTTGCGGAAGATGACCGGCCCGGCGGGGCGGGCGGAATCGCTGCGGCGGACAGAAGTGGGAGTGCCCATCAGACTCGCACCACGACCTTTCGCCCGAACAGGCCTTGGGGACGCAGGATCAGGATGACGAAGATCAGCGCAAACGGCACGGCGATCTTGAGGTCGTGGCCGATCAGCGGCACGTACACGGACACGAGGTTCTCGAGGACGCCAATCGACCACGCGGCGACGACGGCGCCGATCGGGCTGTCCAGGCCGCCGAGGATCACCGCGGCGAGGGCGTAGACGAGCGCGGTGTCGAGCATCCCAGGGGTCAGCGTGAGCTGCGGGCCGACCAGCGCGCCGGCGATCGCCCCGAGGGACGCGGCGAGTCCCCAGCCGACCATGAGCAGCCGTCCGACGGGGAGCCCCGAGAATGCGGAAGAGCCGGGGTTGTCGGCCACGGCGCGCAACGCGAGGCCGAGCTTGGTGCGTTGGAAGAGTAACTGCAGGACTGCCATGATCACCAGGATGGTTCCGGTGGTCGCGAGCGATCGGACGCTCACCACGGCCCCGAGGACCTTGACGCTGGTCAGCGGGAACAGCGAGGGGAACTGCCTGTTGTTGTAGCCCCAGACCAGTGCGCAGACGCCCGTGACGAGCGTCAGCAGGCCGATCGTGACGACGACGGCGGTGTCCTGGTCGCCTCGCTCGAAGCGGCGGATGAGGAACCGCTCGACGAGCGCGCCCAAAAAGAACGAGGCGACGACGGCAATGAGGATCGCGAGGATGAGCGGCAGCCCGAGCTGGACGAAGACGAAGGCGATGTAGGCGGACAGCACGGCCATGCCGCCCTGGGCGAAGTTGATCAGGCCGGTCGCCTGGTTGACCAGCACGATCGCCAGAGCCAGGGCCGCATAGATCGAACCTGTCGAGAGGCCGTCGACGACTAATTGGATGAAGGTTCCCATATGCCTCAGCCCCCCAGGTAGGCGCGGCGGATCTCGTCCATGCCCTTGAGTTCGGCCGAAGATCCCGTGAGCACGTTGCGGCCCGTCTCCAGGACGGTGGCCGAGTCGACGACGGAGAAGGCGAGGTTGGCGTTCTGCTCCACGACCAGCATGGCGATGCCCGACTCGAGCCGCAGCCGGCGGATGGCCGCGTAGACGCTCTTGGCGGTGCTGGGCGCGAGCCCGAGCGACGCCTCGTCGAGCAGCAGCAGCTTGGGCTTGGCCATGAACGCGCGTGCCACGGCGAGCATCTGCTGCTCGCCGCCGGAGAGCGCCGCGGCCCGCGAACCAATGCGGTCCCGAAGCTGCGGGAACAGCTCCAGGCAGTAGTCCACGTCCGCGGAGATCGCCTTCCGGGACTTACGCAGGTAGGCGCCCACGCGGAGGTTCTCCAGCACGGTCAGTTGGGCGAGCGTGCCACGGCCCTCTGGTACGTGCGCGACGCCGAGCCCGGCCACCTGGTCCGGTCGCAGGCCGCGGATGTCGCGGCCCGCGAACCTGATCCTCCCGCCGGTGCGCACCGTGCCGCTGATGGCGCGCAGCGTCGTCGTCTTGCCCGCGCCGTTCGCGCCCAGGATCCCCACGGACCCGCCCTCGGGCACCGTGAGGGATACTCCGTCGAGCACCTGGACAGGACCGTAGGAGGCGGTCACGCCGGAGAGTTCAAGCAGCGTCATCGGCGGCATCCTTCCCGATGTAGGCCTCGATGACGCGGGGGTCGGACTGGGCCTCGGCGGCGCTGCCCTCCATGAGCTTGCGGCCGTGGTCCAGCACGACGACCCGATCGGTGAGCGCCGAGATGAGCCCCATATGGTGCTCGACGACGACGATGGTGATGTCCTGCTCGGCACGGATCTGCTTGACGGTGTCGATGAGCTGCTCCACCTCGCTGTGCGGCAGGCCGGCGGCGGGCTCGTCGAGCAGAAGCAGCGAGGGCTTGGAGAGCAGTGCTCGCCAGAGCTCGACGCCCTTGTGCAGGCCGTGCGAGAGCTCGTCGGCGGGTACGTTCGCGGACCAGCCCAAGCCGGCGCGCTCGAGCAGTTCCAACGCCTCCGAACGCATGGCGCGCTCGGCACGGCCCGTGTATGGCAGCCCCAGCGCCCACGACACCGGGCCACCCGGGAGCCGGGTGTGGCCACCGAGCAGCACATTGTCCAGGACGGTGGCGTTGAGCTTGAGGGCCGGATGCTGGAAGGTGCGTGCCAGGCCGATCCGGGCGAGGTGCGACGGGGCGCTGCCCACCACCTCGGTCCCGTCGATCGTGATCGAGCCGGAGCTGGGCTTGTAGTGGCCGCTGATGCAGTTGAACAGCGATGTCTTGCCGGCGCCGTTCGGGCCGACGAGCCCGAAGATGACACCCGGCCCCACATCGAAGCTCACGTCCTGCAGGACCTTGACGCCGCCGAAGTGCAGGTTCACGTCGCGCAGGCTCAGGTGTGCGGCCATCCTGTACCTTCCTGTCGCATCATCACTCTGTTGCACGGTTATAGGGGACCGGCGGGATCTGTGGGTCAGATCGCTTGAATCAGACCGTACGGATGGGAGACCAGATTGTCAACGATTTTGGAACGAGTCTTGGCGACCCTTCGTGTCGATGCCTGGTGAAGGGTCGATCGGGCCTGCGGTACGCGAGAGCGAATGCAGCAACTCGATGGTGCCGTCGGTCATCGGATGGGCGGCGCCCAAGGTATCGAGGAACGAGCGGACTTCGCGCATTTCGGCCTCCCGCCGTACTGCGTGGACCGGCGTGCCTTCGATCATCCGCCGGACCAGCGCATGCCCATCCGGCCCGAGCTCCGAGGCGATCTGGTCGATGAGCCAGTCCTCCGCCCCGAGGGCACCGGCTGCCGTGACCGCCTCCAGAATCGTCGCGGCAAGGCCCTTCATGAACACGCTGCGGAGCAGCTTGAGTCCGGCGGCGGTCCCCGCCTCTGGGCCGGCGCTCGTGGCCGGAATCCGCAGCCCGGCCAGGATCTGCAGGAGGCTATCCGTGCCGGGCCCGCTCACGAGCAGCGGTGTCTCGAGACGGGCACGCAGCACCGGCGCCAGGACGGCGACGTCTGCGAACGCCACGCCCCGCCCACCGGCGCGCTGCGCGAGCCGTTGCTTCTCGGCGGGTCCGGCGGTGTTCAGGTCCGCGAAGATGCCTGCCGGCTCCATTGCGGTCAACGCCTCGTCGAGCGCCCGGCCCGCGGCACCGGCGCCGACGAGGCTCAGCACGAGGTCGGCGCCGCGGACCGCCTCGCTGACGCTGTGGGCCAGTATGACCCCCGGGGGAGCGGCGGTGACGGCGGGGTCGGCCGCTGCTACCGCCACGCCACGCGCTGCAAGGTCCGCTGCATAGATGCTTCCGGCTTCCCCGAGACCCAAAACGACGACACGCATGCAGCCCTCCAGTGATTGGTCCTAAGATTGTAGACGATATCGTTAGCCGTACCTTGGGACCCTGTCCTGTCCGGCGATTTCCGGGAGAGTGAGTGCACTTGCCATCAGCACCTGAGAACGTCCCGTCGGGGACCGACACCGCCGTCGTCGTCGACCATCCGGTGACCGACGTGATCCGCGACGCCATCATCCGCGGGGAGTTCGCCCCGAACCAGCGGCTCATCGAGGCGGATCTGAGGGCCACCTTCTCCACCAGCCGCGCGAGGGTGCGCACCGCGCTGCTGGAGCTCGCGGGGGAGGGCCTGATCGAGCACCTGCCCAACCGCGGGGCCCGCGTGCGGGCGATCTCCCTGGACGAGGCCATCGAGATCCTCGAGGTGCGCATCGGCGTCGAGGGCCTCTGCGCCGCGAAGGCGGCGGCGGTCATCTCCGACGACGACGCCGCAGCGCTCGGCCGGCTGCGGGCGGACATGCTCGAGTCGGTCGCCGACGGCGACCTGGTCGAATACTCGCGGCTCAACCGGTTCCTGGATCTGCGCGTCCGCGAGCTGAGCCGCCATACGACCGCCTCGGACGTGCTCGCACGGCTGCACGCCCAGAGCGTCCGGCACCAGTTCAAGCTGTCCTCGCGGCCTCAACGGGCAAAGGTCTCGGTGCTCGAGCACGCGGCGATCATCGACGCGATCATCGCGCGGGAGCCCGAGGCGGCCGATCAGGCCGTGCGCGCCCACCTGCTCAACGTCATCGACGCCCTGCGCGAGTTCGCTTCCCGCGAGGCCACCGCCTGATCCCGGTCGGTCGCCCCAGCGCCCGCAACGGGGTCAGACGGCCGTCGTGCGCCAGCCGCCGTGGTATTCCGTGCGGGCGGTGACGGCGTAGGGCGCGGGGCTCACCACGGCGCGGACGCTGAACTGCTCGTGGGGCTCCACGGTGGTCTTGCGCGTTCCGCCGTCGGGCTCGCCCCAGACCACGCGGACTTCGGTGCCCATCTCGACGTTGTGGTCCACGGTGGCCAGCGAGAGGCCGCGCCGCTCGTTCGCCGTGACACCGGTGAACATCGAGAGCCCCACCACGGTACCGTCGGCGTCCACCACGGAGTCGTAGTTCGACGAGCCGTAGTTCGCGTTCGGCACGTCGAAGAACTGGTAGCCGAGGCCGTCGCGGTCCAGGAATGACGCCCAGATGCGCGCCAGGTCCTCATCGTTCCAGGCCAGGGTGACCTTCTTGCGCTGGCTGGCCGGGTCGATCTTCTCGAGGGCGTCGCGTCCGATGAAGTCGTGGTCGAACTTCACGAAAGAGCCGTAGCCCAGCTCCCACGGGCTCAGGTAGTAGTCCTCGATGTCCGCCGAGACGAAGGAACCGGCCAGCGCGTTGACCGCCTCGTAGCTGTTTGCGGGAAGCCATTGGCGGTAGGTGCGCTCCGCCTCGCTGCTGTAAATGGCTGGCAGGGGAGAGGGGATCCAGCCCGACTCGAGCGTGTTGGACGCGTAGGCCCGCGAACCGACTGGCACGATGCCGAACTCCTGGCCGGCGGTGAGGATTGCGTTGCGGGTCTTCTCGTAGGTCTCGTACGGGCCCCAC
>DASYGM010000027.1:0-17377 GCA_035999715.1 Micrococcaceae bacterium | reverse complement strand
GATGAGGAACACCAGGCCCACGCCGAACAGCTCGGATCCGCTGCCGAAATCGGGGCTCCAGCTGTCGACGGCCGTCTGGATGAAGACCACCGTGAGCACCACACCGCCCACGACCGGGAAGAGCAGCCGCATGAAGAAGTTCCGGGCGCTGGCGAACAGGCTGTGCCGGAAGTACCAGGTGCAGGCGAAGGCGGTCAGTGCGTAGTAGAAGCAGATCATCAGGCCCAGCGCCAGGATGGTGTCATTGAGGACGTTCTCGCTGACCACCTTCATGATCGCGTAGAAGCCGCCGGAGATGGCACCGGCCATGATGGTGGCGTAGCCCGGCGAGCCGAACTTCTTGCTCACGCTCGCAAAGCGAGGCGGCAGCGCACCGTAGTGGCCCATGGCCAGCAGGCTGCGCGCCGGGGAGGCCATGGTGGACTGCAGCGAGGACGCGGTCCCGGAGAGCACGGCCAGGGACATCAGGATGGCCAGCGGACCCATCACCGGGGAGGCCAGGGCGGCGAAGACGTTCTGCTGGTTGTCCGGGTTGTTCAGGCCGATGCCGGTCCCGCCCACCCCGGCCACCATCATGGTGGCCACAATCACCGCAATGTACAGCCCCAGGACCGCCACCGCCGTCGTCGTCCCGGCCTTGCCGGCGGTCCCCTTGCCGCCCTTGGTCTCCTCATTGACCGTCAGGCAGACATCCCAGCCCCAGTACACGAAGACCGCCAGGGACATGCCTGCGGCGAACTGGTCGAAGCCGGAGATCTTCGCGGGGTTAAACCAGTCCCAGCTGAAGCCGATGGCGGTGGGGGTGTCGCCGGAGGCTACATGCGTGAGCGCCATGACGATGAACAGGCCCAGCACCAGCACCTGGAAGCCCACCATGGAGTACTGCACCAGTTTGGTGGCATGCAGGCCGCGGTAGCTGACCCAGACGGCCAGGGCCACGAAGGCCAGGCAGGTGGCAATGTTCAGCGCCTTATTGGTGGTCAGGTCCGCCAGCGACGGATCATTGAACACCTGGGCCAGGAAAAGGTAGAAGAAGTCCACCGCGACGCCGGCCAGATTGGAGAGCACAATGATGTTCGCGGCGAGCAGCCCCCAGCCGCCCATCCAGCCCACGAACGGCCCGAACGCCTTGGTGGCCCAGGTGAAGGTGGTGCCGCTGTCCGGCGAGTCCGCGTTGAGCTCACGGTAGGCGAAGGCCACCAGAATCATCGGGATGAAGGCAATGATGAAGATGGCCGGCAGCTGTACGCCCACGGCGTTGACGGTGGGGCCCAGCGAGCTGGTCAGGCTGTAGGCCGGCGCCACCGAGGAGATGCCCAGCACGACGACGGCCAGGAGACCGAGCTGGCCGCCCTTGAGTCCCTTGCCGGTGATGCCGTGCCTGGTCCCGGCCGCGTCGTGCGGTTCCGGATGGCCGTGATGTCCGCCCTGCCCGGGGGCTTGACCGACGGTTGCCTTGCTGCCTGCGGCAGGGGCTGCCGACGGCGGATCTTGGCTGGTCATTTGGCTCATGATAAGGCCTTTCTAGACGGGCAGTGGTTCAGATTGGGGTGCCAGCAGCGGGTCAAGCAGCGGTTCCTGCTGGGTGATGCAGTGGATGCCTCCGCCGCGGGCAAAGAGTTCGCGCGCGTCAACACTGACGACGCGGCGGCCCGGGTAGGCTTCGGCGAGAATGGCGAGTGCCTTGTCATCCATCGGATCTGCGAAACTGCAGGCGATGATGCCCCCGTTGACGACGAGGTGGTTGATGTAGCTGTAGTCCACATACCCCTCCTCATCGGTGATGGTTTCCGGCGCGGGGACCTCGATGATTTTCCAGGTCCGGCCGGCGGCATCCCGGGTGGTGCCCAGGAAATCTATGATCTGCTTGCACACCGCGTAGTCCGGGTGCTCCGGGTTGTTCTGCCGGTGCACCAGCAGCGTGCCCGGGCTAGGGATCGCGGCGACGATGTCCACATGTCCGCGGGTACCGTAGCGTTCGGCGTCCCTTGTCAGCCCGCGTGGCAGCCAGATCACCTTCCGTGCCCCGATGGTCCGTTCCAGCTCCGCCTCGACGTCCGCCTTGGTCATGCCGGGGTTGCGGAACGGGTCCAGCTGGACGGTCTCGGTCACCAGCACGGTGCCCTCGCCGTCCACCTGGATGCCGCCGCCCTCGTTAACCAGCTCCGAGCCGATCCGATCGGCGCCGGACCAGGCGGCAACCTTGGCGCCGATTTTTGAGTCGTTGCCCCAGCTGGCCCAATCCTGCTGGCCCCAGCCGTTGAAAACCCAGTCCACCGCGCCCAGCCGCGGGCCGCCGTCGTCGAGCACGCCGTCGTCGAGCACAAAAGTCGGGCCAATGTCCCGCATCCAGGCGTCGTCCAGCGGTGCCACCAGCAGATCCACGCCGTCGGCGAGGTAGCTGCGGGCCGTTTCGACATCGTCCGGGGTCACCACCATGGTGACCGGCTCAAACTGCGCTGCGGCATTGGCGACGGCGGACCAGGTGGACCGGGCCGCGTGCGCCTCCTCAGGGGTGTCGCCCAGGCTGTAGCCGCCGGGCGGGAAGGCCATCCAGACGCGGGCCTGCGGCGCCGTTTCGGCTGGCATCCTCCAGGCCATCAGTGCACCAGATCCTTTACTTCGCCACCGTAGGGTGCCTCGTGCCGGACCGGCTCGGTCAGCCGGGCATAGGTTTCCGGGCGCCGTGTGGTCAGGAACGGGAACAGTTCCAGCCAGTCGGAGCGCTGCTGCAGGTCCAGGTCCGCCACCAGGACCGCCGATTCGTCCCGCGGGGCCTGTACCAGGATGCGGCCGTAGGGGTCTGAGATGAAGGAGGAGCCGTAGAAGGATACGTTGCCCTCATTGCCCCAGCGGTTCGGGACCACCATGAACAGCCCGTTAGCGATCCCGTTGCCGACGATCACCTGCTGCCACAGCGGCTGGGTGTCGAAGTCCGGGAAGGACGGCTCGGAGCCGATCGCTGTCGGGTAGACCAGCAGTTCGGCTCCGCCCAGGGAATAGAGCCGGGCCAGTTCCGGGAACCACTCGTCCCAGCAGGTGGGCATCCCCAGGCGCGCTCCGCCCAGTTCCGCCGGTACGTGGATTTCATAGGCATCCGCGGCGTCCGGGCCCTGGCGGAAATACTTGTCCTCGAAGTACCCGTCGGTTACCGGGATGTGCAGCTTGTGGGTGCGCGCCAGCAGTTCGCCGCCGGGCGAGACCAGGATGGCTGTGTTCAGCCCCAGCCCGTCGCCGCCGTCGGCCTTCTGGTACAGCGACGCGTGCACGCAGACGCCGTGCGCCCGGGCGGCCTTCGCGGCGAAGGCAAAAGTGGGGCCTGTCAAGAGGTCCTCGGCCGCCTCGGCCGGAACGGAGTCGGGCAGGGTGTCCGCCGGGTAGCGGGAGAGCGTGAGTTCGGGCAGGAAGACGACCGAGGCGCCCCGGGTCTTGGCTCGGGCAATGCCTTCTTCCAGTTCGGCCGCCAGGACGGCCGGGTCCGGGTTCCAGCGGTGCTGGACCACGCCCACGCGCAGCGCCGGTCGGCCGGCTTCGCTGACCCGGGCATATGATACCGGCGGATCCAGTTTGGTCAGTTCTAGCATGATTACTCCGTGAGGTGTCGGTCACAATAAATGAATGGCGTTCATTTAGTATGAGGCGCATACCACATCCGGCGCAAGAGCTAAAACGAATAATGTTCATTTATTTCCGGGGCCCCCGCTGTACCAAGGTTCAGAGGCAGCCCGCCTATCCCTGGACGTCAGTCGGGCGCTCCAGGGCAGAGCGGTCCCAGCGTGCACAGGTCGCGGCGGCCTCGTAGGTGCCCTGCAGGAACCGAAGGAGCATCGCGTCCGGATCCGCAGCGGTCCGCACCAGCTCGTAAGGCAGCACGAATTCGCCGAGTTCCGGGCTGAAGTAGGCGCCGGGAGTCGCGATCGGAAACTCCCGATACCCCTCCGGCTCGGGGTAAACGTACGAGTAAAAGATGCCCTCGGGGCCACCCCCGGGCCAGTATCCGGCACTGCATACCTCGTGGGAGTAGGCCTCGAGCATCACGCGGGGTCCGCAGTTCGGCGCACCGCCCGGATGCGGCGGGGCTCGCCGGCCGGAGAAGCGGCTCACCGCCAGGTCCAGCGCACCCCAGAACAGGTGGACCGGGCTGGTCTTGCCGACGAAACGTCCGCGGAACAAAGTGAAAACGCGGTCGACTTCGACCAGGGTGAGCCAGAAACGGTGGACCTGGTCGGCGTCGTACGTTGCATGCATCCGGTCTTCGGCGAAGGGGACCGCACCGGCGATCTCCACCGGAACGGGCCAGATTTCCGTGGCCAGGTCCAGCTCGTCCAGGTAGTGCAGCAGGGCGGTGTAAAAATCCGCAACGGAGACAGATTGGAGCCCAAATGACCGGGCCGCACCGGACGTGCTGACAATCTCAAGGCGGTGCGTCTGGAAGTTGAAGTCGATCTGGAACTTTTGCCCCCCGGGGTGGGGCATCAGTGTGGTGGTGAACCCACGTGCGCTCACCTTAAAGGCACAGTTCCACCAGTGGTTGACCAATGGTGCGTTGGCGAGGCTCACCTTCCCGACAACCTGGGTGAACAATTGCAGGGTGTCCCGCGCGTCCTGCCACTGCGCCACGGGCAGGTATGGCCACATCTCTGTCCCCGTGGTGTTCATGCCGCCTCCGCCGGGGCGCTGGGAACCCCGCCCGGTCAGTTTCCCACCGGGGCCGGGGATCTTCAAGGCTTCCAAGGTGCCCTGGCCCGGATCACCCAGGCACTCATATGATTTGAAGGAGGCGTCCGCGCCGGTGGACGTGTTGCAAAAAGGAGAACCTCAGATGGGCTATCCGCTAGGGATCGATCCTTCCGCGGTGCCGAGCGGCACCGGCTGCGCCGACTGTGAGGAGCAGGGCGGGTGGTGGTTTCATCTACGGCGTTGCGCCCAGTGCGGGAACATTGGCTGCTGTGACTCCTCGCCCTCCCAGCATGCCAGCGCGCATGCGGCGGCCACAGGCCACCCGTTTGTCCGTTCCTTCGAACCGGGCGAAGAGTGGTTTTGGAACTACGCTACCGACGATTACTACGAGGGGCCGATGCTGGCCCCACCTGAGCATCATCCGCCCAGCCAACCCGTTCCGGGTCCGGCAGGGCGGGTCCCTGCCGACTGGGAGCGCCGACTGCACTAGCCCCAGTATGGCGGTCGGGTACCACTGAACCACCCACGCCTTTGACCAGGATCTTCCGATATGGGTTGCGGTGTGGGGGCGGCGCGTAACCGATTTAGACGCGGGCGCCTTCGGCGGCGGAGGAGATGGCAACCATCTCCTCGCGCGGCACCACCTTAATTCGCTCGCGCACAACCGGTGCACCTGCAGGATCCGCCACGAACGCCTCGCCCAGGGAACGCTCGTGGGCATCCAGTTCCAGCCAGCCTTCCCAGCTGGTGAATTCCACGCCTCGTTCCTCCAGCAGGCCGACGACGGCGTCCGCACGGGGGCGGGCGGCCACCGGCAGCTGCGCCCGGTCGGCGAGCAGGTGGGTGACGGTTTCCAGCGCGTCGCCCTTGGTGTGCCCGATGAGCCCGACGGGACCGCGCTTGATCCAGCCCGTGGAATAAAGTCCGGGGACAGGCGAGCCGGCCCTGTCCAGCACCCGGCCGCCGTCGTTCCGGATTACGCCCCGGCTGTGGTCGAACTCGACCTCCTGCAGAGCCGAGCCGAAATATCCGACTGAGCGGTAGACCGCCTGCACCGGATAGTCCACGAGCTCGCCCGTGCTGCGGGCGTTGCCGGCCCCGTCCAGTTCGGTGCGCTCGAAGCGGATGCCGCTGACCCTCCCGTCCGCGCCGGTGATCTCTACCGGGTTGTGCAGGAAGTGCAGGTGCAGCCGGCGGGATGCGGTCAGCGGCTTGTCCTCCTGCTCCACCAGCCAGTTGGTCAGCGTGCCCACCATGGTCTTGGTCTGGTTGTTGGTCCGGATCGCCTCATCCGAGGCCTCATCGAACTCGAAGTCCTCCGGGTACAGCACAATGTCCACATCCTTGGAGTGCGAGAGTTCGCGCAGTTCCAGCGGCGTGAACTTCACCTGCGCCGGGCCGCGGCGGCCGAAGATATGCACATCCGTCACCGGTGAGGCCTTCAGCCCGGCATAGACGTTGTCCGGGATCTCGGTGACCAGCAGGTCGTCGGCGTGCTTGGAAAGGACCCGGGCGACGTCCAGCGCGACGTTGCCGTTGCCGATCACCGCCACTTCCTTCGCCTCCAGCGGCCACTCGCGCGGCACATCCGGATGCCCGTCGTACCATGACACAAAATCCGCGCCGCCGAAGGATCCCTCCAGCTCGACGCCAGGGATGTTCAGGTCCGCGTCCTTGATGGCCCCGGTGGCGAAAATGACGGCGTCGTAAAATTCGCGCAGGTCCGCCAGGGACAGGTCCGTCCCGTACTCCACATTGCCGAAGAACCGGATGTCGCCGCGGTCCAACACCTTGTGCAGCGCGTTCACGATGCCCTTGATCCGCGGATGGTCAGGAGCCACACCATACCGGATCAGCCCGTACGGTGCCGGGTAACGGTCAAACAGGTCGATGCTGACATTCAGCGCGCCGCTGCGGACTTCCTCGCTCTTGGTCAGGATATCCGCGGCGTAGACTCCGGCCGGGCCGGATCCGATCACGGCCACGCGCAGCGGGCGGTCAGCCGCGCCGATCTGGTCGGCGGCGGCAGAGTTGGCGGCAGGAGGGGTGGCGGCGGTAGGGGTGGAAGTTGACACGGCTGTGTTCCTTTTCTTCTTTTCGAATCGAGTGAGCGCTTAGTGTTCGATACAGGGCTGTATCGAACATCTTTTACTCAGTCGATGAGTGCTTTGGGCCTGGGGTCGAGTGCGACGGCGGCTAACGGACTGACGCGGACCACGTCGCCGACGACGACGACGGCGGGGTTGGCGACGCCGACGGCCTCGGCCTGGGCGGCGATGCTGCCGAGCGTGCCGATGGTGACCCGCTGGTCGGGGCCGTAGCCGTTTTCGACGATGGCGACCGGGCAGTCCGGACCCCGGCCGTTGGCCGCCAGTGCCGCCGCGGACTCGCGCAGCGTTCCGACACCCATCAGCAGCACCACGGTGTGGTCGCTGCCGGCGGGCACGTTGGATAGGTCCTCGTGCCCGCTGATCATGGTGAAGGCCTTGGCCAGGCCGCGGTGCGTAACCGGGATTCCTGCAGCGGCCGGAACGGAAACGGCGGAAGTGACACCGGGGACAACCTCCACCTCCACACCGTGCTCGCGGCAGTAGATCGCTTCCTCCCCGCCGCGGCCCAGGACATAGGGGTCGCCGCCCTTGAGCCGGACCACCCGGTTGCCGGCGAGCGCCTCGCGCACCAGGATCCGGTTGATCTCGTCCTGCGGCACGGGGTGGTGGGCGGGTGCCTTGCCGACCTCGATAACGCGGACATCGGGGGCCAGTTCCTCCAGCAGGGCCCGCGGGCCGAGGCGGTCGGCGACGACGACGTCGGCCTGCGCCAGCAGCCGGCGTCCCCGGACGGTGATCAGTCCTGGATCCCCAGGCCCTCCACCCACCAGCGCCACCCGGCCCTTGCCGCCGTCGTCGGACGCCCTGTGCCGTCGCAGCGGCAGGTCCCCCGACTCCAGCGCGGCGGCTACTGCGTTGCGCAAGGCCACAGCGCGGCGCGGATCTCCCCCGGCGTTGACGGCAATCTTCACGTCCTCCACCTGTGCCACCGCCGGCGTCCACGCGGCCGAGGCCTCGTGATCGGAGGCATTGACGCACCAGACCCGCTGTGCATCGGCATCCGCGGCCACCTGAGCGTCAACCGCCGGAACCCCGGTGGCCGTCTGGACAAACCAGACGCCGTCGACGTCGGCCGACGTGTAGGGCCGGGCCAGCCACGTCAGAAGCCCGGCTTCGGCCCGCTCCAGCAGGGCCGGGGAAGCCTCGGGCGCCACCACCGTGACGGAAGCGCCGGCGTCGAGCAGTCCCTTGGCACGCCGGGCCGCGACCGGGCCACCGCCGACCACCAGCACGGGCCGGCCCAGCAGCCGCAGCGCGGTGGGGTAGATATCCTGCATAACCATAGGAAGACCTTAGAGAGAGTATTAAAGGGGGACAACGGGCGCGCAACGCATGTTCACGCGGCGTCACGGGGAGAAATATGGACCAGCCCGCTGCCGAGCTGCACCAGATTGCAGTCCTAATCGGCGTGTTGCACCAGGACACGCCGGGCATCGGGACCACTCCACGCTCAATCTGGTGCAGCTTGCCATGGTCCACCGGCCCCGGGCTACCCGGCTGGCGGCAACAGCCCGCGGCCGCGGAGCAGCCGGCGTTCCAGCGGCGCAAAAACCGCCAGTTCCACGGCAATGCCCACGGCCAGGATCAGCAGGATCGCGCTCATCACCGTGCCCATCTCGGACAGGTCCCGGCCCTGCTGCAGCAGAGATCCCAGCCCGAACCCCATGGAGCCGCCCATCGCGATGATTTCCGCGGCCATCAGCGAGCGCCAGGAAAAGGCCCAGCCCTGTTTGAGCCCGGCCAGGTAGCCCGGCAGCGCGGCCGGAAGGACAATCTGGAGCGCCATCTCCAGCCGGGTCGCGCCCAGCACCTGACCCATCCGCC
The DNA here is from genome assembly GCA_035999715.1 of Micrococcaceae bacterium. GTDB lineage: Bacteria > Actinomycetota > Actinomycetes > Actinomycetales > Micrococcaceae > Arthrobacter_M. The sequence continues at coordinate 8,762 of DASYGM010000027.1, read as the reverse complement.
GGTACTGCGGCGGCACCTGGTCCACCCCGGCAATGAGCCCGTTGATGATGGACGGGATGGCTCCCATCAGCAGGACGAAATAGACCGTGCCGTCGGAGAGGCCGAACCAGATAATGGCCGCGGGCACCCAAGCCACGGAGGGCAGCACCTGAAGCCCGGAAATCAGCGGACCGAAAGCGGTGCGCAGCGGCCGGACCTGCGCCAGCAGCAGCCCTATGGGCGTGGCAATGAGGGCGCTGACCAGGAAGCCGATAATCCCGCGCTGGACACTGGTCCACACCGCCTGCTGCACCTTCCCCTCCGCCCACAGACCGGACAGCGAGGACATCACGTCCAGCGGCCCGGGCACCAGGTCAGCGCGCTTGTGGGCCAGCACCACGTACAGCTGCCAGATGATGGCCAGTACGACGACGGCGGCTACCGGCGCCAGCACCTTGGCCAGCGTCCGGCGGGTGGCGGCTGCCCGTGCCCCCTCGAGCGGGACGGTGGTCTGCAGCGCATCCAGCCCCGCCTCCACATCCCGTCCGTCGGCGGCCGGGTGGAGATCCAGCCCGTGCTCCTCGTTCACCTTCGCGTCAACGGACATGGCGGCGGATCTCCCTTCGCAGCTCGGCGGTGATTTCCGCGGCCAGGGCGGCTGCCTCCCCCGGAGCCTTATGCCTCGGTGCAACCAACCACTCGTTGACAATCCGCCCGGGCCGGGAAGACATCAGCAGCACCCGCTCCCCCAGCCGCACCGCCTCCCGGACGTTGTGCGTCACGAAGATGATGGTCCTCCCGGTTTCCCGCCAGATCCGCTCCAGCTCGTCATGCAACAGGTCGCGGGTGATCGCATCCAGGGCCGCGAACGGCTCGTCCATCAGCAGCACCTCCCGCTCCTGCGCCAACGAGCGGGCCAATGCAACACGTTGGCGCATCCCGCCGGACAGTTCGTGCGGGCGCTTCTGACCTGCGCCGCCCAGGTGCACCAGTTCCAGCAGCTCTTCCGCCCGCGCGGAACGCTCCGCCCGGCCCACCCCGCGCAATTTGAGCGCAAGTTCCACGTTGCCCTTGGCGCTCAGCCACGGGTACAGCGCCGCGTCCTGGAACATAAACGCCGCGCCCTCGGCCGGGATCTCCAGGGAACCGGCGGTCGGGGTTTCCAGCCCGGCGATCAGGTTCAGCAGGGTGGACTTGCCGCAGCCGGAGGCGCCCAGCAGCGCAACAAATTCGCCGGGCCTGATGGTGAGGTTGACGCCGTCGAGCACGGGAGGTGCTGCGCCGAAGCGCTTACCCAGGCCCAGCAGTTCGACGGCCACGCCCGGGGCCGCGTCGTCGGATCCCCATGCGGCCGCGGGCGGACCTGCTAGATCGCCGGAGAGCGCGGATTCGGCCAGAGCGTTTGCCGGCTGCGGCTCAGCGATCATCATGGCGCACCGAGCCCGGCCACGGATACCACAGGTTTGCCGGCATCCTTCAGGACCGAGTCCAGCACCCTCAGGTCGAAGAGGCCGTTGATGTCCGCCTGCTTGGTGACCCCGGCGTCCACCCCGTCCTGCAGCAGCTTCCGGTACGCCCCGGCCAGCGGATCGTCGGTGAACGTCAGGTTGGCCAGCGAGCGGGTGATCACGTCGGCCGGCAGCGCTGATCCCGCCGCCGCCTTCAGCCCGGCGTTGATGGCGTCCGCCGCCTTGGGACCCGCGTTAGCCTGCAGCCACTGCACGGCCTCAACATGGCCCTTCAGCAGTGCCTGCACCGTCTGCGGGTGCTGTTCCAGGAAGGTCTTGTTCACGATCAGGACGGTGGTGGGAAACTGGCCGGCCTTTCCGGTCAGCGAGCCGTCCCACAGGTCCTTCTCGTCGACCAGCACCTTCGCCCCGGCCTGGAGCACCAGCCGCGAGGCCCAAGGCTCCGGCAACCAGGCGCCGTCGAGCTTCCCCTCCTGGAACAGCTTCAGCGTCGCCGCATTGTCGGTCGGATTGATGGTGACGTCGCCGCCGCCGTTGGCATCCGTCCTGTAGCCCTGCTTGGCCAGCCAGGCACGCAGCGCAACATCCTGCGTCCCGCCCAGCTGCGGGGTGGCCAGCACCTTGCCCTTGAGGTCTGCGGCGCTGCCAATGGTCGGCTTCACCACCAGTTGGGCACCGCCCGAGGCAGCACCGGCAATGATCCGGATCGAATCGCCCTTGCTCTTGACAAAGGAGTTGATGGCCGGGTTGGGGCCCACATAGGCCGCATCGATGGCGCCGGCATTGAGCGCCTCCACGGCGGCCGGCCCGGCATTAAAGACCTGCGTGCTCAACTTGGTGGCGCCCAGGTCCTTCTGGAAAAAGCCTTCCTGGAGGCCGATCAGCGCCGGAGCGTGCGTGACGTTGCCGAAGTAGCCCAGCCTGAGCCTTGTTGCGGGCGTTCCGGCTCGGGGGGCGTCCGCGTCACCCGCATTGGCGGTGCCCGTCTGTGCGTGGTCGCTCTGCGCCACGGAGGCAACGGCCGCGCCAGCCCCGATCAGCAGCACCAGGGCTGCCAGCAGGGATATTTCCAGACCCCGACGGCGGCGCTTGGGTTTTTCGCCGGCGACGATTTTGATGGTGGCTGGCGGCTTACGAGTCGTCATGGATTCACAGTAGAGAGGCCCGGGGCGGCACTCAACGGAACGGAAACGGTGGGTCACGTACGTTCACGCGGCGTCACACAGTACGTCTGCGTTTCGAAGTGCAGTCCGGTCCTGCCCTGTCATGGCTGGGTCGAGTCCGTCCTATGACGCATGTCAGGAACGGGGTTGTCCACGATAGGATCCGGCGGGACAAGTAGCACTCCCGGTGCTACATTTGCGTTATGGAGCGTGTCGGTGTCAAAGAACTTCGTCAGAACGCCTCGCGGTATCTTGCGCTGGTCAAGGCAGGCGAGACAGTGGAAGTCACCGAGCGGGGCGAACTTGTGGCTCTGCTGTCACCTCCCGGAGACTCCCGGAGCGCAAGGGATCGACTGGTGGCCGCCGGAAGGCTCATTCCTGCGGCCAGCCGGACGGGTAGGCTTCGGTCACCGCACCCCATACCGATCCTTGCCGATGAGCCAACTAACCAGGAATTGCTCGACGCGGAGCGCAAGGAACGGCTTTGATCTATTTGGACTCCTCGGCGATCATGAAGTTGGTCAGGCAAGAAGATGAGACCGCAGCCCTGAGCGAGTGGCTGGACCTGCACCCTGAGCAACCAGGGGTCACTAGCGAACTGGGACGTGTGGAGGTACTGCGAGCCGCACGGAGGGTTGGCGAGGCGGTCTTGGCGGAGGCTCGCTCGGTGGTGGGCGACCTCGACCTGGTTCCGATCGACCGCACCGTGCAAGACGTCGCCTGCGATATCGGCGATCCGCTGTTGCGTTCCCTTGACGCGTTGCACCTCGCGTCAGCGCTGCTCCTCGGGGCAGAGCTGACGACGTTCATTGCATACGACCGCCGGCTTGCCGACGCTGCCCGGGCCGCCGGTCTAGCCGTCGCGGCACCCGGCCAGCCGCCCTTGCCATCGGAGGGGTAAGGGGCGCGAATGGCCAAAAGCGCCTCACGGCATCCAGAGTTGAAAACGCTACTAATCTACTTCGGGACGTCGGGGTTGACCTCGGCCTTCGAAATGGCCACGTTGCCCACGCCCCACTCATCGAGGATCTTCTTGTAGTCGCCGTTCTCCATCAGCTTGTTCATTGCCTTGGCCACCAGGTTGGTGAGCGGAAGGTCGTCCTTCGCCACCGCAATCCCCACCGGGGAGGCGTCGTACGGGTCGCCGAAGGTCTCCAGCTGGCCCTTGGTCTGCGTGATCGCGTAGGCAATGGTGATGGAACCGGCCGGCATGGCGTCAACGCTGCCGTTGACCAAGCGCGTGGTGACGTCCGTCTGGTTCTTCAGGCTGACGATCTTGATGGCCGGTTTGCCGGCCGCCGAGCATTTGGCATTCCGGTCGGCCAGGTCCTTGGTCTCCTGGAAGGAGCCCGTCTGCACGGCGATGCTGCGGCCGCAGATGTCATCCAGGCTGAACTTCTTCGGGTTGCCCTTCTGCACCGCCCACTCGGTGCCCGCACTGACGTAGCTGACAAAGTTTGCGGCCTGCTTGCGTGCGTTGGTGATGAAGAAGGAGGACGCGCTCAGGTCGTACTTGGGACCCAGCGAGGGCAGGATGCTGGTGAAGGCCGCGCTCTGGACGTCCACCTTGAGCCCCAGCAGCGCGCCGATGGCCTTGGTCAGGTCCACGTCGTAGCCGATCGGGGTCTGGCCATCGCTGCCGCCCAGGAATTCCGCCGGCGCATAGGAGGTGTCGGAGCCCATCACCAGGGTTCCCTTGTCCCGCAGGGCCTGGGGCACCTCGGCGGCCAGGGCGTCGTCCTTCGCGATGGTGGAGACATTGAACGACGACGACGACGAGGCGGACGCTGCTGGGCCCTGCTGGGAGGCATTAGTGCACCCTGTCAGCGCCAGGGCTGCCACGGCGAGCAGACCTGTCGAGAGCGAAAATATCGACTTTACGGTCATGAGGGGAGCCTCCGGCTCGGGATGCGTATGCGGTGATAGAACTGGAATCAGGTTCTGTGGCCCACGCTACCTTTGTCAAATTGACCCAGGGGGCGTAGATAATCAACTTTGAGGACGGAAATGCAATCCATTTATGACCACGCGCAGGAGCTGCGGGACGAGCTGATCGGGTTCCGGCATGAGCTGCACAAGATCCCGGAGATCGGCCTGCAGCTGCCGCAGACCCAGGCCCTGGTAGTGGCAAAGCTCGCCGAGCTGGACGGCCTGGAAGTGAGCCTGGGGGAGCGTCAAAGTTCCGTGACGGTGGTGCTGCGCGGTGGCCGGGACAACCCCGACGGCGGCGAGCGGCAGGTGGTGCTCCTGCGCGGGGATATGGATGCGCTGCCGGTGACCGAGGAAACGGGCCTGGATTTCACTTCGACGGTGTCCGGTGCGATGCACGCCTGCGGCCACGATGTGCACACGTCCGCCCTCTACGGCGCGCTCCGGCTGCTGCACGGACGCCGGGACCAGCTGGCCGTGGACGTGGTCTTCATGTTCCAGCCCGGGGAGGAAACTTACGATGGCGCCCGCTTCATGGTGGCGGACGGGGTGCTGGACGCCGCGGGGCGGCGGGGCGATGTGGCGTTCGGGCTGCACGTGTTCTCCGCCGAGTATGACAACGGCGTCTTCTACTCACGGCCGGGCCCGCTGATGGCCGGCTGCGACGAACTGTTCGTCACCGTGCGCGGTGAAGGCGGGCACGGATCAACCCCGCACCTGACCCGGGATCCCGTTCCGGTGGCCTGCGAGATGGTGCTGGCCATGCAGACGCTGGTGACGCGCCACTTCAACGTCTTCGATCCCGTGGTGGCGACGGTCGGCAGGCTGGTGGCCGGAACGGCCGGAAACATCATTCCGGATGATGCGACCTTCGACCTGACACTGCGGACCTTCTCCCCGGAGCACAAGGAGCGGCTGCTGGCCGAGCTGCAGCGCCTGTTCCGCGGCATCGCCGAGGGGCACGGAATGAGCGTGGACATCACGGTGGCCCCGGACTACCCGGTGACGGTGAACGACGCCGCGGAATACGCCTACGCCCGGGACGTGATCACCGAGGTCTTCGGTGCGGGCAGCTTCCGCGAAATGCAGTTTCCCGTCCCGGGATCCGAGGATTTCTCCCACGTCCTGCGCGAGGTCCCCGGGGCGTTCATCATGCTCGGCGCGACCACGGCTGGCGATCCTGCCTCGGGTGCCAGCAACCATTCACCGCGTGCCGCCTTCGACGACGCCGTGGTGCCCAAGGCTGCGGCAGCCCTAGCCGAGCTGGCGTTCCGGCGGGCCGGCCGCGGCTAGTTCCAAGCCCGCCGCCTACAGTCGGTAGGCGTCCCGGCGGTGAGGTGAGGGCTCGGCGGGCGCGGGATGAGTAGCGGACGCCGTATCGGCTCACTTGGCGCGACCGGTTGGCCTCATCGCGGCCCTGACGTCGTCCTCATCGTGATACTGCCCCGCGTCAAGCTCCTTGAGCGACTCGCCCAACTCCCGGACCAAAACGGAATCGGACAATATCGAGACCGTTTCAGAGTGCATCGTAGTCATCAGCGCCGAGAAGAACGGCGGCACGGACGCCGTTCCTGGTGATGTCGAAGCGCTCGTGGGTGGTCGCGGCTCGCTCGACCACCTTGGACAGATCACCCCGTGCCCCTGCCAATGGCAAAGTCGTCATGTACAGAATTCTAGCGTGAGACTTGCCCCCTCTACGATCTGGCCAGCTACGCTCCGTATTGGGACGGTACCTCAACCCTCCGCAGCGGCGCCGTCCCCATCCGGGCGCTCAGATGCTGTACCGCTCGTCCTCATGGTCGCCCGGATGGTCCTTCACCAGACCGGCCGCCAGGGTGTTGCCGTCCAGCGGGTCGATGACCAGGAACGCGCCGGTCCGCCGGTGCCGGGCGTACGGTTCAACCGGCAGCGCCGAGGCGAGCCGGAGCTGGGCGGAGCCGATGTCGTTGAGTTCCAGGCCGGAGGCGGGCTGCTCGCGGAACGTGTCCAAATCCAGCTTTCCTGTGATCGCACGGACCAAGCCCTGCACGGTCCTGCTGCCGTGCTTGATCAGCACCTTGGCGCCTTCGCGCAGCGGTTTGGGCGAGAGCCAGCACAGTTCCGCGTACAGATCCTGGCTGACCTCGGCGAAGGTCCCGGCGGCGGCGATCAGGTCGCCGCGGGCAATGTCGATCTCGTCGGCCAGGCGCAGCGAGACGGACTGCGGGGCGACGGCCCGGTCCAGCCGGGTGCCGGCGAAGTCAATGCCGACGACGGTGGTCTGCCGCCCGGAGGGCAGGACCGTCACCCGCTCGCCCACCTCGACCGAACCGGAAGCCAGCTGGCCAGCGTAGGCGCGGTAATCGCGGAAGGCCGCGCCGCCGTCGTCGTCCGCCAGCCCCGGAGCCAGCGCACCCTGGGGCCGGATCACCGACTGAACCGGGAAGCGGAAGGGCTCCAGCCCGCGCTCCAGGTCATCCGTGGTGGGCAGCGTTTCGAGGATTTCCAGCAGGCTGGGCCCGGCATACCAGGATGTGCGCGCGGACGCCTCCACCACGTTGTCCCCCTCCAGCGCGGAGACCGGCACCACCAGCACGTCGGCCAGCCCCAGCTCCGCACCGACGGCCCGCACCTCGGACTCGATGCTGGCAAAAACGTCCGCGCTGTAGCCCACCAGATCGATCTTGTTCACCGCCACCACCACATGCGGCACGCGCAGCAGGCGCAGCACCGAGAGGTGCCGGCGGGTCTGCTCCAGCACGCCCTTGCGCGCGTCGACGAGCACGACGACGGCATCCGCGGTGGACGCGCCGGTCACCGTGTTCTTGGTGTATTGGACGTGCCCGGGGCAGTCGGCCAGCACGAAGGAGCGCCGGTCCGTGGCGAAGTAGCGGTAGGCCACGTCGATGGTGATGCCCTGTTCGCGCTCGGCACGGAGCCCATCGGTGAGCAGCGCCAGGTCGATCTTCTGGATGCCGGTGGCGTTGTCGCCGCCGAAGCCGCGGTCCGCCGAGGTGCGGGCGACGGCGTCGAGCTGGTCGGCCAGGATGGCCTTGCTGTCGTGCAGCAGCCGGCCCACCAGGGTGGACTTGCCGTCATCGACGGAGCCCGCCGTGGCGAAGCGGAATAGGGTCGATTCACCGAGGGCCGGTGGGGAGAGAAGTTCTGCGGTCATCAGAAGTAGCCGTCTTTCTTGCGGTCTTCCATGGCGGCCTCGGAGATGCGGTCGTCGGCCCGCGTGGCGCCACGTTCGGTCAGGGTGGAGGCGGCAACCTCGACGACGACGGCGGCGGCGTCGGCAGCTGCGGACTCGACGGCGCCGGTGCAGGACATGTCGCCCACCGTGCGGTAGCGGACTGTCTTGGTGACCACCTGCTCGTCCGGACGCGGCTGGGACACCTCGCCAACGGCCCGCCACATGCCGTCGCGGGCAAAGACCTGACGCTCATGAGCGTAATACAGGCCGGGCAGCTCGATGCCTTCGCGTTCGATGTAGCGCCAGATGTCCAGCTCGGTCCAGTTACTGATCGGGAAGGCCCGGACGTGCTGGCCCACGGTGTGCCGGCCGTTGTACAGGTTCCACAGCTCGGGGCGCTGGTTGCGCGGGTCCCACTGGCCGAATTCGTCGCGCAGGCTCAGGATGCGCTCCTTGGCCCGGGCCTTGTCCTCGTCCCGGCGCCCGCCGCCGAAGACGGCATCGAACCGGTTGGCGTTGATGCTCGCCAGCAGCGGTACCGTCTGCAGCGGATTCCGGGTTCCGTCGGCCCGCTCGGCGAGTTCGCCGCGGTCGATGTACTCCTGCACGCTGCCCACCACCAGGCGCAGACCCAGCCGCTCCACCGTGCGGTCGCGGAATTCGATGACCTCGGGGAAGTTGTGCCCGGTGTCCACGTGCAGCACCGGGAACGGCACCCTGCCCGGCCAGAAGGCCTTGGTGGCCAGGTGGAGCATGACGACGGAGTCCTTACCGCCGCTGAACAGCAGGGCGGGGCGCTCGAATTCGGCCACCACCTCGCGGATGATGTGAATCGCCTCGGACTCCAGCAGGTCCAGGGACGTCAGTCGCGATGCTGCTGCTCCACGCGGCTTAGACACGTCGCCTCGTTCCTCGGCTCCGCGATGCGCCGCTTCCGGAGCAGCAGCATCGCTTCTTAGGCCTGCCAAGATGGTGTCCTCGGTTGTTTGGGTGCTCATACGTGGAGTCCGCATTCTGTCTTGGTCGTTCCGGCCCAGCGGCCGGAAC
>DASYGM010000023.1:0-7707 GCA_035999715.1 Micrococcaceae bacterium | reverse complement strand
ACCGAATGGAAAACTGCCTTGCCGCCGACCCGGACGATGAGCTCCGCGGCCACGACGGCCCATTGGTGCTGGAACGCGGACCAGCGACCAATCCGCTGTTCCGCTCCTTCTTCGCCGCCGCTCAGGAGGCCGGTTATCCGCTGACGGATGACGTCAACGGCTACCGCCAGGAGGGCTTTGCCCCCTTTGACCGGAATGTGCACCGGGGCCAGAGGCTCTCCGCGTCCCGGGCCTACCTGCGGCCACACCGGAACCGGCCCAACCTGGACGTGGTGACCCGCGCCCTGACCACCCGGATCAACTTCAACGGCACTCGTGCCACCGGGGTCAGCTACCGCCGCAACGGGAAACTGCACAGTGTCAACGCCGGCGAGGTGGTCCTGTGTGCGGGAGCCATCAATACCCCTCAATTGCTCCAGCTTTCCGGCGTGGGCGAGGCCGGACATCTGGCCTCGCTGGGCATCAGCCCCGTCGTCGGCCTTCCCGGCGTGGGGGAAAACCTGCAGGACCATCTGGAGGTCTACATCCAGCATGCGTGCACCCAGCCGGTGTCGATGCAGCCGAATCTGAGCCCGTGGCGCTATCCGTTCATCGGCGCGCAGTGGCTGTTCGGCCGCACCGGTCCGGCGGCAACCAACCATTTCGAGGGCGGCGGCTTTGTCCGCTCCAACCAGGATGTGGCCTACCCCAACCTGATGTTCCATTTCCTGCCGGTGGCGGTGCGCTACGACGGGCAGAAGGCTGAGGCCAAGCACGGCTACCAGGTGCACATCGGGCCGATGTATTCGGACGCCCGGGGCAGCCTGAAAATCCGCTCCACGGATCCCACCGTGCACCCGTCCATGGTGTTCAACTACCTCTCCACCGACCAGGACCGCAGGGAGTGGCTGGAAGCGGTCCGGATTTCCCGCGACATCCTCTCCCAGCCGGCCCTGCGTCCCTTCGACGGCGGGGAACTCTCCCCCGGCGCTGCCGTGCAGAGCGACCAGGAGATCCTGGACTGGGTGGCCCGGGACGCCGAAACCGCACTGCATCCGTCCTGCACGGCCAAGCTGGGACCTACCTCCGATCCAATGGCGGTGGTGGATCCGCTGACCATGGCGGTGCACGGCACCAGCGGGCTGCGCGTGGCGGACGCCTCTGCCATGCCGTACGTGACCAACGGCAATATCTACGCTCCGGTGATGATGCTCGCTGAAAAGGCCGCCGATCTGATCCTGGGACGGGCACCGCTGGCCCCATCGGCAGCGCAGTTCTACCGGCACGGCTCCAGTCCGCTGCACCCCGAGCAGATCGGGGACGCGATGCCCGGGGCGGAGCAGTTGCCGGAATCCAACCTGGCACGGGATTGAGGAGAGCCATGACCCTTCCAACTGCAATCAAAACCGGTACGGGCCTGGCCCGGGGGCTCTTCCTGGACGGCGCCTGGTCCGGTTCCGCCGCCGGAGCCACCAGAACCATCGAGTGCCCGGCGGACGGAACCCCGGTGGCAGAGGTGGCGGAGGGCACGGCCGACGACGCCCGGGCCGCCGTCGCCTCCGCCCGGCGGGCCTTCGATTCCGGGACCTGGCCCGGCCTGCCGGAACTGGAACGCGGGCGCATCCTGCTGCAAGCGGCCGAGCTGCTGGCCCGCGACAAGGCGATGTATGCCCGTGCCGAATCGCTGGACACCGGCAAGCGCTACGCCGAAGCGGAATACGACGTTGACGGCGTTATTGCCTGTTTCCGCTACTACGGAGGCCTGGCCGGCACGGACTCGGGCCGGGTGATCGACACCGGCCAGCCCGGCGCCATCAGCCGCGTGGTGCACGCCCCGGTCGGCGTCTGCGCCCTGATCACGCCCTGGAACTATCCCCTGCTGCAGGCCTCGTGGAAGATCGCCCCGGCCCTGCTGGCCGGCAACACCTTCGTCCTCAAGCCCAGCGAGTTCACGCCGTCGACCTCCATCCTGCTGATGGACACGCTGTACGAGGCGGGCGTTCCGGCGGGCACCGCCAACCTGGTCACCGGTCCCGGACCGGAGGTGGGCGCGGTGCTCAGCTCCGACCCGGGCGTGGACCTGGTCTCCTTCACCGGCGGACTTGCCACCGGCAAGCTGATCATGGCATCAGCGGCCGCCACAATTAAACGGGTGGCCCTGGAGCTGGGCGGCAAGAACCCCAACATCGTCTTTGCCGATGCGGACCGCGAAAGCGCCCTCGACAACGCGCTGACCGCCGTCTTCCTGCACTCCGGCCAGGTCTGTTCCGCGGGCGCCCGGCTGATCGTGGAAGAGTCCATCCACGACGACTTCGTCGCCGAGCTGGTCCGCCGGGCCCGGCTCATCCGGCTGGGCGGCCCGTTCGACGACGACGCGGAAACCGGGCCGCTGATCTCGTCGGCCCACCGGGACAAAGTGCACGCGTATGTCCAGACAGGCGTGGCGGAGGGCGCCCGGCTGCTGTGCGGCGGCGTCATCCCGGAGGCGTCCTCGCTGGATGCCGGCCATTATTACCCGCCCACCATCCTGGACGGCTGCCATGCGGGGATGGCCGTGGTGCAGGAGGAGTCCTTCGGCCCGGTGCTCACGGTGGAGAGCTTCCGGACCGAACAGGAAGCGGTCGCGCTGGCAAACGACACCATCTACGGGCTGGCCGGAGCCGTTTGGACGTCCGACGGCTCGCGGGCGCAGCGGGTGGCCGGAGCTCTGCGGCTGGGAACCGTCTGGATCAACGACTACCACCCCTACGTCCCACAGGCGGAATGGGGCGGTTTCGGCCAGTCCGGCAACGGCCGCGAACTGGGTCTGGCCGGGCTGGCTGAATACCGCGAAACCAAGCACATCTGGCAGAACATCAACCCCGCGGCCAGCTACTGGTTCTCACCCCAACGGCAGGAGTCCAAGCATGAGTGATCCGGTTATTTCCGTAAAGAACCTGTGGAAGGTCTTCGGCAACCGGGGCGAGAATGTCCCCCAGGATCCGAAGCTGGCCTGCCTCCCACCGGCGCAGCTGCTCCAGGACACCGGTTGCGTGGCCGCGGTGCGGAACATGAACTTCGACGTGGCCAAAGGCGAGGTGTTTGTCGTCATGGGCCTGTCCGGTTCGGGGAAGTCGACACTCATCCGCTGCCTGACCCGGCTGATTGAGCCAACCTCCGGCCAGGTGCTGGTAGACGGCTGTGACGTGCTCCAGGCCGGCACCGCGGAACTGCGGGAACTGCGCCGGCGCAAGATGTCCATGGTCTTCCAGCACTTTGGCCTGCTTCCACACCGGACCGTGCTGGACAACGTCTCTTACGGCCTGCAGATCCGTGGTGCAGCCAAGAAGGAACGGCACGCCAAATCACGCGAAATCATTGAGCTGGTGGGTCTGAAGGGCTACGAGCAGCATTACCCCGACCAGCTCTCCGGCGGCATGCAGCAACGGGTCGGGCTGGGCCGGGCACTGGCCGGGGACCCGGACACCATCCTCTTTGACGAACCATTCTCCGCCCTGGACCCGCTGATCCGCCGCGACATGCAGGCCGAGGTGATCCGGCTGCACAAGGAAATGGGCAAGACCATGGTCTTTGTCACCCATGACCTGTCGGAGGCACTCAAGCTCGGTGACCGGATCCTGATCATGCGCGACGGCGAGATGGTCCAGATGGGCTCAGGCGACGAATTGGTGGGGTCGCCGGCCGACAGTTATATTGCCGATTTCGTCTCCGAAGTGCCTCGGGCGGATGTTCTGACGCTGAAATGGATCACCCGTCCGGTCAGCACCGGTACCCCTCCGGACGCTCCAGTGCTGCCTGCCGGGACGGTCATCCGGGATGCGATCGGGCTGGTGATGGATTCCTCCTGTCCGGTCCTGGTGGCGGAGCCCGGCGGGGCCGTGCTGGGCCAGATCGATCGTGACAGCATCCTCTCCGTCATCCGGGGCGGCACCGACAGTCGCGGCGGGCATGCCGTCAGCACCAGCGAAGAGGCCGTGGCCTGATGGCTACGCTGTTGCGCGAACGGCCACCGGCGGCGGTCTCCCTTGCGTCGGCCCGGTCGCCCTGGCGCCGGGTCAGCGGCCGTACCGGTTTGCTGCTGGCGGCCGGCGCCCTCTGGCTGTTGGGCTTCGCGTTCCTGCACGGTACCGCCAGCCTGGCGCTGCCGGCCTCCGAGCTGACAGACCTGCACCGAAGCCTGAACAGCTTCAACACTTGGATCGCAGACAACCGGGCGGGCAACCCGGTGTTCGTCTACCTGCTTACCCCGTTGCGCAGCGTGGTCGGCGCGGTGGCCAGCTTCTTCATGGCCATCTTCGCCGCCAGCCCTACCGGCCAACTTATTCCGGTGATGGGCTGGCTCGGCTCGGTGGCCATGCTGACCTGGATTGCCTTCGCCGTCGGCAACGTGCGGGTGGCGCTGCTGACCGCCGCCGTCTTCACCTTCTTCGGGTTCCAGGGATTGTTCGTGGATGCCGCCTATACCTTTTCCCTGGTGGTGACGGCCGTGCTGCTGACGCTGCTGGTCGGCATTCCGCTGGGCGTACTGGCCGGCATCAGCAACCGGGTGCAGAAGATTCTCACCCCCGTCCTGGACTTCATGCAGACCATGCCCTCGTTCGTGTACCTGGCCCCGCTGGCACTGGTCTTCCTGATCGGACCCGCCTCAGCCGTGATTGCCACCGTGATTTACGCGGCCCCACCGGTGATCCGCCTGAGCGCCCATGGCATCCGCGGCATTCCGGAGAACACGCGGGAGGCCTCCGATTCGCTGGGTACCACCGGCTGGCAGCGTCTGCGCACCCTGCAGCTGCCAATGGCGCGGCGGACCATCGTGATGGGTATCAACCAAAGCACCATGGCTGCGCTGTCCATGGTGACCATTGCGGCCCTGATCGCTGCCCCCGGACTTGGCCAGGTCGTCGTCGTCGCCCTGCAGTCGCTGGACGTGGGCACCGCAGTGAACTCCGGACTGGCCATCGTGCTGATGGCCATTGTGCTGGACCGCGTCACCACTGCGGCCAGCCAGCGGGCCGAGCCCGGCGCGGCCAGGTCGCGCAGGCTGTCCGGGCGCACCCGGCTGATTGTGCTCGTAGCCACCCTGATAGCGGCCCTGGCCGTCGTCCAGGTCTCGCGCACCATGCTCTGGGCCGCCGTCTTCCCGCAGAACCTCAATATCGGTCCCACCATCGGCTCCAGCGTCAATAGCGCCAGCGGCTGGATGCAGGCCAACCTGTATTTCCTGACGCACTCCTTCAGGGAAGCGGTCACGGTCGGCATCCTTAACCCCTTCCAATCGCTGCTGACAGACACCCCCTTCTACCTCCTGGCCATCGTGATCGTGCTGGTGGCCTACGCCATCGGCCGCTGGAAGCTGGCCGCGCTTACCGCTCTCAGCATGGCGGCAATCATCGCCCTGGGTCTGTGGAGCGACGCCATGGTCACCCTTGCCAGCACGCTGCTGGCCACCATTATCGTGATGCTGCTGGGCACCGTTTTCGGGGTCGCTATGGGCCGCTCCAGCCGGCTCGACCAGGCGATGCGGCCCATGCTCGACGCTGGCCAGACCATGCCGGCCTTCGTCTACCTGGTGCCCTTCCTGGGACTGTTCGGGGCTACCCGCTTCACCGCCATCGTGGCAGCCATCATCTACGCCGCGCCCGTGGCCATCAAGATCACCGCCGACGGCATCGCCGGAATTTCACCCACAGTGGTAGAGGCGGCAGTGTCCAGCGGCTCCACACCCTGGCAGGTCATCAGCAAGGTCCAGCTGCCGATGGCACGCAAGACGCTGGCGCTGGCCGCCAACCAGGGCCTGATGTATGTCCTTGCCATGGTGGTCATCGGAGCCCTGGTGGGCGCGGGCGGCCTCGGTTACGACGTCGTCGCAGGCTTCGTCCAAAGCTCGGTCTTCGGAAAGGGCCTGGCCGCCGGTCTGGCCATCGTCTTCCTGGGCATCCTACTGGACCGCATCACCCAGGCCGCGGCGGCAACGCCCGCCCGTCAACAGCTTCCCGCCAAAAAACCAATCGCCAGCAAGATCTAACAACCGAATACAAGGAGAAAAGCATGGCCAAAACTGCAGGACTCTTGCACCGAAGTCTCCCTGCCGCCGCAGCCGCCCTCGGGGCGCTCATGCTGCTCACAGGTTGCGGCGCTGCAACCGTGAACCAGGCTGCCGCCGCCGGACCGTCGAAAACCGACTGCGGCACCGTCAACGTGGCCCTGAACGCCTGGGTGGGCTACACCGCCGACGCCGCCGTGTTCGACTACCTTGCCAAAAACAAACTCGGCTGCAACGTGGTCGAAAAGAACTTGAACGAGCAGATCTCCTGGCAGGGATTCGCCTCCGGCCAGGTTGACGTCATCATGGAAAACTGGGGCCACGAGGATCTGGCAAAGCAGTACATCACGGACCAGAAGGTCGCCGTCGACGCCGGACCCACCGGCAACATCGGACACATCGGCTGGTACGTTCCACCGTGGATGGCGGCCAAATACCCGGACATCACCGACGGGGCGAACCTGAACAAATACGCCGACATGTTCAAGACCTCCGAATCCGCCGGCAAGGGTCAGGTCCTCGACGGCGACCCGGCCTTCGTGACCAACGACGAAGCCCTGGTGAAGAACCTCAACCTCAACTACAAGGTGGTCTTCTCCGGCTCCGAAGCGGCCCTGATCCAGTCCTTCCGGACCGCCGAAGCCAACAAGACGCCCCTGTTGGGCTACTTCTACGAGCCACAGTGGTTCCTCTCCGAAGTCCCGCTGGTCAAAGTCAATCTCCCGGCCTGGACAGCAGGCTGCGACACCGACCCGGAGAAGGTGGCCTGCGACTACCCCGTCTACAACCTGAACAAAGTCATCTCCAAAAAGCTCTCCGACAGCGATTCACCGGCCGCAAAACTCATCAAGGCCTTCAAATGGACCAATGACGATCAGAACGCCGTGGCCAAGGACATCCAAGGCGGAATGGCGCCTGATGCCGCGGCCAAGAAATGGATCGACGCGAACACCAGCAAGGTGGATGCCTGGCTGAAATAGCACCCGGAACAGCGTCAACGGGCAAAGGTGAGCGGCTCCGGGTTTCCCCCGGAGCCGCTCACCTTGGGCCCTCCGGCCGCGTTTATAGACTGAAGGCGAATCCACCTACTGCATTAACACAGGGATGGGAATGAAATGGCCACTTTTCGGGAACTCCACCACGCTGAAGCGCCACTCCTGCTGCCCAATGCATGGGACGTCGGATCCGCCCTTGCATTTGCAACGGCAGGGTTCCCGGCCGTCGGCACCACCAGCTTTGGCATTGCGGCCAGTGCCGGCCTGCCCGACGGCGGCCGGTCCAGTAAGGCGGAAACCGTCGCCCTGGCAGCGCAGCTGTGCCGCCTGCCGGTCCACGTCACGGCGGACATCGAGGACGGCTACTCCGACGACCCCGCCGAGGTTGCAGAATTTGTGGCCGAACTGGCTGCCCTGGGCGTGGCCGGGGTCAACATCGAGGACAGCACGGCCGGGCACCTGGTGGATCCAGCAGCCTTTGCCGCCAAGATTGCCGCCGTCAAGCGACGCAGCCCGGGTGTGTTCGTCAATGCCCGGGTGGACAACTTCTGGTTTGCCGAACAAGCCACCGTGGACGCAGTCCTGCTCCGTGCCCGTGACTACTTCGATGCCGGGGCCGACGGAATCTTTGTCCCCGGACTTGTGGCCCCGGAGGACATCCGGAGCATCACCGCCGGGATTGGGCTGCCG
>DASYGM010000008.1:0-13933 GCA_035999715.1 Micrococcaceae bacterium | reverse complement strand
CAGCGGCAACGGTAAAGGTAACGGCGGCAGGGGCAGGAGCCACGGCCGCGGCGAGGCGTTCGGCATCGGAGGCAGCGGCAACGGCGCCGGGCAGGCCGGTGGCGCGGTCGGCGATGGTGAATGTGGCGGCAGCACTGATGGGAGGCCCGCCGGCGGCCACGATCCGGCGAGCGGTATTGGTGCCGGGGCGGTGATCCCGGATTGCACGATGGACGGTGTCGGGGCGCCGCGGGCGGAGGTGCTGGTCACCGTCCCGGTGTTCTCCCTGATGGGGCTGACCGATGAGCCGGCCGAGCTGGAAGGCTACGGACCGATCCCGCCCTCAATGGCCCGCAAACTCGCCGCCGAAGCCCCCGAATTCATCCGCATCCTGGTCCACCCGCACACCGGCGAACCGCTCTCCATCGGCAAGGAACGCTACCGGGTGCCGGCCCGGATGCGGACCTGGCTGCGCAACCGGGACGGTAAATGCGTCTTCCCCGGCTGCTCCACCGTCACCGCGGACACCGAGGCCGACCACCTGAAAGCCTTCGAACACGGCGGGACCACCGGGCAGGAAAACCTCGGCAACACCTGCGTCCGCCACCACTACCTCAAACACCACCCCGATCAAAAGGACCGCAACGGCCGGCGCAAAGACCCGCCCGACGGTTACCCCGAAACCGGGCCCGGCGCCGAACCCGGCTACGCCGCTAAACCAGGCACCAAACCAGGCCCCGAACCAGGCGAGGGCTCCGTCTCAGATGCTGAACCAGATTCCGGCGCAGGGGCCGACGGCAGGCCGGACGCCGGAACCGGACCCAAACCATGGCCTGGCTGGAAACCCAAAATGACAGACAACGGCCTACCCTCCTGGACCGCACCATCGGGCCGGACTTACCCGCCGCCCCCACGTAGCTTCACCCCACCCATCCTCCCCCACGCCTTCACCCACCCCAACAGCGATGATGATGACGAGGAATCCGATCCCGTTGGAGATCACGAGGGTCCGCAGGAAAACCATGAACCAGCGGATCTGGCAGGTCCTGACCCACGCGATGGTCACGTCCATGATGGTCAGGCCGGTTCCTTAACCGCGACCGCCGACGAGCCAGATCCAGACGCCGAACCGCCATGGCTCCACAGCCCACGAAAGCCGATCAGCGACGAGAAAAACGGCCATGACGAGTTTCCGCCGGGCGAACAACAGCCCTAGAAAGAGTGCTCCGGACCCGGAAACGTCCCGTTCCGTACGTCCTCTCCATATGCCTTCGCCGCATCGGAGAGCACAGACCGCATGTCGGCATACTGTTTGACGAATTTGGCGATCCGCCCGGTCCGCATGCCAGCCATATCCTGCCAGACCAGCACCTGGCCTGTGGTGGAATTGCCTGCGCCAATGCCAATGGTCGGGACACCCACCGCCGCGTCGACAGCCTTGGCAACGTCGGCGGGAACCATTTCCATCAGCACGCAGAAGGCGCCCGCTTCGGCCAGGGCGACGCCGTCGTCAATCAGCGCCTGCCCGGCATCGCCGCGTCCCTGTACCCGGTACCCGCCCAGGGAGTGCTCGCTCTGCGGGGTGAAGCCGATGTGCGCCATGACCGGGATTCCTGCCGCAGTCAGGGCCCGGACGGTATCGGCGTAGTACGCGCCGCCCTCCATCTTGACGGCATGGACCAGGCCTTCCTTCATCAGCCGAACCGAGGAGGCTATCGCCTGGGCGGGAGAGGTTTCGTAGCTGCCGAACGGAAGGTCGGCAACGATCAGGGCCCGGTGGGCGGCCGAGGAGACGGCACGAGAGAAAATAATCAGTTCATCGAGCGTAATAGGCAGCGAGGTTTCGTAGCCCAGCACGTTGTTGGCCGCGGAGTCGCCGATCAGCAGGACCTCGATCCCGGCCTCGTCGAAAATCTGCGCCGTGTACTGGTCGTAAGCGGTCAGCATGGCGAATTTGGTGCCGTTGTCCTTGGCCTGCTGCAGATGGTGAGTGCGGATCCGCTTAACGGAAGGGGAGGCGGCTGGCCCGGAACCGTACGGCGGGGCAACTTCTGCGGAACTCATGGGATGAGCCTACTGGAAAGCACCGGGACGGAGCGGGCGCGCGGAACGTGCAGGCAGCAGAAAATTGTCGGGGCACCGAATTAGGATGGGACCAAGCGTCTTTAGCGTACCGGAATGAGGAATCCATGAACCGCCAGCAGGAGTTTGTCCTTCGAACTATCGAAGAACGTGACGTGCGTTTTGTGCGGCTGTGGTTCACCGACGTCGTCGGCTCCTTGAAGTCGGTGGCGCTGGCGCCGGCTGAGGTGGAGGGCGCGTTCGAGGAAGGCCTGGGCTTTGATGGCTCGGCCATCGAGGGACTGGCGCGAGTCTTTGAGTCAGACATGTTGGCCCAGCCGGATCCGTCGACGTTCCAGATCCTGCCGTGGCGCGGTGAGACGGAGCAGACCTCGCGGATGTTCTGCGATGTGCTGACTCCGGACGGGCAGCCGTCCGCGGCGGATCCCCGGAATGTCCTCAAGCGCACCTTGGCCAAGGCGGCGGACATGGGGTTCACCTGCTACACGCATCCGGAAATCGAGTTTTACCTGCTCAAGTCCCATGAGCTCGGTGCTGACGGCATCCCGGTGCCGGTGGACCAGGCAGGGTACTTCGACCATGTTCCGGGCGGGGTTGCCCAGGACTTCCGCCGGACGGCCGTGACCATGCTGGAGAGCGTCGGCATTTCCGTCGAGTTCAGCCACCATGAGGGCGGCCCGGGGCAGAACGAGATCGACCTGCGCTATGCGGATGCGCTGCAGACGGCGGACAACATCATGACGTTCCGGACGGTGGTCAAGGAAGTGGCGCTGACGCAGGGGACGTACGCCACGTTCATGCCCAAGCCGTTCTCGGACCACCCGGGCTCGGGCATGCACACGCACTTTTCGCTCTTCGAGGGTGACGCCAACGCCTTCTTCGAGCCGGGCGCGGAGTTTGAACTCTCCAAGACGGCGCGGCAGTTCATTGCAGGCATCCTGCGCCACGCCCAGGAGTTGACCGCCGTTACCAACCAGTTCGTGAATTCATACAAGCGGCTGTGGGGCGGCGGGGAGGCGCCCAGCTATCTGTCCTGGGGGCACAACAACCGGTCGGCCCTGGTACGGGTTCCGCTCTACAAACCGGGGAAGGGGCAGTCGGCCCGGATCGAGTACCGGGGCATCGACTCGGCGGCGAATCCGTACCTGGCCTACGCGGTGCTCCTCGGGGCCGGTCTGAAGGGGATCGAGGAGGGCTACGATCTGCCGCCGGCGGCGGAGGATGACGTCTGGTCGCTGACCACGGCGGAGCGGCGGACGATGGGGCACGATCCGCTCCCCTCCAGCCTGCACGACGCGGTGCGGCAGATGGAGGAGTCGGAGCTGATGCCGCAGATCCTCGGGGAGCAGGTCTTTGAGCACTTCCTCCGTAACAAGCGTGCGGAGTGGCAGGATTACCGGATGCAGGTCACACCCTACGAGCTGCAGCGCAATCTGGGCATTCTCTAGGATGCGGCTGTGGTGAGCCTCCGGCGCACGCTGATTGCCAATGGCTTTGCCGATCTGGAGAAGAGCGAGCGGTTCCTGCGCGCGCCGGAGCTGGCCGGGATTGCCGAGGACAGGCTTTTCGAAGGCCTGGCGATGGCGGCGGATCCGGATCTGGCGCTGCAGTCCCTGGTCCGATTGCTGGAGCATAATCCGCAGCTGCGGCGGCTGATCAGTAACGACGACGGGCAGCGACTGGGTGCTGCGTCGGGGGCCGCGTCGCGCGCGTCCAGCGACGAACGTGGGCCGGGGCGCGTGGTGGCGTCCGTTGACGGTGGAGCCGGGAGGGGCCGACCGTTTCCAGGCACTGGCACGCTTCGAGGCGGTATTGCGTTTCGAGGTGGTGGTCTGTCCCGTGGCGGGGGCGGAGCAGTTGGCGGGAGCCGGTCGGCGGACGACGGCGGCGCGGAGCGCAGCGAGCCGATGTTCCGGCTGCTGGGGGCATCGGAGGCGCTGGCCGAGTTCCTGATGCGGCATCCGGAGAACCTGGACGTGCTGGAGCAGCGTGTCGGGCCGGAACCGAGGGGCCGGGACGCGGCGGGGCTGCGTGCGTCGCTGTTGGAGGCGGTGGGGGCGGATCCGCAGGCAGCGGTGCCGGTGGCCGCCCTGGAGGGGCAGGATGCCTACGTTGGGCTGCGGACGCGCTACCGGCGGCATCTGGCGGAGTTGGCGATCCGGGACCTGTGTGCTGCTTCTCCGGAGGATTTCATGCCTGCTGCGGCGGCGGAGCTGGCGGATCTGGCCGGTGCGGCGCTGGAGGCGGCGCTGGCGGTTTCGCGCCGCGAGCTGGAGGGACACGTGGGGGCGGATGCCGTTGCCGGTGTCCAGCTGGCCGTGATCGGCATGGGCAAGTGCGGGGCCCGGGAGCTGAACTATATCTCCGACGTTGATGTTATCTACGTGATCGAGGCCCCTGAGCTGGACGAGGCGGTGGCCGTCTCGGTCGGCACGCAGCTGGCCATTGGCATCTCGCGGGTTCTCAACTCCCCGGCGCGCGAGCCCGGGCTTTGGGAGGTGGACGTGAATCTGCGTCCGGAGGGCAAGGACGGCCCTTTGGTGCGCACGCTGGAATCGCATCTGAACTACTACCAGCGGTGGGCACACAGCTGGGAGTTCCAGGCTCTGCTGAAGGCCCGGGCGGTGGCGGGGGATGCGGAGTTGGGGCGCCGTTATGAGCAGGGGGTGGAGCCGCTGATCTGGAGCTCATCGGAACGCGACGGTTTTGTCGAGTCGGTCCAGGCGATGCGCCGCCGGGTCACGGAAAATATTCCGGCCCAGGAGCAGGCCCGCCAGCTGAAGCTCGGCCGCGGCGGCTTGCGGGACGTGGAGTTCACCGTCCAACTGCTGCAGTTGGTGCATGCGAAGGCGGATCCGTCGCTGCGCTGCCGGGACACGACGTCGGCCATTGCGGCACTGTCCTCGGCGGGCTACATCGGGCGCACGGATGCACGGGACTTCGACGGCGCCTACCGGTACCTGCGGGTCCTGGAGCACCGGATCCAGCTGGTCCATCTGCGCCGGACGCATCTGATGCCGACGGGGGAGAGCCAGCTGCGGGCGCTGGCCAAGGCGGCTGAGGGTCCGCTGCTGCTGGCCCGGCCGACGGCGGCCGCTTTGCTGGCGCAGTGGCAGACGGTGAAAAGGAATGTGCGCGCGCTGCACGAGCGGATTTTCTACCGGCCGCTGCTCAATGCGGCCGCGCACCTGAGCGTCGATGACGTTGCCCTCACCTCCGAGGCGGCGCAGGGGCGGCTGGCCGCGCTGGGCTACCGCGACGCGGCGGGGGCGATGCGGCACATCGAGGCGCTGACGGCGGGGGTAAGCCGGCGGGCGGCACTGCAGCGCCAGCTGCTGCCGGTGCTCTTGGACTGGCTGGCCAACGGGGTGGATCCCGACGCCGGGCTGCTGGGTTTCCGGCGCGTCAGCGAGGCGCTGGGTACCTCGCACTGGTACCTGGGGATGCTGCGGGACTCGCCGGCGGCGGCGGAGCGGTTGTGCCACATCCTCTCCAGCTCCCGCTTGATTACCGATCTGCTGGCCGTCTCCCCGGAGGCCACGGCCTGGCTGGGGACGGACAAGGACTTGGTACCGCTGAGTTTCGAGGCGCAGTGGCAGGAAATCCGGTCCAAGATGGCCCGGCACACGGATCCGACGGCGGCCATGCGGCTGATCCGGCTGATCCGTCGTCGGGAGGTGCTGCGGATTGCCATAGCGGACAGTTCGGGGCTGCTGGACCAGGACCAGGTTGGCCGGGCGCTCTCGGACGCGGACAGTGCAGCCGTGCTGGGGGCGTTGCATCTGGCGGAACGCCAGGTGCATGCGGCCTCGGGCGGTCCGAAGACGCGGATGCTGGTGGTGGCGATGGGACGCCAGGGCGGCCGGGAGATCGGCTACGGCTCCGACGCCGATGTGATGTACGTGCACCACCCGCTTCCCGGCGTGCCGGAGGAGGAGGCTCAGCGGCAGGCGGAGGCCGTCGTCGGCATGGTGTCCGGGCTGCTGACCCAGCCGCTCAAGCCCGCCATCCTGGCCGAGCGAGTGCTGGTGATGGATGCTGACCTGCGTCCTGAGGGCAAAAACGGGCCGCTGGTCAGGTCGCTGGACTCCTACCGGGAGTATTACCGGCGCTGGTCGCTGGTCTGGGAGGCCCAGGCGCTGCTCCGGGCCAGGCCAATGGCGGGCTCGGACGAGCTGGCCGAGGAGTTCATGCGGCTGGTGGACCGGGTGCGGTACCCATCCGTGCTGGGCGAACTCGATGTGCGCGAGGTCCGCCGGATCAAGGCGCGGGTGGAGGCCGAAAGGCTGCCGCGGGGCGCGGATCCGGCGCGGCAGCTGAAACTCGGGCGCGGGGGCCTGAGCGATGTCGAATGGCTGGTCCAGCTGTGGCAGTTGGAGCACGCCCACGAGCATGCCGAACTGCGCACGACCTCCACGCTTGAGGCCCTGGAGGCAGCCCGCCGGCTGGAGCTGGTGGGCGCGGCAGACGCCGCGCTGCTCGCGGGAAGCTGGCGGCTGGCCAGCCGGATCCGCTCGGCCAACGTGATCTGGAGCGGGAAGCCGTCGGACCTGCTGCCCTCCTCCCGCAGGGACCTGGAGGCGGTGGCGCGCTGGTGCGGCTACGAAGCAGGGCAGGCGGCCAGGCTGGAGGAGGACTACCTGGGCCTGACCCGGCGGGCGCGGGTGGTGTTTGAGCGGCTGTTCTACGGTTCCTGACCCGGCGGGCGCGGGTGGTGTTTGAGCGGCTGTTCTACGGTCGCCGGAGTGCAGCAGCCCGTTTTTGGGGCCCGCTGACCCGCAGCTTTCGCGCGCTTTGGGCAAAACGGGTAATCTCGATGGGTACTTCGTCGGCTGAAACGGCCGGCCGGAACCTATAAGGGGTTGTCTCTTAATGCCGGATCTTCCAAGATTCCGACGGACCGGGCGCGGCTCAGCCGCCGTGATCGGTGCCATTTTGACCATTTTGGCCATGTTCTTCGGAGTCTCAGGTGCCGCCGCACTTGGCCCCGGTGCCCCGCAGGGGCCCAACGGAAGCGCCGCGCCCGCCGCAGCCCCCGCCGTCGTGCCCCAGGACGTGAAGGGCAAGACCTTCACCATCGGCACGGACACCACGTTTGCGCCCTTTGAATTCCGGGACAGTAGCGGTGATCTGGTCGGGATCGACATGGATCTTCTCCGCGCCATCGCCAAGAACCAGGGGTTCAGCGTCGAGATCAAGTCGCTGGGCTTCAATGCCGCGCTGCAGGCTCTGTCCTCCAACCAGGTGGATGGCGTGATTGCAGCGATGTCCATCACGGACAAGCGCAAGCTGGTCTACGACTTCTCCGACCCGTACTTCGACTCCGGCGTCCAGATGGCCGTGGCCAAGAACGATACGGCGATCAAGGGCTACGCGGATCTGAAGGGCAAGACCGTCACGGCCAAGACCGGCAGCGAGGGGGAGACCTTCGCCAAGTCCATCGCCGGCAGGTACGGCTTCACCGTGAAGTCGCTGGACCAGTCGGCCACCATGTACGAGCTGGTCAAGTCGGGCAATGCCGTGGCCGTTTTTGATGACTACCCGGTGCTGGCCTACGGCGTCAGCCAGAACAACGGGCTGAAGACCGTCACGCCCAAGGAGCAGGGCGCCTCCTACGGCTTTGCCGTGAACAAGGGCCAGAACGCGGAGCTGATGGCCGCGTTCAACAAAGGGCTGGCTCAGCTGAAGTCCGACGGCCAGTACCAGCAGATCCTGGACAAGTACCTCAAGTCCCCGCAGCCGGCCCAGGAGGACAACAGTTTCTGGGCACTGCTGGTGAACAGCATGCCGGCATTGCTCAAGGGCCTGCAGAACACCGTGGTGGTGACGCTGATTTCCTTTGCGTTCGCGATGCTGCTGGGCCTGGTCTTCGGTTTCCTGAAGGTCTCCCACAATATTGTGCTGCGGGGGATTGCAACGACGTTCGTCAACATTTTCCGCGGTACGCCGCTGCTGGTTCAGGCCTTTTTCTTCTACTTCGGCGTGCCCCAGATCATCGGGCATCCGGTCAACATCTGGGTGGCCGGCGTGCTCACGCTCAGCCTCAACTCCGGCGCCTACGTTACCGAAATCGTGCGCGGCGGCATCCAGTCCGTGGACCCCGGCCAGCTGGAAGCCAGCCGGAGCCTGGGCCTGCCGTATCTGCCCTCGATGCGCCGCGTCGTCGTGCCCCAGGCCTTCAAGATCATGACGCCGTCGCTGATCAACCAGCTGGTGATCCTGCTCAAGGACAGCTCGCTGCTGCTGGCCATCGGTTTTGCCGAACTTCTGTACCAGGGCCAGCAGATCTACTCCAACAACTTCCGGATCAGTGAAACGCTGCTGATTGTCGCGGCGATGTACTTCATCGTGATCATGCTGCTGACAAAGCTGTCCAACATCGTGGATAAGAGGTTCAACAAGTGAGCGGGAACGAACAGCCGGGCGGCGCAGCCGGGAACGGCGCGGGCAGCAAGGGCGGGGCGAAAATCGCTGTCCGTGGACTGATGAAGTCCTTCGGGACCAACCAGGTCCTCAAGGGCATCGATGTCCAGGTGGGCGAGGGGGAGGTGGTCTGCGTCATCGGCCCGTCCGGCTCTGGCAAGTCCACCTTCCTGCGCTGCCTGAACAAGCTGGAGGACATTACCGGCGGATCCGTGGCGGTGGACGGCTTTGACCTGACCGACCCGAAGGTGGACCTGAACAGGGTGCGCCAGCACATCGGGATGGTGTTCCAGCACTTCAACCTGTTCCCGCATATGAGCGTGATTGAAAACATCATGCTGGCGCCGGTGGAGCTGAAGAAGCAGACCAAGGTCCAGGCGCGGGAGAATGCGCTCCGGCTGCTGGCCCGGGTGGGGCTGGCGGAGAAGGCCGATGCCCGGCCCGCATCCCTTTCCGGCGGACAGAAGCAGCGCGTGGCGATTGCCCGCGCGCTGGCGATGAACCCGGACATCATGCTCTTTGACGAGGCCACCAGCGCGCTGGACCCCGAGATGGTGGGGGAGGTGCTGCAGGTGATCCGGGACCTGGCCGCCGAGGGTATGACCATGGTGGTGGTGACGCACGAGATGGGCTTTGCCCGCGAGGTGGCGGACCGTGTCATCTTCATGGCGGACGGGGTGATCTGCGAGCAGGGCACCCCGGAGGACATTTTCTCCAACGCGCAGCAGCCGCGGCTGCAGGACTTCCTGGCCAAGGTCCTTTAGAGGCGGTCCGGCCGGACGGGCCCGGGGCAGGAAGGGCGTCCGCCCGGACGGGGACGCGGGCTCGAACGGGTTGCCAGCCACCGGCAGCTTGAAGAGTCGAGCTAACGGCTGGAAGACACCAGTTTCTGTTCCTGCTTGCCAAGCTTCTCAATGGTCATTTCCATTCGGTCGCCCTGGCGCAGGTAGGGGAACTTTCCGGACAATGCCACGCCTTGGGGTGTGCCGGTATTGATGACGTCTCCCGGGTCGAGGACCAGATACTGCGAAAGGTGCCAAATGATGTGGGCCACGCTGAAAATCATGTCAGAGGTGTTGGAGTCCTGGCGGGTTTCGCCGTTGACTGCCGAGCGCAGCCGTAGTTCTTGTGGATTTCCGACTTCTTCGGCAGGCACAAGCGCCGGCCCCAACGGGTTGAACGTTTCGCAGCACTTGCCTTTAGACCACTGACCTCCGGAATGCTCCAGCTGGTAGGCGCGCTCGGATACGTCGTTGCTCACCGTGTAGCCGGCTACGTAATCCAGCGCTTCGTCGGGGGATGAGAGGTAGGAGGCGCGCTTTCCGATAATGACAGCAAGCTCGACTTCCCAATCGACCTTCTCGGCGCCGGGAGGGATGATGACTTCGTCGTAGGGGCCAATGACAGTATTGGGATGTTTGAAGAAAAGGATAGGAATCCTCGGCGGCACATCACCGGATTCCGCGGCGTGGGCCGCGTAGTTCTGGCCAATGCAAAGTACGGCACCGGGCTTGGCCAAGGGAGCCCCAATCCGCAGGGATGCCGCCCCTTCCAGCTCCGGCAGTCCGGCGGCGACGGCGGCACGCGCCTTCGCGATGCCGCCATCGGCGAGGAAACCACCGTCGATATCAGCAGTAATGGATCGGAGGTCGAAGAATTTCCCGCCTTCGGTGGCTACCGGAATTTCCTGGCCCGGTTCGCCAAGACGCATAAGTTCCATTGAAGAATTGTCCTTGCTTGCTAGAAGTTACGGGTTCGTGCTGTGAGCGGTCAGTGGGTGTAGGGGCGGTGCTTGTTCAATTCCGGGTTGAGCTCGACACCGAAGCCGGGGGTTTCCGGGACCTTGAGCTTGCCGTTTACCGGGACCGGTTCGCCGATCAGCATGGGCGAGAACATCGGGACGACTTCCTCGGCCGTGGGATGCATCATAAGGAATTCAGCGAAGGGGCTGTTGGTCCGTGTGACGACGAAGTGGTAGGAATACACGGAGGACCCGTGGGGAATGACCAAGGCTCCGTTGGCGTCAGCCATCGCGGAAATTTTAGTGAGTTCTGTGATTCCTCCGCACCATCCCACATCGGGCTGAAGGATGTCGGCGCATTCCATATCGAGCAGGAGCTTGAAGCCCCAGCGAGTTGCTTCGTGTTCGCCGGTCGTAACCAGCATTGTCGGCGGGACCTGTTTCTTGAGCTTCGCGTAGCCCCAGTAATCATCCGGAGGGAGGGCTTCTTCGATCCATTTGAGATTGAATTCAGCGGCACCATGTGCGAGCCGGGTGGCGTACTCGACGTCCAAGGACATCCAGCAATCCAGCATGAGCCAAAAGTCGTCACCAACCTTTTCGCGCATGTCCCTAATCATGGCCAGGTTCTTGCGCAGGCCCTCTTCGCCTTCAGCGGGGCCGTGGTGCAGGGGCATTTTGCCGCCGACAAAGCCAAGCTTCTTCGCGATGTCGGGTCGGGCGCCGGTGGCGTACATGGTCAGTTCGTCTCGGACAGGACCGCCCAGCAGGGCGTAGACCGGTTCCCGGCGTATCTTGCCGAGCAGATCGTAGAGGGCGAGATCGACGGCGCTGATGGCGTTCAGGACCACGCCTTTACGGCCGTAGAACAGCGTGGACCGGTACATCTGGTCCCAAATTCTTTCGATGTCGGTGACGCGGGCGCCCTCGACGAACCGGGCCAGGTGCTTCTCAACAATGAAGGCACCCGGTTCCCCTGCAGTGGTAACAGCGAAGCCCACGGTTCCGTCATCGGCCTCTATCTCCACCACGAGTGTTCCGAGGACATTGATACCGAAGCTTTGCCGGGACTGCCGGTATCCGGGGTACACGGACATAGGCGTGGCGATGTGGTCATCGATCCAGTGACCGGCGCTCTGGTCATGGTAGTCGGCCCCGCCGCCACGAAGGGTGTACGCCCGGACCTCCCGGATGCGGCTTTCTATGCTCACCTTTTATTCCTCATGAGTCGAGTCGAACAAGTACTTTTCCCGCCGTGCCATCGGCGGCCGCCAGCCCGGCGAATGCCGCGTTGGCGTCTTCCAATGTCACTTCCCTGCTGATCAGCTCTGCCAGCACCGGGGACCCCTGGTCCACCCAGGCAGCGGCGTCGCGGAAATCCTGATTGCTGTAGCAGAAGCTACCCACGATCTCCCGTTCTTCGGTGGAGACACGGTAGGCGTCGAACGCGAGCTCAGGGGAGCCCATGCCGACGAGGGAGACGACGCCACCAAACTTCGTGGAGTTCAACGCGGTGGCGATGGTCGGTTTGATGCCGACGGCGTCCACGGTGGTATCTGCATGGGATCCGAACGCTGCCCGGACCTGCTCATCCACCGGCGCGCCCATAGGGTCGATTGAGGTCGCTCCCAAACGTTCGCAAAGAGCACGCCGCTCTGGGTCCATTTCCGAAACAAGAACCCGCGCTGCGCCTTCCTGAATGGCGGCCAGGATGACAGATTGGCCGATGGGTCCGCCGCCGATCACCAGGACCTTCTGTCCTGCGCTCATCCGGGCGCGCCGGACAGCATGGAAAGCCACCGCAAGCGGTTCGATCAGGGCGCCGTAAACAATGGGCGTCTCGGGAGACAGTGGGACGACGTTCGCGACGGGGACCGTCAGTTGTTCTGCAAAGGCCGACACTATGGATGGGTTGACGCCAATGACAGTCCGATCGGGGCAATGTTGCTGTTGTCCCGCCAGGCAGGCCTCGCAGGAGTTGCAGCTGATCAGGGGATTGAAAGTGACTGGCTGGTGCAGCGTCAAACCTGCGTCCTCGGTGCCGGGTCCTAGCGCGGCAATGCGTCCCACGGATTCATGGCCCATGACCTGTCCGGGGTGACGTCGGCCGTTTTCACCGGTATAGCCGTGGATGTCAGATCCACAGATGCCGGTAGCGACGATATCGATGAGCACTTCGTTGCGTCCGGCAGTCGGCCGTTCCCGGTCTACGACCTCCAGTTTGCCAAAGTCTTTTAATTCCAACGCTCGCATTAGTGGACCTTTTCTTCTGTCTTGTTCTTCTGTCTGGCTGGACTGCCTTCTGCGAGTGTGACACGGCAAACCAGGGTTCATCACTATGAACTGATGTTCACAAGTGTGAACAAAAGTAGTATGGCACGGATCACGGAGTGCGGCAAGGCATTTACCCTAGTTTGCAGGCTCAGCGTCGCGAGCAGGTTGGGGAACTGCGATGCCAGGCTCCCGCACCCCGAGGACTGCCCGAATTTCCTGCGCGGCGGCGGCCAGTGGGCGGACTATGGTGCCAGGCCAGCCGCTGTCTGTGTGAGTCATCGGCATTGTCACGGACAATGCAGAGTTCATGCCTGCGCCGGCGTCGGTAGTCAGGGGCACAGCGACGCAGCGGCACCCGCTCAGGTATTCCTCGTCATCGAGCGCGTATCCGCGGACTTTCGCGGCGGCTACAAGCTCCGAGAGCTCTGTCACGTCGGTGACGGTCTTGTCTGTGAGGCGAGGGAGGGCGACTGAGTTCAGCCGCCGCCAGGCCTCGTCGGGCTCCAGTGTACTGAGCAGCGCCTTTCCAATCCCGGTGGCGTGGGCCAGCAGCCGCATACCAACCGAGGAGCCCAGCCTCATGCCTCCAGAATGACTGATTGCGATGTAAACGTTCTCCACCCCGTCCAACCTGGCCAACTGGACAGTTTCCCCCAGCGACTGGGACAGCCGGTCCATAACTGGCTTTGCCACGTTCGCCAGGTCCGCATGGCCGGTAAACATCTGCCCTACCTGCCATGCGCGCAGCCCCAATGAGTATTGCTTGCTGGCCGCACTGTGATCCAGCCATCCCGCAGTACACAACGTGCCTAAGAGTCCATGGGCGCTTGAGCGGGGGAGGTCGAGGCCCGCGAGGATTTCGGTAAAGCTTGCCGACCCCTTTGCGGCAACGAACTCAACCACGGCAAGCGCCCGATCGGCTGACTTCACCCTCTGGCGGTCGCTTTCGGCGCTCACTGGCACTCCTCATTTCGACGGTTCTCGGCAGTTCAATGCAATACAGGGCCCCAAAGGAGGGTGGGACTAAGGGGCTCTCCCACCCTTGTTGCCTATTGATATGCCCTGTCACCCATCAACGTTGTCGAGGCGTGGACGTTGGTTCACATATATGAATTGTACTCTTCTACAAACGGATACTCCTGAATCCAGGCCCTAATCCTTGCCGGGAAGTTGCCTTGGTGCCTACTGCCTCAATTGGCGTGAACCCACCTGTCAACTTTGGTTGACGTCGGATGGGTCCGTCAACTAACGTTGACGGCGTGGAGGTGGATAGGTTGAAAACACTGGTTGGTTCGATGGACGGCAAGGGTCCGGCCGAGGCGCTCTACGCCGTGGCCGAACTGCAGAAGGAGGTCGGCCGGACCGAGGCAGCGCTGGTCCGCCGGGCCCGGCAGTCCGGACTGTCATGGGAGGCGGTTGCCCTCTGCCTGGGCG
>DASYGM010000243.1:0-8571 GCA_035999715.1 Micrococcaceae bacterium | reverse complement strand
GAAAACATGGGCGCCAACTGTGCTTTGAACATCGGGACGGAATCCGGCGTCGACCGCACGGGAAGCCACCACACGGGGTGCGGGCCGCAACCGTTGTGGAGTGCAAATCCCCAATGGACCCTTCGCCACACCGGGCCGCCCCTTACGCGGCAGGATGAGCTGCACTAGTCTTGGGTGGGTGTCCAACGAGGTCTCACAACAGCAAAGCCGCCAACTGCCGCACACCCAAGCGGGAAACATCGTTATCTCGGCCCACCACCTGACCAAGAAGTACGGCGACATCACCGCCGTCGACGATATTTCCTTCGACGTCCCGGCAGGGGAGTCCTTCGGCCTGCTCGGGCCTAACGGCGCCGGCAAGTCCACCACCATGCGGATGATCGGCGGCGTCTCGCAGCGCACCTCGGGCACGCTGACCATTATGGGGCTGGACCCTGAGCGGCATGGCCCGCAGGTGCGCTCGCATCTGGGGGTGGTGCCGCAGCAGGACAACCTGGACGAGGAACTGCGGGTCCGGGACAACCTGATTGTCTACGGCCGCTACTTTGGACTGCCGCTGAGCTATCTCCGGCCGAAGGCGGACGAGCTGTTGGAGTTCGCCCAGCTGACGGATAAGGCCCGGGCCAAGGTGGATGACCTCTCCGGCGGCATGAAGCGCCGGCTCACCATCGCCCGCTCGCTGGTCAATGACCCGAAGATCCTGCTGCTGGACGAGCCCACCACGGGACTGGATCCGCAGGCCCGGCACATCCTCTGGGACCGGCTCTTCCGGCTCAAGGAGGCCGGCACCACGCTGATCCTGACCACCCACTACATGGATGAGGCGGAGCAGTTGTGCGACCGGTTGATCGTGGTGGACAAGGGGCGGATCATGGCCGAAGGGTCACCGTCAGCACTGATCCGCGAATACTCCACCCGCGAGGTGCTGGAACTGCGCTTCGGCTCCGAGCGCAACGCCACAGTCGCAGCGGAGCTGCAGGGGATCGGGGAGCGGACGGAAACCCTGCCGGACCGGGTGCTGATCTATACCGACGACGGCGAGGCAGTGATGGACCAGGTGTCGGCGCGCGGCCTGCACCCCATTACCTCGCTCATCCGCCGGTCCAGCCTGGAGGATGTGTTCCTCCGGCTGACCGGAAGGAGCCTCATTGACTGAGCATCACCTTGACGTACCGCTGACCCCGGAGGTCTCCGCCACCCGGGCCCGCCGCTACGGTTCCTGGTATTTCGCCGAGCACACCTTCCGCGTGATGCGCCGCTACGCGGTGAGCGTGCTGCTGTACAGCGTGGGCCAGCCCCTGGCCTACCTGTTCGCGATGGGGATCGGGCTGGCGGCGCTGATAAACGCCAACGGCGGCAGCCAGTACGCCGGCGTGGGCTACCTGACCTTCCTGGCCCCGGCGCTGGTGGCCTCGGCCGCGCTGATGTCCGCCACCGGCGAGTTCATGTTCCCCATCATGGACGGCTTCAAATGGCGCCGGACGTTCTACGGCCCGCACGCCTCGCCGCTCAACCCGGAACAGATCGCCAACGGGCACATCATCGGGGTGACCATCCGGATCCTGTTGCCTACCGCCATCTATTTCGTCATCGTGGTGCTCTTCGGCGCGGCTCCGGGTCCGTGGGCGTGGGTCTCCATTTTCACCGCCACCCTGTGCGCGCTCTCCTTCGGCCTGCCGCTGATGGCCTACGTCTCCACCATTTCGCGCGACGCCGGCCAGTTTGCCATTGTGCAGCGCTTCATTGTCACCCCGCTGTTCCTGTTCTCCGGTACCTTCTTTCCGCTGGCCGCGCTGCCGGTCTTCCTGCAGTGGATCGGCTGGCTCTCCCCGCTCTGGCACGCCACGCAGCTCGGCCGGGTGCTCAGCTACGGCTACCCCGAGCCGCTCTGGCTCACCATTGTGCACCTGCTCTACATGCTGGCCACCGCCGTCGCCGGCTGGCTCTTAGCGCAGCGCATCTTCGCCAGGAGGCTGGGCAAGTGAGCGCATCCACCCAGCTGGGGGAGGGCACGACGACGGCGCTGGCCGCCGGCACGCGTCCCCTGGCCAGCCTCTACTCCGGCAACGCCAGGGCCGTGATCGGCCGTGGACTGCTGGCCACCAAAAGCAGCAACTGGCTGGTGATGGTCAGCGGCTTCTTTGAGCCTGTGCTGTACCTGCTCTCGATGGGCATCGGGCTGGGCGCCCTGGTCGGTTCCGTTGCCGGACCGGACGGCCGCCCGATCAGCTACGCGGCGTTCATTGCACCGGCGCTGCTGGCCACCTCGGCGATGAACGGGGCGGTCTACGATTCCACCTGGAACGTGTTCTTCAAAATGAACTTCGCCAAGCTGTACCAGGGCATGCTCTACACCTCGCTGGGCCCGCTGGATGTGGCGTTGGGGGAAATCTTCCTTGCCCTGCTGCGCGGGCTGATGTATGCCACGGGTTTTACCGCGGTGATGGGCGTGATGGGGCTGATCACCACGCCATGGGCGCTGCTGATGATCCCGGCCAGCGTGTTCATCGCCTTCGGGTTCGCCAGCTTCGGGATGGGCATCACCAGCTTCATGAAGACCTTCCAGCAGATGGACTGGGTCAACTTCGTGATGCTACCGATGTTCCTGTTCTCGGCCACCTTCTACCCGCTGACGGTGTATCCGCCGACCATCCAGTGGCTGATCCAGGCGATGCCGCTCTGGCACGGCGTGGAACTGCTCCGTGAGCTCAGCGTCGGGGCCATCTCGCCGGGGACGCTGGGGCACATTGCCTATTACCTGGTGATGATCGCGCTGGGACTGGTCCTGACCACCGCCCGGTTGCGGAAACTGTTCCTGCGCTGACCGGCGAAGTCGCCGGAACTGTGCCGGGTCGCGGGAAGCTGCGAGGCCAGGATCAGCGAAGTCGCCGGAGCCCGGCCAGGTCGCCGGAAGCCTACAGCTACTGGGCAGGTGTGCCGCTACTTCGGCGCGCAGCGGTGGCGGTAACGGCGTTTCGCCGGTGGTGGAAGGCGGCGCCGAAGCCTGTCCGCTTTGAGACAATAGCGGTATGTACTCCCTTGGCACCGACAGCAAATCCCCCCGCCGCCCCGGACGCTGGGCCGCGGTCGGTCCGATCGTGCTGGCGGTGGTCTTCCTGGTGGCGCTGGTCCTCGCGGCGAACGGCAACGATGTGCTGGGCTGGATCATTGCCGCCGTTGCCTTTGGCTGGCTCGCCTTGGCTACCTTCGTCTACATTGGTGTGCACAAGGCCGCCCGATTTGGCGCCGACCAGGTGCGGCAGGCGCAAGCGCACCTGGCCAGGGCCGGCGGTGTCGGCGTTGACGGCGGCCGCAGCGGCGGCACCCAACTGGTCGACGACGGCTCGGCGGGGATCCGGGATCTGAAGATCGACCACAGTTTCAAGATCATCGAGGTACAGGCACGGGTGATCGAGGAAGCCCTGACCGCGGGGGAGGCAGCCGGAAGCGGAACGCTGGAGCGGGCGCTGGAA
Source organism: Micrococcaceae bacterium (assembly GCA_035999715.1). Classification (GTDB taxonomy): domain Bacteria; phylum Actinomycetota; class Actinomycetes; order Actinomycetales; family Micrococcaceae; genus Arthrobacter_M. The sequence goes on along the minus strand of DASYGM010000243.1, from coordinate 5,098 downwards.
ACCATCCGCATCACTGCCCACAACGGACGCGGCATGCTCCGGCCGGAAGCTGGCGATCCCCCGGCGGGTCCGGGAGCGACCGGACCGGAGGGGCCCGGTCCGGACGACGGCGGACCTGTCACCGGCGTCATTGTTGGCTAGAGGGGTGTCCGTACGCGGCGCAGGTGGAAGCCGAAAGCGCACCGGCCGCTGCTTCGCCGTCAGAGTAGCCGTCGTCGGAGCAGCGGCCGGCGCCCGGTAAAGTGGAACGGGTGAGTATGGCATCAACCAAGACGGTATCCGAAGGTCACCTGCGCATTGCCAGCGTGAACGTGAACGGCATCCGTGCCGCGTACAAACGAGGCATGGCCGAGTGGCTGGCTCCGCGCGGCGTGGACATCCTGTGCCTGCAGGAAGTCAGGGCGCCCGACGCCGTGGTGCAGGAGTTCCTGGGCGAAGACTGGCACGTCCTGCACGCCGAGGCTGAGGCCAAGGGCCGCGCCGGTGTTGCCATCGCCTCGCGGCGGGGCCTGGAGCCCGTGGCCACCAGGGTCGGGATCGGCGACGATTACTTTGCCGCCGCCGGCCGCTGGGTAGAGGCCGATTTCGTGCTGTCCGATGGGTCCGGGACGAACGCAAGGCTCACGGTCGCCAGCGCCTACGTCCACTCGGGCGAGGTGGACACCACCAAACAGGTGGACAAATACCGCTTCCTGGATGTGATGAGCACCCGGCTGCCACAGCTGCGCCAGGAAAGCGACCATGCCCTGGTGGTAGGGGACCTGAATGTGGGCCACACCGTCCTGGATATCAAGAACTGGAAGGGCAACGTCAAACGGGCGGGCTTTTTGCCGGACGAGCGGGCCTACTTTGACCGGTTCTTCGGTGAAGAGATCGGCTGGCGGGATGTGCACCGCGGGCTGGCCGGCGACGTGGACGGACCGTACACCTGGTGGTCGTGGCGCGGCCAGGCCTTCGATAACGACTCCGGCTGGCGCATTGACTACCACCTGGCGACCCCGGAGCTGGCAGCGGCTGCCGCAGCCGCCGTCGTCGACAGGGCACCCAGCTGGGACACCCGCTTCTCCGACCACGCTCCGCTGGTGGTGGACTATGCCCTGTCCGCGCTGGCGGGCAGGCCCGACGCCGAACTGAACTGACCAGAGACTGAACCGGTCGACACTGAACTGACAAGACTGAGAGTATTGAATCCATGACAGCATCGCGCCAGCGCATCGTGTCCGGCATGCAGCCCTCCAGCGGCTCCTTGCACCTGGGCAATTACCTGGGCGCCCTGGTCAACTGGGTCGCGCTCCAGGATCAGTTCGAGGCGTTCTTCTTCATCCCGGACATGCACGCGATCACGGTGCCGCAGGATCCGGCGGAACTGCGGAACCGTACGCGTCTGACCGCCGCGCAGTACATTGCCGGCGGGATCGATGTGGACAAATGCACACTGTTCGTCCAGTCGCACGTGCCGGAGCACGCCCAGCTGGCCTGGGTGCTGAACTGCATCACCGGCATGGGCGAAGCAGGCAGGATGACGCAGTTCAAGGACAAGTCACAGAAGCATGGCCAGGACGCCGCCAGTGTGGGACTGTTCACCTATCCGATGCTGATGGCTGCGGACATCCTGCTCTACCAGCCGCACGGGGTGCCCGTCGGGGAGGACCAGCGCCAGCACATCGAGCTCAGCCGCGACCTGGCCAACCGCTTCAACACCCGGTACGGGCAGACGTTCGAGGTCCCGGAAGCCTTCATCCAGAAGGAATCCGCCAAGATCTACGACCTGCAGGAACCGACCAAGAAGATGTCCAAGTCCGCCGCCTCACCCGCCGGGCTGATCAATCTGCTCGATGACCCGAAGGTCACGGCCAAGAGGATCAAATCGGCGGTCACCGACGCGGAGACGGAGATCCGCTACGACCGGGAGGCCAAGCCGGGTGTTTCGAACTTGCTGGCCATCTACTCGCTGCTGACCGGAAAGGGCCTGGAGCAGTTGGAGGCCGAGTACGAGGGAAAAATGTACGGCCACCTGAAAGCGGACCTGGCCACCGTCGTCGTCGACAACCTGACGCCCATCCGGGAGCGGACCAACGAACTCCTCAGCGACCCGGCGGAACTGGACCGGCTGCTGGCCCGCGGCGCGGAGCGGGCCCGCGAAACCGCTTCCGGAACACTGAAGAGCGTGTACGAGAATATGGGCTTCCTGCCGCTGAACGGCGGCCGCTAGGAATATGGGCAAGCTGGCCGACCAGCCGTCCGCTGCCGGGGCGTCCCGCCGCGGCGGGACGCTGCTGGCCGCAGGAAGTGCCGGTTCCACCGTCCGTCAACGCCCGGGCGGTCTGGCTGCGGCCCGCAGCAGCAGGGCGGGTAACGCGCGGACCACGGGCAGCCCGTCCACCGCGCCCGCCCCGATGCCCCCCGCGCCCGGCTGTGTAGGCATTATTGTTGCGCTGCCCGAACCGCTGGCCACCCAGCTGCGCGACTGGCGGCTGTCCTTTGGCGACGCGCTGGCGAAGGTCATCCCGCCCCATATCACGCTGGTCACCACGACGCCGGTCGCCGACTGGGAGGCGACGGCCCGGCACGTGCGCCGCGTCGCCAAGACCCAGCTGCCGTTCCGGGTGGGCCTGAAGGGGACCGGGTCCTTCCGGCCTGTCTCGCCTGTAGTGTACCTGAACCTGGTGGATGGCTTTGATGAGTGCGTCCGGCTGCACCAGAAACTGCAGCTGGGACCGCTCGAAAAGGCGCTGCCGTTTCCCTACCACCCGCACATCACGGTGGCCCATGACATCAGCGCCGACGGCATGGACCAGGCACAGGAAACCCTCCAGGACTTCGAAGCCAGCTTCCCGGTCAGTAGCATGGGGCTGTACGAGCACGACAGTTCCGGAGTGTGGCTACTAAGGGAAGAGCTGGGATTTGGCGGGAAACCTGAAAACACGGCAGCCGGAAGCGGCAAAACCTAAGCCCACCGAACGCGCCAGGCTCAGGCTTGAGACCATCCGCAAGAGGGAAGCCCTAGGGAAGGCCAAGCTGGCCGGAACTGGCGGCCTGGCCCGGGTGCTGGCCTGGATCCAGTACCAGCTGGCCCGGCTCAACGCCACTGCGCCAATGCGGGCTTTCCAGCAGTACAACCTGCAGCACGGATCGCTGATGGCTGCCGGCGTGGGATTCAACATGTTCTTCTCCATCACCGGCCTGCTCACCACCGGCTTCTCGGTGGCCGGTCTGGTTCTGCGCCAAGATCCGGTAATCCTGGACGCGATCATCACCAGCGTGTCCAAGAGCGCCCCGGGCCTGCTCAGGGTGCATGGCCAGAACGGGCTGGTGGACCCGGCAAAGCTGCTCAACCCCACCGGACTGGGCCTCACGGCCATCATCGCCGCCCTCGTCACCATCATCACGTCGTTGGGGTGGATCCAGGCCATGCGTGACGGCCTGCGCGGCGTGCTGGCCCTGCCACCCCTTCCCGGCAACCCAGTCCTGGCCAAGCTTAAGGATGCCGGAACCTTGGTGCTGCTGGGCCTGGCGCTGGTATTGACCTCCGCCGTGACGGTGGTTTTCGGGGCCGCGCTCGACGCGATTGTCGGCGCCGTGGGCCTGAATCGTGCGGTCGCCAATCCGGTCGGCTATGCGGTGGGCTTCATTGCCGGTCTGCTGCTGAACTGGCTGACGGCAGCCATCATGTTCAAGCTCGGCGCAGGGCTGGACCTGCGGCACCGCGTCTTCCTCGAAGCAACACTGATTGCCGGCGCCGGCGCCACCATTCTGCAGTTGCTGAGCAACTTCCTGCTGGCCAAGTCCGGTGCCAATCCGGTGCTGGCACCCTTTGCCGTCATCGTCGGCCTGCTGATCTGGTTCAATTTTGTCAGCCAGGTGTACCTGATGGCGGCGGGCTGGGCAGCGGTGCGCGAGGCGGACATTGTGGCGGGGACGGCCGATGGCGGCAAGCCGGGCCGGGCGCGCAGCATCATTCCCGCCTGAGCGGGCACAGTGCTGATGAGGGCACAGTGCTAATGAGCGGGCCTACCGCACTACGGGGGTGACCACCGCCCTGTCTACTTTCCGGTGGAAGTGCATACCTGCCAGTCCGCCCAGCAGTGCACCGACAAGGCTGGCAACGGCGACAATGACCAGGGCAACTATCCCGGCGGTGGTGAGCGTTCCCTCGTTCATCGGGATCCTCGGAAAGCTGTTGAGGTTGGCCAGGATGTCGAACTTGCTGCCGGCAATGGCGCTGATGATCGCGACAATAATGGCGATAACAACAGTCCACAGCCACACGGCGAAGCCCTGCCGGATCCCGTTGAAGCGCGCCATCCGTCCGGCAACATACCCGCCGCAGTAGTAGGCCACGAAGATGATCACCAGCAGGATAATCGACCCCGTTATGCCCACTGTTTGCGGATTCGTGCCTGCCTGGTTGATGGTGTTGGCGACGTTGCTGTTGGTGGCCACGCTGACCGCCGCGCCCGCAGCCGCGGCGAGGGCCGTGAGCAGAACGGCCATCCCGGTTGCCGTGACCCAGCCAAAGAAGGCAGAGCCGACCTTGACGCCCCCGTACTTCTCCTTTTCGCTGACCACTTCGTCGTTCCGGCCTGTCACGTCCCGGTTCGCCGAGTCGTTCCGGTCGGCGTCGTTCCGGGCCGCCACATCCCGGTCGGCCGCGTCGCCGCGGAGGCGGCGCGCGTCATCGTCCCGGGCAGCCGCAGCATCCCTGCCGGCTGCGTCGCCAGCCGTTGGGTCCGCTCCGGTGTCTGAACCGGGACGTCCGTCCCTTCCCATCAGGCTGTCTGCCCGCGTTGTTGCCCGGTGTTCGCCCCGGGGCGGCTCCGGGTCTGCGCCGGTTACGTGTTGCGGATCGCCGGCTTGCGGGTCGGTTGGTTCATAGCTGGTACTCATTGCTACCTCCTATTGATGGGAAGGTTGCCGTCTGTTCAGCTGTTGGGGTCCTGGACAGGCGGAAGAGTTTTGCGCCGTCGAACGTATGGACTTAGTGTAGGCCGCACTGTTGAGGGCGCGGGGAGTGCCTGCTGGCCGTTTGCTCGGCTGAAATCAGCCTATAAACCCAGCACCTATGATGCAAGGACATAAACGAGTGAGCAGTTGGTGC
>DASYGM010000234.1:0-8038 GCA_035999715.1 Micrococcaceae bacterium | reverse complement strand
ATGCCCGGGATGCCCCCCATCGTGTGCTCGATGATCCAGGAGGCAATCGTGTCCAGCCACGGCCACCGGTCCTCATCCGTGAGCGGATGGCCGGCAGCCATTTTGGCAACGTTTTCCTGCGGATGGAGATCGTCGCCCTCTTCCAGGTCCCAGCCCAGCTGGCCGGCAAGAATACCCGCCACGGTTGACTTGCCCGAGCCGGAGACTCCCATGATGACCAGCACCGGCTGTTGTCCCTGAAGATCCATAACCACTCCTAGATCAGAACCGACAACAACATCACGAAGGCGAACCCGACCATGGAGAGAGCGGTTTCCATGACTGACCATGTTTTGAAGGTCTGCCCCACGGTCAGGCCGAAAAGTTCCTTGACCAGCCAGAATCCGGCGTCATTGACGTGCGATAGGAACAGCGAGCCTGCACCGACGGCCAAGGCCAGCAGCGCAGTATGCGTGGGAGACAGGGAGCCGGCCAGCGGTGCAACGATGCCGGCCGCGGTGATGGTGGCCACCGTCGCGGATCCGGTGGCAAGCCGCAGGCCCACGGCGATCAGGTACCCGAGCACGAGTACGGACAGGTGCGCCCCGGTGGCCCACTTGGCCACCGCATCGCCGACGCCGGCCCCGATCAGCGTCTGCTTGAATCCGCCACCCGCGCCGACAATCAGGATAACTGCGGCAATCGGACCCACGCTGGCACCGATCTTACCGCCCAGTTTGGTCCCCTTCAGCCCCACAGCGTAGCCGAAGGTGACCAGGGCAAGCAGGACGGCCAAGGTCATCGCTACCAGAGGCTCGCCGATGAAGTCGAAGACGGAGCGCACCATCGTTGGATGTTTCGCATCGGGATTAAGGATGTCAACCAGGGCCTTGGCCAGCATCAGCGCTACGGGGAAGATAATCGTCAGCACGGTAACCAGGAAGGACGGCTGGCGCTTCACGTCCGGATCCACGCCGGTGTCCTTCGTGTTGATGCCGCCCGCGACCGCGGGGGCGCCAACCGGTACCCACTTGGCGGCGAGAATGGAAAACAGCGGACCGCAGATAATCACGGTGGGGATCGCGACCAGCAGGCCCAGGGCCAGCGTCGTTCCGAGTTCGGCGCCAACCGCCTGGATAGCGATCAGCGGTCCGGGGTGCGGAGGCACCAGGCCGTGCAGAGCGGACAGACCGGCCAGGGCTGGGATGGCGATCCGCATGAGCTTGGCGTTGGAGCGCTGGGCAACCAGCACGATGACGGGCAGCAGCAGCACCAGGCCGATCTCAAAGAACATCGGCAAGCCAATGATGACGGCGACCAGCGCCATGGCCCACGGCACGGCTGCGCCCGAAACCTTGGAGAGCAGGGTGTCCACCACGCGGTTGGCGCCGCCGGAATCAGCCAAGAGTTTCCCGAGCATCGCGCCCAAGGCGATCAGCAGGCCGACCTCCTGGAGTGTCCCCCCGACGCCGGTTTCGAAATTGGTCACAACCTTGCCGAGCTCGACGCCGGATGCGAGGCCGACGAAGGCCGAACCCAGGACAAGGGACAGGAAAGGGTGCAGCTTGGCTTTGACTATCAGCAGCACGATGAGGGCGATGCCTATGGCCGCAACCACGATCAGCTGGGTGTCGTGGCCCGACCATGGCTGCGGCGCCGCAGCCATCAGAGCGAGGGATTTCACAAGGGTTCCTTAAGCGGTTAGGGGTCCGGGCGGTTCCCCGGCGCGCGGCCGAGATGACCACCGCGGGCGTGGAAATGAGTGCGTGAGTGAGATTACGCAAAAAGTACGATTTATCAAAACCAGTATGCGTACAAAACCTATTTATTTGCGCTTCCTACTCATGTCATCCGATAAAGAGCGTCCGACGGGGATAAGCTGGCGGAAGACGCCGACCGCCGACGTCGACCGCCGATGCCGGCCGCCGTTGTCCCGGTTCAGTTGGCTCGGATTCCAGCTACCGCAAGGAAGGGGTGGCCATGAGGCCCACGCAGGAGTACGGCGCCAGCCGGCACAGCAGATTTGTGGAGCAGATGGGCTTGCAAATCACCGGGGGCGAACTGGCGGCTGGCACCGTGCTGCGATCCGATGAGCTCGAGGGCAGGTTTGCCAGCTCCCGCTCGGTGGTCCGCGAAGGACTGCGCGTACTGGAGACCCTGGGGATGGTCTCCTCCCGCAGGAACGTCGGGGTGACCATCCTGGCTGCCTCCGGCTGGAATGTCTTTGACCCGTTGCTGATCCGCTGGCGGCTCGCGGGTACAGCCCGCCAGGCGCAGCTGCAGTCGCTGACCCAACTCCGTTCTGCCGTTGAACCGCTGGCGGCAGGCTTGGCCGCTGGCTCGATTTCGACAGAGGACGGACGCACGCTGATGAAACTTGCCGGCGACCTGGTGGCCACCGGAAACGCCGGAGACCTTGAGGCCTTCCTCCAGTTGGACATTGAATTCCATGCCCTCATCCTGCGCGCCTCCGGTAACGAGATGCTCTCGCACCTATCCTCGGCGGTGGCCGAAGTACTGACCGGCCGGACCCACTACGGCCTGATGCCCGAGGTTCCCCGGCAGGAGGCACGACACCTGCACTTCGTCGTGGCCGATGCCATCCAGCGCGGTCTCGCGGGGCAGGCAGAGACGGCAATGCGCCGGATAGTCACCCAGGCCGGTGAGGAAATGACCACTGCACTGACCGGCGGGCTCCCCTCTGAAGACCCTTAAGGCCGCCATCGGCACCGCCTCCTTCATCGCCATGCTGTTCACCGGAGCGCCGCATAGTGCCAATCAAAACGCATCTATGTGCACAACACCGCGCTCCGCCATGGCAGCGCGGAGGACATTGCGCGGCTGAACCGCGGCGAGAGTGTCCCGCCTGAGCGCATCTACTTCCGTTGCTGGCCCCGGCTGGCCAGCTCCGCCCCTGAACTCGCCTGGCTCAACACCCGGCTGGCCGTGGGCGTCGGCGAACGCCAAGCCACCCAGGTGACCGTACGGATTTTTATCCTCGACTAAGACCAGCTGGGTACGGGTTTGCGCCCGCGGTCGTACTGCACGGCAAGCCGGACCGGGGCGTTGGGTGCGCCGTATCCGTCGTAGCCCCCGCGGCGTTCCACCATTTCGAAGAACACGCTGCCGATGGTGGCGGTGTAGAAGTGCAGGAATTCGCCGTCGGCGTCCCGGTCGTAGAGCAGATTGAACTCCTGCAGCGTGGCCAGGAATTCCGGGTCAAGGCCGAACCGGGCGTCGAGGTCGTCGTAGTAGTTCTGCGGAATGGCCAGGAATTCCAGCCCGCGGTCCCGGGCTGTCCGGGCTGTGGCCACCAGGTCGTCGACGGCAAACGCAATGTGCTCCTGGTAGCGGGATAGGCCCTTGCCTGCGCCGGCATCCTGCTGGGAAACAGGGGCGAGGTTGAGCACCAGCCGGATGCCCCGGTCCCGGGTGTGCATGACCTGGGAGCGCACGAGGCCGGTGGGGCTGGGCACCTCGGCAAACTGCAGGGGTTCCAGGGCCAGCGCGCTGGTGTAGAAAAGCACGGCCTCATCGAAATGCTGCCATGGCTGGGCCAGGTTAACGTGGTCGATGGTGGCGGTGGGCCTACGGGTATCCGCCGTTTCTTCGGCTGTGGCACCGTCCGTTGCCCTCGGGCCGAATTCGCTGGTCCAGGCGGCCGTTCCATCAGGGCTTCCCTGGCAGAGGAAGATTTCCGTGCCGTCCGGTGCGGCTATGCCCTGGAAGGCCTCCTCGTCGATCAGGTTTGTCCGGGGCACCACAGGGGCCTTGAGCTGCTGCGCCCGGGCGCAGGCCATCACCGGATTGTCGACGTCGAGGCCGACGGCGGCAATGGCCGGTTCGCGCTCCTGCGGGCTCTGCTCGTTGATGACGATGCGCGCCTGCCCAAGGGTCCACAGCTGGACGTCCTTCCTGCGGTGCCGTCCGTCGAAGCGGAAGCCCAGTTGTGCGAGCAGCGTTTCGAGCCCTTGGGCGTCCTCGGCCTTGACTTCGGCGAAGTTGAAGCCTGCCGGTTCGCTGACCTGCGGCAGCGTCGCCAGCTCCATTGGGTACCGGCGCCGCGGTCCGGGCGCCAGCGGGGTCGCAGCCCCGGGTTCCCGGCCGGCAGCGTTCAGCCATTTGGCGCTTTGTTCCTCCAGCCAGATCAGCGAGCGCATCGCGTCAACGGCGGTGCGCTCGACGTCGGATTGCCGGAAGACGTCGTTGAACACCTCAAGGGAGACGGGACCGCTGTAGCCGGCGCGGATGAGGTGGCCCATGAATTTCGGCAGGTCGAACTGGCCCTCGCCCGGGAAAACGCGGAAGTGCCGACTCCAGGACAGGACGTCCATGGACAGCTGCGGCGCGTCCGCAACCTGGACGAAGAAGATCTTGGCCGGGTCAATCCGCTCGATGGGTGCGGTGTCCCAATCCCGGGACAGGATGTGGAACGAATCGAGGCAGGTGCCCAGGCTCGGGTGATCCGCCAAGTCCACCAGCCGCTGCGCATGCTCGAAGTCATTGACGTATTTGCCCCAGGCCAAGGCCTCGTAGGCGATCCGGACTCCGTGGTCCGCTGCGAGTTCGGCGAGTTGCCGGAGCTGCCCGGCGAGCACCTCGTCCTCGCCGCGCGTGGCCGTCGCAACGTTGGAGCAGACAAGGATTGTGTCGATGCCCAGCCGGGACATCAGCCGGAACTTGGCCTCCGCGCGCCGCAGGTTCGCGGCCAGCAGCGCTTCGTCCACGCCGTCGAAATCGCGGAACGGCTGGTACAGATCGAGGCTGAGGCCCAGGTCCTCCGCCATGGACCGGATGCGCTCCGGCCGAAGCGCCGAGGTAACCAGGTCCTGCTCGAAGATTTCGATTCCATCGAAACCGGCGATGGCGCAGGCCCGCATCTTCTCCTCGAGGGTCCCGGACAGGCAGACGGTGGCGATTCCGGTGCGCATCAGCCAGCCACCCCGCTCAGCACCGATTCGGCAGCTATCAGTTCCAGGAAGTGCCGGCGCATCCGGTCCGGATCGGCGGCCTTTCCGGTGAAAATCCCAAAGGCGTCCTCGGCCTGGCCGACGGCCATCCGGCCGCCGTCGAGCACCCTGCAGCCCAGGGCACGCGCGGCGCGGACCAGTTCGGTTTCGATCGGCCGATAGACGATGTCCGCCACCCAGTGCCGGCCTTCGAGCAGCGCCGCGTTCAGCGGAAGGCCGGGATGCGCGGACATTCCCACCGGGGTGCAGTGGACCAGCCCGTCGGCAGCGGGCAGCAGGTTGGGCAGTTCGGCGGGTCCGTGGCCGGTGATGGAACGCTGCGGAAACAGCCGGGACAGTTCGGCGGCCCGCTGGGCGGCGCGCTCCGCATCCACGTCGACGAGATTGAGCGACGCGGCACCGGACTTCAGCAGCGCGTACGCGACGGCGGAGCCGGCGCCTCCGGCACCCAGCTGGACAACGCTGTCCAGTGCGGCATCAGGGAGCCCGGCAGCGAAGGCCGATCCGAAGCCGGAGCAGTCCGTGTTGAAGCCAATGGTGCGCGCACCATCGAAGAGCACGGTGTTGACCGCCCCGAGCTGGCGGGCCTCCTCCGACAGTTCGTCCAGGAAGGGCAGAACCAGCTGCTTGCACGGGTGGGTCACGTTCAGCCCGTTGAAGCCGAGCTGGCGGGCAGCGGACAGTAGGTCACCAATGGCCGTGGCAGGCAGGCCCAGCTCCAGCAGGTCGATGGGACGGTAGAGCAGCCGAAGGCCCAGGGCTTCGGCCTCCCGCTCATGCATCGGTGGAGTCAGGGAAGGTGTAACACCCTCTCCAACCAGTCCCAAGAGGATCGATTCGGCTCGGTTGCTCATTTGTAGTTCCTTAGATCGGCGAATGATCGGATGCCGGGTTCATCGCTGCGGCAGTCTGGCCGAGAGTTCCGCCGCGGCGTCCTGCAGCAGGGGCACCAGGGCCTCGAGCTCTTCTACGCTCATCCGGAAAACCGGTACGGCCGTGGCCAGCGAGGCGAAGGCGATGCCCTGCGAATTCAGCACCGGAACGGCCACGGCGCGCATACCGAGCTCGTTTTCCTCGTCCATCAGGGCATAGCCCTGCCGCCGGACCTGCTCGATTTCAACCCGGAAGGCATCCCGATCGGTGATGGACCGGTCCGTCAACGGCTGAAGTGCCAGGCCGGAGAGCAAGTCCTCCCGGACGTCGTCGTCGGCAAACGCCACCAGCGCCTTGCCGACCGAGGTCGTGTGCAGCTCACCCAGATGCCCGGGATCGCTGGTCACCCGGAAGGTCTGTGGACCGTCCACCTTGTTGACCGTCAGGTGGTGGACGCCGTCACGGACGGAGAGGATGGTGGCTTCCTGGGTTTTGTCGGTCACCCGCTGGAGGATCGGCAGCGCCGTGCCGGCAAACCCGTGGTGATTAGACACCCGCTGGCCCAACTGGAAGACGCGCAGCCCCAGGTGGTAGCGGCGGCCGTCCGGCTCGTAATCCACGAAGCCGTCCCGGGTCAGGGAGCCAAGGAGCCGGTAGGCGGTACTGAACGGCACCTCCGCCCGCCGGGAAAGCTCAGCGGCCGTGGCCCCGCGGGGCTCGTCCCCCAGCATGCCGAGCAACCGGAGGGCCTTGCCCACCATGTCAACCTTCGTGTCTCCGATCACAACCATGGCTCCATATTGCCACATCGTGAGAACTATTGCCAAGAAGTGATTATTTTCTTGACAGGTGACAGTGCTCACAGCAAGAATGATTGCATCGCAACAGTAGCTTCCACCATGTGGCTACCAACGAGGATGACAGCGGCTCCGCGGACCGACGGCAGCTGCGGGATCCTGTTCAGCTATCCAAGACATCCGGTTATCAACGACACCGCCGTCAGACGAAGGGCCATCATGAGCCAGACACTTCCACCCGCCGCTAGCCGGGACCTCGCCGTACCGGCGCGGACGCCCGGCAAAGCCGCGCTTGCCAGCTTCTTCGGAAGCGCCGTCGAGTACTACGACTTCTTCATCTTCGGCTCCGCGGCAGCACTGATCTTTCCGCACGTGTTCTTTCCCAGCGCGGACGCCAACGCCTCGATCATGTCCTTCGCGACCTTTGGCTTCGCCTACGTGGCCCGGCCGCTCGGCGCCATCATCCTGGGCCACTTCGGGGACCGGATCGGCCGTAAAAAGGTGCTGATGTTCACCCTGGTGCTGATGGGCGGTTCGACCTTCATCATCGGGTGCCTGCCGGACTTCGCCACCGCCGGCTGGCTGGCACCGGTGCTGCTGGTGCTGGCGCGGCTGCTGCAGGGACTCTCCGCCGCCGGCGAGCAGGCCGGGGCATCCTCCATGACCCTCGAGCACGCCCCGGAGAACCGGCGTTCCTACTTCACCTCCTGGACCCTCACCGGCACGCAGGGCGGCCAGATCCTCGCCGCGCTGGTCTTCATTCCCGTCGTCGCCCTGCCCGACGACATCAAGTACGGCATCGGGTGGCGCATCCCGTTCTGGCTCAGCGCCGTCGTCGTCCTGGTCGCCTTCTTCATCCGCCGCACCCTGCACGAACCGCCGGCCTTCGAAGAGGCCCGCAAGACCGCCCAGATCTCCCGGCTGCCCATCGCCGACCTGCTCCGCGCCCACTGGGCGGATGTTCTCCGCGTGATCGGCTGCGCATTCATCGCCGCCGTGAGCACCGTCTTCGGCACGCTGGCCATCAAATACGCCCAGGACGTGGCGCACGTGCACAGCACCATCACACTCTGGCTGGTGGTGGTCGCCAACATCGTCGCGCTGGGCACCCAGCCGCTGTTCGGAAAGCTGGCGGACCGGATCGGCCGCAAGCCGGTCTTCATCTACGGCGCACTGGCCAGCGCGGTCATGACCCCGCTGTTCCTGCTCAGCCTGGAATCCGGCATCGTACCGCTGATGTTCCTGGTGGCCATCCTGTTCTTCTCGTGCGCCTATGCCGCCGCCAATGCGGTGTGGCCCTCGTTCTACGCGGAAATGTTCAACACGAAGGTCCGCTTCTCCGGCCTCGCCATCGGCACCCAGCTCGGGTTCCTGATGGCCGGCTTCGCCCCGGCGATTGTCACGGCGATGGGCGGCACA
>DASYGM010000189.1:0-31233 GCA_035999715.1 Micrococcaceae bacterium | reverse complement strand
CGGTAGGCCTTCTTAATGTCCGCATCGCTTGCGTCTTTGGAAACGCCAAGGATCTTGTAAAAGTCCTTGTCGACCCAGTCCTGGCTAGCCAAGGCGTCTCCTTTCTAAGTTATGGGAAATCGAGTGGGCAGTCCGTGCGCGGATAGAGGTTCTAAACGGCACCAACTGCCCACTCGATGGTATGGCTATTCCGGAACTGCTACGACAACCTGGGCAGCGCGCAGCACCCGGTCGCCGGACTTGTAGCCCGAACGGAGCACCTGGCTGACGGTGTCGACCTCGACGTCCTGGCCCGGCTGCTGGATGAGTGCCTCATGGACGGTCGGATCAAACTCCACGCCGGTCTCATCAATCCGCGCCAAACCGTAGGTTTTCAGCGAATTTTCCAGCTTGTTGGCAATCGAAGCGAAGGGCCCGTCGGCCAGGTCGCCGTGCTGGCGGGCAGCGTCGATGTCGTCGAGCACCGGCAGCAGCGAGTTCAGCACGCCGACGACGGCCATCTCACCTGCCACCGCACGGTCCCGTTCCACCCGCTTGCGGTAGTTGACGTACTCGGCCTGGAGCCGCAGAAGGTCGTTCTTCAGCTCCGCGGCTTCGTCCCGCGGCGGGCCTGCCTGGCCCTCCGCCGGACCGGCAGCACCGGCGTCGTTGAGGATCCGCTCGGCCTGGGCCAGGGCATCCGCCTCGACCTGGCCCTCGGGCTGGTGTGCCCGGCCTTGGCTGGCCGGGTCTCCCCCGGCGTTGTCCCCTCCGGGGGAGGCCGCCGTGCCGGCCGCCTCGCCCTCGGGGTTCATGTGCTCAGCGTCATCACCGTGCTGAGGCATGGCTACTTCGTCTCTTCTTCGTCGACTATCTCGGCGTCGACGATGTCTTCATCGGCTCCACCGGCGGAGTCGCCGGCAGCACCGGACCCGGCAGCACCTTCAGAAGCGGAAGCCTCCGACTGTGCGGAGGCGTAGATGGCCTCGCCCAGCTTGGACTGCGATGCCTGCAGCTTCTCGAAGGCACTCTTGACGGCGTCCTCGTCGGTGCCGGCCAGCGCCGTCTTGAGGGATTCGACGTCGGCCTTCACCTCGGTCTTGACCTCCTCGGGCAGCTTGTCGTCATTGTCCGTGAGGACCTTTTCGACCGAGTACTGCAGCTGCTCGGCGCTGTTGCGCACGTCCGCCTGCTCGCGGCGGGCCTTGTCCTCGGCTGCGTGCTCCTCGGCCTCGCGGACCATCCGGTCAATGTCATCCTTGGACAGCGCGGTTCCGCCGGTGATGGTCATCGACTGTTCCTTGCCGGTTCCCTTGTCCTTGGCGGAGACGTGCACAATGCCGTTCGCGTCAATGTCGAAGGTGACCTCGACCTGCGGGACGCCGCGCGGCGCCGGGGCAATGCCGGTCAGCTCGAAAGTGCCCAGCGGCTTGTTGTCGCGGGTGAATTCGCGCTCACCCTGGAAGACCTGGATGGCCACGGAGGGCTGGTTGTCATCCGCCGTCGTGAAGGTCTCCGAGCGCTTGGTCGGGATGGCCGTGTTGCGCTCGATCAGCTTGGTCATCACCCCACCCTTGGTCTCAATGCCCAGGGACAGCGGGGTGACGTCGATCAGCAGCACGTCCTTGCGCTCGCCCTTCAGCACACCGGCCTGCAGGGCGGCGCCAACGGCCACAACCTCATCCGGGTTCACACCCTTGTTGGGCTCCTTGCCGCCGGCCAGCTGCTTCACCAGGTCGTAGACGGCGGGCATCCGGGTGGACCCGCCCACCAGGACGATGTGGTCGATGTCGGAGACCTTGATGCCGGCTTCCTGGATCACGTCGTGGAACGGCTTCTTGGTCCGGTCCAGCAGGTCCGAGGTCAGTTCCTGGAACTTGGCGCGGGTCAGCTGCTCGTCCAGGTGCACCGGCCCGTCGGGGGTGACGGAGAGGTACTGCAGCGAAATGTTGGTGCTGGTCGCGGAGGAGAGTTCCTTCTTGGCCTGCTCGGAGGCCTCCCGCAGGCGCTGCAGCGCAATCTTGTCCTTGGACAGGTCGATGCCCTTGACCTTGAGCTGGCCCAGCAGGTAGTCCACCACGCGCTGGTCCCAGTCGTCACCGCCCAGCCGGTTGTCGCCGGCGGTGGCGCGGACCTGGATGGTGGAGAACTCATCCTCATCCTTGCCGACTTCAAGGAGCGAGACGTCGAAGGTACCGCCACCAAGGTCGAAGACCAGGATGAGCTCGTCTTCCTTGCCCTTGTCCAGGCCATAGGCCAGGGCTGCAGCGGTCGGCTCGTTGACAATGCGCAGCACGTTCAGCCCGGCGATCTCGCCGGCTTCCTTCGTGGCCTGGCGCTCGGCGTCGTTGAAGTAGGCCGGAACGGTGACCACAGCGTCGGTGACCTTTTCGCCCAGGTAGCTCTCGGCGTCGTTCTTCAGCTTCATCAGGATGCGCGCGGAGATTTCCTGCGCCGTGTACTTCTTGTCATCGATGGCGATACTCCAGTCGGTGCCCATATGGCGCTTGACGGAAGCGATGGTGCGGTCGATGTTGTTGACGGCCTGGCGCTTGGCGATCTCGCCGACCAGGACCTCGCCGGACTTCGAAAAGGCGACGACGGAGGGCGTGGTGCGGCCGCCTTCGGCGTTGGCGATGACGGTGGGCTCACCGCCTTCAAGTACGGAAACAACGGAGTTGGTGGTTCCGAGGTCGATTCCTACTGCACGTGACATAAGTTGGGTTCCTTTCATTGAGCGTTCTGCACTCAACTTTACTCAGGCACGGCCCGATGTCAAGCCGACTTGAGTCGACTCGACTCAAGTTTATTGTCCCGCACTGCCCCTTCCCGGAGCGCAATCCATTTCACCTGTCGGGCACTGTTCGCACGGCGGAAGGGCCTGGCGTATTGTCCGGATCATGAGCGAAACAGCATCCGGTGACGTTTACACCCACGGCCACCACGAGAGTGTCCTGCGTTCCCATGCCGCCAGGACCGCGGCGAATTCCGCCGCCTACCTTATCCCGCACCTGCGCCATGGCCTTTCCGTGCTGGATGTTGGTAGCGGTCCCGGCACTATCACAGCCGATTTTGCCCGCCTGGTGGCTCCCGGCGAGGTCATCGGACTGGACCGCGCCCCCGAAGTCATTGCACAGGCGACATCCCACGCGGCCGCACAGCACCTGTCCAACCTGAGCTTCCAGACAGGGAACATCTACGACCTGGACTTCGACGACGACGCTTTCGACATCGTCCACGCCCACCAGGTGCTCCAGCACCTGACCGATCCGGTGGAGGCGCTGCGCGAAATGCGCCGGGTGGCCAAGCCGGGCGGGATCGTGGCCGTGCGGGACGCGGACTTCCACGGCATGTCCTGGTATCCGGAACTGCCGGAACTCGATGACTGGATGAAGCTCTACCAGAACCTGGCCAGGCACAACCGGGCCGAGCCCGATGCCGGCCGCCGGCTGATCAAGTGGGCGCAGGCAGCGGGACTCAGTGATATCACACCCTCGTCCGCCAACTGGCTGTACGCCACCGAGGAGCAGCGCAAGTGGCATGCCGGGGTCTGGGCGGACCGGGTGGTCCATTCGGCCTTCGCCGAGCAATCCGTGGAATACGGCCTCGCGGACCGCGTCGAACTGGAGCGACTGTCCGCCGGTTGGCGGGCCTGGGGCTCAGCGCCGGATGCCTGGTTCCTGATTCCCAACGGCGAGATCATCGCCAGGGCCTGACCCGACCTTCCGCAGAGGTTGACCAACCAGACTTGGTCAACCCATTTCCATCCCTGCCGAATTCTACGAGCCCTGGACCCCGAGGAAATGGGGTTGGCGGATTGAGCCGTTTCCTGCTGGACACCCATGTCTTCCTCTGGGCCATTGCCGAGCCCAAAAGGCTCTCCACCAAGGCCAGGAACGCCATTGTCAAACTCGAAAATGAGCTTTTCGTCTCGGCCATCACCGCCTATGAGCTGTCCTACCAGCACAGACAGGGCAAGCTTCCGGCTGGTGATGCCATTGTGAACAGCTTCGGCCGCCAGGTTTCCCATCTGGAGGCAACGGAAATCGAGCTGTCGGCCACCCACTGTGTCACTGCCGGCCAACTGAACTGGGGCCACCGTGGTCCCTTTGACCGGCTGCTGACAGCGCACGCCATGATCGAGGGCCTCACACTGGTCACCGACGATGAGCAGTTGCATGCGTACGAACCCTGGCAACTTTCTGGTAGCCGTGATGATCCCCGGCTGCCACGGACACCACCAATGGCAAAGGGCCCGGATGCGCGGGCCTAAACTTAGTGAGTGGAAATCTCCCTCTGGCTGGCCCTGGCAGGCGCCGGCGCCATGATCAGCCTGACGCCCGGTGCGGGTGCCATCAACACCATGAGCAATGCGCTGACCGCCGGCTTCCGCCGGTCCATCTACGGGATCTTCGGCCAGCAACTGGCCCTCATCGTGCACGTCTGCATCGTTGCCGCGGGCGTTGGCCTCCTGGTCTCCAGCTCCCCGGTGGCCTTTCAGGCCATCCGCTATGCCGGGGCCCTCTATCTGGTCTACCTGGGCGTCCGCAAGCTGCTGGCCAAGACCGATGCCAGTGCCGAAGCTGCCTCCAGCAGAGCCACCGAGTCCGGCGGCTCCATGTTCCTGCGCGGTCTCTGGGTCAATCTGCTCAACCCGAAGGCCATCGTCTTCTTCCTGGCCTTCATGCCCCAATTCATCCGGCCCAACAGGCCGCTGCTGGGCCAATACACAGTCCTGACGGCCACGGTGGTGGCCATTGACATCATAGTTATGTGGTTCGTCTTTGCGGCAGGGGCCAAGCAGCTTAAACATGTCACCAGCAGCCAGCGGGGTCAGCTGACGCTGAACCGGACCTTTGGCGGATTGTTCATCGGAGTCGGAATTCTGCTCGCCGTTCTGTAAGACTGGGGGCATGACCGAGCCCTACCGGATCATCACCATCTGCACCGGAAACATCTGCCGCTCCCCAATGGCCGAACGGATGCTCCAGCGCGCCGCGGACCGGGCCGGGCTGGACGTCGTCGTCGACTCCGCCGGAATCAGCGGCTGGGAGGTGGGCAATCCCATCGACCCGCGGGCCGTCGCGAGGCTGGACGCGGTCGGGATCAGCTCCGCTGGCCACTCGGCCCGGCAGTTCCAGCCCGCGTGGTTCGCCGAAAGGGACCTCATTCTGGCCCTGGACGCCGGCCATTTTGATGCCCTCTGTACGGCGGCACCGGATGAGGCCGCGCGCGTCAAGGTGCGGATGCTGCGCTCCTTCGACCCCGCGGTGGCCGGACGGGCTGCCGCCGAACAGGGGATCGACGATCCGTGGTTCGGAGGAACCCGGGATTTTGAGGACAGCTGGCGGTTCATTGACGCCGCCATCCCCGGCGTTCTGGAGCATGTACGAAGCGCGCGCAGGCCAGCCCGGCCAGCCCGTGGGGAGCAGGACAGGGACACCTGTGCCGGCCGTTAGCCGACCCGCCCCGGTGATCATCGCCATCGACGGACGCTCCGGCGCAGGCAAAACCACCCTGGCCCTGGAGCTTGCGGCGCTGCTGCGCGAACACCGCAAAGTCTCCGTGTTCCATCTCGAGGAGATCTATCCCGGCTGGAACGGGCTGGCCGCCGGAATCGAGCGGTACGTCAGTACCGTCTTGGAGCCGCTGAGCCAGGGCATCCCCGCACTGTGGGCCAGCTGGGACTGGGAGAACCACTACGACGGCGCCCAGCGGAGCACTCCGCCGGCCGACGTAATCATTATCGAGGGGGTCGGGGCCGCGCATGCCTCCGCGCGGAATCTGCTGGACGTCGTTGTCTGGGTGGAAGCGGAAGCCGGGGCGCGGAAGCGGCGGGCGCTGGACCGCGACGGCGGAACGTTCCAGGATCACTGGGACCAGTGGGCCGCCCAGGAGGACGAGCTGCTGGCGGTAGATGATCCGGCCGCGGCGGCAGATCTGTTGGTGGAGGGCCGCGCGGATGGCTCGGCTCCCGCGCAGGTGCTCCTGGCCCTGGGGTCGCTGCCGGTGCTGGAGACCCTGCTGACGCCGGAGCGTGCCCACCGCCGCGGCCTGGAACTGCAGGTGGAGCCGCTCGACGCCTACCCGGATCCGGCGGAACTGTTCGCCGAGGTGTACGGCGGATCCCCCCATGCGGTCTGGCTGGACAGCTCCGGGGCCCCGTCCGTGGACGGTTCTGTGGCCGGGGAGGGATCCGGGGAGGAACGGAACAGGTTCTCCATCATGGCCGACGACGGCGGCGGCTTTGGCCAGCTGGCCCGGCATGCAGCGGGTGCCACCTGGGTCAGCGGGAACGGCGTGACGGCGCGGATCCCGGGGCCGTTCTTCCGCTGGCTCGACAGCGTCTGGGGACGCCGAGCGGTGCGGACCCCGGACGGGTACGACGGCGGGTTTGCGCTCGGTTGGCTCGGCTACCTGGGCTATGAGCTCAAGCGCGAAACGGGAGGCGCGGATGCTGCGGGCCCCGACACCACCGGCCGCAACGACGACGCTGCCCTGCTCTTCGCCGGCCGCGCCGTCGTCGTCGACCACCGGCACCGGTCCCTGTTCCTGCTCACCCTCACCTCCCCCGCTGCGCCCGCCAGCACCGCGGAGGCGCAGGCCTGGTGTGGGCAGGTGTGTTCCCTGGTGGCACGGCTGGAGCCGGCCGGATCCGGCCGCGGGCGGGAGGGCCAGGCGAGGGAGGGTCAGGCGAGGGAGAGCCAGGGACGGGAAACAGTCCGGCCGGCCCCGCCGCCGCAGTTCGCGGTCCGGGACACCGCGACCGGTTACAAGGACAAGATTGCCAGCGCGCAGGCGGAGATCGCGGAGGGAAATTCCTACGAGATCTGCCTGACCACGGCCCTGAGCGCCGGCACCTCCGCGCCGGTGGACCCCTGGCGGACCTATCTGGCGCTGCGGCACCGCAGCCCCGCGCCCTTCGGCAGTTTCCTGCGTTTCGGCAGGCTCGCCATCGGCAGCACCTCCCCGGAACGGTTCCTGCGGATCAGCGCGGATGGCGCCATGCGTGCCGAGCCCATCAAGGGCACCCGGCGCCGGCATCCGGATCCGCATCGCGACGCCGAGCTGAAATCCGAACTGGAGCACTCCGCCAAGGACCGCGCGGAAAACGTCATGATCGTGGACCTGCTGCGCAACGACCTCTCGCACTTTGCCGTGCCGGATTCCGTATCGGTGCCGCGGCTGTGCGCCATAGAAAGCTACGCCACCGTGCACCAGATGGTCAGCACCGTCGACGCCCAACTGCGGCCCGGCTCATCCCGGGCGGAGGCTGTGGCGGCGGCGTTCCCGGCCGGATCGATGACCGGCGCGCCCAAAATCAGCACCATGGCCATCCTCGACCGGCTCGAGGCGGCGCCCCGGGGCGTCTATTCAGGGGCCATCGGCTACTTCTCCCTCAACGGGGCTACGGACCTCTCTGTCACCATCCGCACCCTGGTCATGGAGACCACGGACGACGGCGGCCGGCTGAGCCTGGGCGTCGGCGGGGCCATCACCGCGGATTCCTCCCCGCACGAGGAGTGGCTGGAAGTGCGGGCCAAGGCGTACGGAGTGCTGTCCGCGCTGGGAGCCGACTTCCCGCCGGAGGCCTGACTTCCAAGCTACTGGAGCGTGGCGGTCAGCCGGGCGACGTTGTCTACATAACGCGCCAGGATAGGCCGGGCCTGCCACTCGCCGAGCTTGAGTTCCCGCGACTTTGCCCGGTAGTGCTCCTCCACCCGGCGCATCCGCGTCACAATGTCATGGCCCAGCAGCATCACCGAGACTTCCAGGTTCAGCGAGAAGCTTCGCATGTCCATGTTGCTGGAGCCCAGGACGGCCACCTCGTCGTCCACGGTGAAGTGCTTCGCATGCAGGACCTTCGGCGCGGAGTACAGGAAGATCCGGACGCCGGCCTGCAGCAATGCATCATAGTAGGAGCGCTGCGCGTGGTGGACCAGGAACTGGTCACCCTTTTCGGAGACGAACAGCTCCACCATCACCCCTCGCTGGGCCGCCGTCGTAATGGCGTAAAGCAGCGAATCGTCGGGCACAAAGTAGGGGCTGGAGATGGTGATCCGGTGCTGGGCAGAGTAGAGCAGCGTATTGAACAGCCGGAGGTTGTTTTCGGTCACAAAGCCAGGACCGCTGGGCACCACCTGGCACATCACACCACCGTGCGGAGCGTCCCAATGATGGGAGGTCAGCTCGTCCGCCAGCGATTCCTCCGTCTCGCTGGACCAGTCGGTGGCGAACATGACGTTGAGCGTGCCCACGATGGGGCCCTCCAGCCGGGCCATCAGCTCCACCCAGGTCCGGCCCACCCTCCGGTGGCGATTGTTCCGGTAGGAAGGTTCAATCAGATTCTGCGAACCGGTGAACCCCACGCGTCCGTCCACCACCAGGATCTTGCGGTGATTGCGCAGGTCCGGCCGCCGCCAGGTTCCCCTGAAGGGCTGCAGGGGAAGCATCCGCCGCCAATGGATGCCGCTGCGGCCCAGCCGGCGGATCAGCTGCCGGTATTTGGGGACGCGCAGCGAACCAATATGGTCAAAGAGCACTCGGACGCGTACTCCGCGGGATGCGGCCGCCTCAAGTTCGGCCAGCAGCCGTTCCGTCGAGGAGTCCGAACTCATGATGTAGAACTCCGCGTTGACAAAGTCCTTGGCCTGACGGACCGCCTCAGCCATCGCATCGAGGGACTCCTGGTAATCCTCGATCAGCTCCACCTTGTTGCCGTCCAGACAGGGGAAGGACCCGAGCCGGCGGTTAAGGCCCACCACGGAATTGATCCACTCGGGTCCCTGGTAAGGGGGAACGGCCAGTGCAATCGCCTCGGTGCTGGCCAGCACCCGCCGGTTCACGTCCGCCTGGTATTCCCGACGGCGGCGGGAGAGCCGGAAGTTTCCAAAGAGCAGGAAGAGCACCAGCCCCAGCGTCGGAATGAAGAAGATACCCAGCAGCCAGGCCATCGCCGTCGTAGGGCGCCGGTTGCCGGGGATGACTCCGAGCATGACCACCCGGATCACCAGGTCCGCGACCGTCGAGACGACGACGAACCATTCGGGTGCGGTCGCCAGCCCCAGAAGCGGCCAAAGCATGCCTTTACCCCTATTTCTTCCCGGTTTTCTTCCCGATCCTGATCACGGTTAGCCTACCCGGTGGCAGCGGCAGGGACGCACCGCGCCGCCGGCCCATCAGGCGCCGCCCCACCCGCCACTAAGCTGGATCCATGACTGTTTTGGTATTCCTGGATCCGTCCCACCCCGACGGGCGGATCGCAGACGCGACCAAGCCGACGCTGATGGCCACGGATCAGGGCGCGACGCGGGGCGACGGCATTTTTGAGTCGCTCCTGGCGGTGGGAGGGGTCCCGCGCAAGATGCAGGCGCATCTGGACCGGTTGGGTTCCTCCGCCCGCGCGCTTGACCTGGACATCCCGGACCAGGACTCATGGCGCCGTGCCATGTCTACAGCCCTGGAGGAATTCCGGCGGGGCATTAACGGTCACGCCGTCGCCCGGGAAACCGGCGGCCCCATAACGGCCGGCACCGCAGCCGTCCCCGGCACCGCAGCCGTCAGCGGAACCGAGGCGCCGGACGAGGCAGTCGTGAAGCTCATCGTGACCCGCGGCGTTGAAGGGAGCGCCACTTCCACTGCCTGGGTCCAAGTCTCCACCCCGCCGGCGGCAGGCAAGATGCAACGGGAAACGGGAATCGACGTCCTGCTGCTGGACCGCGGCTTCGACAGCGGTCTGGCGGAGCGTGCCCCGTGGCTGCTGTTGGGCGCCAAGACCCTCTCCTACGCGGTGAACATGGCCGCCTTGCGCTATGCCCATGTGAACGGCGCGGACGACGTGATTTTCACCAGCAGTGACGGGCGCGTGCTGGAGGGGCCGACGTCGTCCGTCCTGCTGGCACAGCTGGACGGTGAGGGCCAGGCCCAGGTGAAACGGCTGATCACCCCCCGGCTGGACAGCGGCATCCTGCCCGGGACGTCCCAGGGGGCACTGTTCAAGGCCGCCAAGGCCACCGGCTGGGAGCTGGGATACGGCCCGCTGGAGCCTGCGGACCTTTTTGACGCCGACGCCGTCTGGCTGATTTCCAGCATCCGGCTGCTGGCACCTGTCAACCGGATCGACGGCAAGGAAATCGGATCCCCTGCGGTCCGGGCGTCGCTGACGGCGGAACTGAGCGAACTGATGGACCAGGCGGAATAGCTCCTCGGCAAAGCTGATCCGGCGCGGGGACTGGTTCCAGGAGCCTGTGCAGGACAAGAACCGTCATCCTCGCCGCCCGATGCGCCGCCGGTCCCGCCGAGGTGCTATTTTCGTTCTTGAGTAATGAGTGCCAGCGCCAAGCCCGGACCTGAATAACCTGACTTGGATAGCCCTGACTTGCTGGCCGGCAACCCTCTTATCCCGGTGGGGTGCCTCAGGTGAATACTCGGCAAAACGTAGCTACGACGGCTATGGCTTGCAAGCGTGAAGCGACCCGAGCATCGCCCTCCTGTCCTGCATTGCGCTTGCAGCCACCATTGCAAAGAGGAGACAGAATTGCCTGCTGAAGATACCCCGCTGGCTTACCGGCTGCTGACCGGACCAGATGACCGCTCCTTCTGCGAGCGGGTGAGCACCGCCCTGGCCGAAGGTTACGTCCTGCATGGCGGCCCGGCCGTGACGTTCGACGGCGGCAGGGTCGTGGCGGCGCAGGCCGTCGTCCTGCCCGGCTCAGCCGCTTCCGCGAACGCCACCTCGGCGAACGCCGACGCCACTTCCGCCAACGACGGCGTCCAATGAGTTACGCGGGCGATCTCACCCCTGAGCAGGCCTGGGCGAAGCTGGCCTCCGGCGCGGTGCTGGTGGACGTTCGCACGCAGGCGGAGTGGACCCATATCGGCATCCCGCGCGTTCCGCAGGCGCCGGGGCGCGTGGAGGAGCCGCTGCTGATCCAATGGAATCTGGCCGGGGGCGCGCCGAATCGGGCCTTCCTGGAGCAGCTCCGGGCGCAACTGCCGCAGACGTCCGGAACGGAGCTTGTCTTTCTGTGCCGTTCCGGACAGCGCTCCATCGCCGCGGCGGAAGCTGCCACCGCGGCCGGTTACATATCCTTCAACGTGCTGGAGGGCTTCGAAGGGGTCCAGGACGCGTACGGGGACCGAACCGTCAACGGCTGGAAGAACCGCCAACTCCCGTGGAAAGAGTGGTAAACGAATGAGCAACTTCAACCCCAACGCCTCCGGCTGGTTGCCGGACACCCAGTCGGTGCGCGGTGGCCTGGACCGCTCCAACTTCCAGGAGACCTCCGAAGCCCTCTTCCTCAATTCCGGCTTTGTCTACGAGTCCGCAGAAGCCGCGGAGCAGGCCTTCACGGGGGAGGCCGAGCGCTTTGTCTATTCGCGCTATGGCAATCCGTCCGTGGCCACCTTCCAGGAACGTCTGCGCCTGCTCGAGGGCACCGAAGCCTGCTTTGCGACCGCCTCCGGCATGTCCGCCGTCTTCACCGCCCTGGCTGCGCTGCTGGGGGCCGGGGACCGGGTGGTGGCAGCACGATCGCTTTTCGGTTCCTGCTTCGTGATCCTCAACGAGATTCTCCCGCGCTGGGGCGTCGAAACGGTCTTCGTCGACGGACCGGACCTGGACCAGTGGGAGCAGGCCCTGTCGGTCCCCACGACGGCGGTGTTCTTCGAATCTCCCTCGAACCCGATGCAGGAGATCGTGGACATCAGGGCGGTCTGCCAACTGGCCCATGAAGCCGGCGCCAAGGTGGTGGCGGACAACGTTTTTGCCACCCCGCTGTTGCAGAAATGCGGGGACCTGGGCGCGGATGTCATTGTCTACTCCGGCACCAAGCACATCGACGGGCAGGGACGGGTGCTGGGCGGCGCCGTTCTGGGCACAAAGGAATTCATAGACGGACCAGTCAAAAACCTGATGCGTCACACCGGTCCAGCACTCTCCGCCTTCAACGCTTGGGTGCTGGCCAAGGGGCTGGAGACCATGGGTCTGCGGGTGAACCACTCGTCCGCTAACGCCCTGCTGCTGGCCGGATTCCTGGAGGAGCAGCCCGCGGTCAACTGGGTAAAATACCCGCTGCTGCCCTCGCACCCCCAGTTTGAGCTGGCAAAGTCCCAGATGAAGGCGGGCGGAACGGTGCTGACCTTTGAGCTGGCCTCCGCAGCGGGGACGTCGGCCAAGGACGCCGCCTTCGCGCTGCTCAACGGCCTGGGGATCATCGACATCTCCAACAACCTGGGCGACTCCAAGTCCCTGATCACGCATCCGGCAACCACCACCCACCGGGCCATGGGGCCGGAAGGACGGTCCGCCATCGGACTTACCGATGGGGTGGTGCGGCTCTCCGTAGGCCTGGAGGATGTGGAGGACCTCAAAGCGGACCTGGCCAAGGCCCTCGCCGGCATCTAACCTCATCGAGTGAGCGGTTGGTGCGCGATACAGCCCTGTATCGAACACCAACCGCTCACTCGATGGGATTAATCCTGGAAGTACTGGATTTCCGCGCCTATGGTGTTCAGCCGCTCGGCCAAATCCTCGTATCCGCGTTCGATCACGTAGATGTTCCGCAGCTCGGACGTGCCCTTGGCAGCCAGCATCGCCAGCAGGATGCAGGCGGCCGGGCGCAGCGCCGGCGGGCAGCCGATCTCAGCGGCACGCCAGCGGGTGGGACCGGCCACGTCGATCCGGTGCGGATCCAGCAGCCGGACCTTGGCCCCCAGCCGGTTGAGCTCCGTCAGGTAGATGGCGCGGTTCTCGTACACCCAGTCATGAATCAGAGTGGAGCCCTCGGCGCAGGAGGCAATGACGGCAAAGAACGGCAGATTGTCGATGTTCAACCCGGGGAAGGGCATCGGGTGGATCTTGTCCGGCGCTGCCTTCAGTTCGGAGCGCAGCGTAGTGATGTCCACCAACCGGGTATGGCCATTGCGGGCCGTGTATTCGGCGGATTTGCGGTACCGGAAGCCCATCTGCTCCAGCACGCTGAGCTCGATCTCCATGAATTCGATCGGCACCCGCTTGATGGTCACCTCGGAGCCCGTGACGATGCCGGCGGTGATCAGACTCATCGCCTCGATGGGATCCTCCGACGGCGAATACTCCAGGTCCACATCGATCCTGGCCCGGCCACGAATGGTAAGCGTGGTGCTGCCGACGCCGTCCACGCCCACCCCCAGGCCCTGCAGATAGAAGCACAGGTCCTGGACCATGTAGTTGGGGCTGGCATTGCGGATTACCGTGGTGCCAGCCCTCAGTGCCGCTGCCATCACGGCGTTTTCCGTGACAGTGTCCCCGCGTTCGGTGAGCACGAACGTCCGGTCCCGGGAATCAGACTCCGGGGTGCGGACCGCGTAGAAACCGGAGTGGGCCCGTACGGAAAGGCCAAACTGCCGCAGCGCCTGCATGTGCGGTTCCACCGTGCGGGTGCCTAGGTCGCAGCCGCCGGCGTAGGGCAGGCGGTACTCGCCCTCCTGGTCCAGCAGCGGACCCAGCAGCATGATCACGCTGCGGGTGCGCCGGGCGGCCTCAACGTCCATCGCCGCCAGGTCCAGCACCTCCGGCCGCCGGATCTGCAGGTCGCTGGCGTTCAGCCAAGTGCATTCGACGCCGATGCTCGTGAGCACTTCGACGATGCGGTTGACCTCCTCGATCCGCGCCAGCCGGCGCAGGGTGGTGGTACCGCGGTTCAGCAGGCTGGCACAGAGCAGGGCGACGCCGGCATTCTTACTGGAGTTGACCTCCACACTGCCCGAGAGCTCATGCCCGCCCACCACCCGCAGGTGGGTGGTCTTGGGCGGTCCGAAATGGACAATGCTGCCACCGAAGATGCTCTCCATCCGCTGGATCATCTTCAGGCTCAGGTTCTGCTTTCCCTGCTCCATCCGGGCGACGGCGCTCTGGCTGGTTCCCAGCTCGGCGGCCAGCCGGCCTTGGGTCCAGCCTTTCCTGATCCGGGCATCGCGGACCAGGATGCCGACGGAGGCCCCGGGACTGACGGCGGCAGCGACGGCTGCGGAGGTACGGACGTCTTGAGTCATACATCAATCAATACCATGAATCACATATTCATGCGAAACACGCGCCCTAAATACGGCTAATACATCCACGCAGCGCCTCCCTTTGCCACCGAATATGCGAAAGACGCATATTCTGCCCTGACCTGCTGAAAGGCCTGAAGGACGCCCCCGCACCGCCTCAGCTGATGTGCCAGGTTCCGGCGATGGAGCCAATGAGGGCCGAGGCAACGGCAATGACCAGTCCCACCAGGACCACCGCTGCATCAACCGGCCGCCAGACGGACTGCCGGGCCCAGGTGCGCGGCCCGGCGCCAAACCCGCGCGCTTCCATGGTGATGGCCAACCGTGAGGCCCGGCGGACAGCCTGGACCAGCAGGGAAAAACCCTGCCCGGCCGCGGCGGTAAGGCGGGCGGCGGCATTGCCGTGGGTCCCCACGCCCCTGGCCCGCCGCGCCATCCCCAAGGTCTTCCACTCCTCCACCATCAGCCCCACCAGCCGCATCGCTGCCAGCGATCCGAGCACAAACCGGTGCGGCAGCCTGGCTTTCTGCGCCAGCGCGTCGGCCAGGTCGGTGGGATCGGTGCAGGTCATCAGCATCACGGCCGGCAGGGCGATGGCCAGGGCGCGCAGCCCGACCCCCAGGCCCAGCTGCAGGGAACCACTGCTGACGGTCCAGATCCAGGCGTTGAGCAGGACGGGTCCGCTGTCCGGGGCGACGACGGCGGTCCCGTATCCGCCGACGACGGCGGCCATGATCAGCGGCCAGCCGCGCTGCCACAGCAGGCGCAGCCCGAGTCCCGCCAGCGGCGCCAGCAGGGCCTCGCAGGCCAGCGCCACCGAGGAGGAAACCCAGTCGATGGAGACCGCCAGGACGGCGGTGATGAGGACGACGGCGGCCAGCTTGGCCAGCGGGTTGGCTCCAGCCAGCAGTACCCTGCCGCTGCGGGTAACGCCCGAGCTGGTCGTTCCGGTGCCGGTCCTGCCGTTGCGCGTCCCACCGTTGCTGGTGTCCGGGGCTGCGCTCATCGGACGCCGCCTGCCAGCACGCCGGAGCGGCCCAGGTGCAGCTCATCTCCGCCCAACGCAGCGGAGAACTCCGCATCGTGGGTCACCGAGACCACCGCGGTGCCCTCATCCAGCAGCTCGGAGAGCAGGCTGGCGAGCTCTGCCCAGGTGTTGGCATCCTGCCCGAACGTCGGCTCGTCCAGGACCAGCAGCTGCGGGCTGGCGGCCAGCACCGTTGCCACCGAGAGCCGCCGCTTCTCACCGCCGGAAAGCGTGAAGGGGTTGGCCTCCACGAGGTGTTCCAGCCGCAGCCGGACCAGCAGTTCCTCCACCCGTTCCGCTCCCCTGCCCAGATGGCGGGGCCCGAAGACCATCTCCTCAAGAACGTTGCCGGTGACGAACTGGTGCTCCGGCTCCTGGAAAACGGTGCCGATCCGGGTGATCAGCTCCACCGCCTTCCAGCGGTAGGGATCCGGCCCGGCGCCGGCGGCAAGGAAAGCACCGGCCCGGACGGTGCCGCCGGCCGGCGGCAGCAGGCCGGCCAGGGTCAGGGCAAAGGTGGACTTGCCGATCCCGTTGGGCCCGGTCACCGTGAGGGCCTGACCTGGGCTGATACGGGCGTTGATTCCGGAAACCATCGGCGCCGGAGGCTTCCGCCGCCGCCGGCGTTCGCGGCCGACCGCCAGTGCCTCGGCCGCGAGCAGTGTCCCGGCGTCCGGTGGGCTGTTGTTCCGGCGCGGACGGGTGGCCGGAATGTAGCCGGGCAGCCAGATGCCCGCTGATTCCAGCAGCTCCCGCGCCTTTTCCAGCACCGTGTCCGGGCGGCCGTCCAGCAGCACCCCGCCGGGCATCCGGTCCCGTCCGGGGGCCAGCACCACAATGCGGTCAACCAGCGGCTTCCAGACGGCCACCCGGTGCTCCACCACCACCAGGGTGGCCCCGGTTTTGTCCAGCGAGCGGCCCACGGCATCGCGCACCTCCAAGACCCCGGCCGGATCGAGGTTGGCGGTGGGTTCGTCCAGCAGGAGCAGTCCGGGGCGCATGGCCAGGATTCCTGCCAGGGCCAGGCGCTGCTTTTGGCCGCCGGACAGTGCCGCGGTGGGATGGTCCAGCGCTAGTGGGGGCCGTGCGTCCTGCCCGTCCGGCCCCCCGCGCAGACCCTGGCCCAGGCCGACGTCGTCCAGGGCTTCGCGGACCCGGCGCCAGATCTCGTCCGGCTCCACCGCCAGATTCTCTGCCCCGAAGGCGACGTCGTCCCCCACCCGGCTGAGCACAATCTGCGTGTCCGGGTCCTGCTGCATCAGGCCGCTGCGGCCGCGGCGCAGCTGCGGGGCCGCGCCGTCCAGCAGCAGTGTGCCGCTTTGCTGCGCTTCGTCGTCGTCCCCCAGCACCCCGGCCAGGGCATGCAGGAGCGTGGACTTCCCCGCGCCGGAGGGCCCTAGGAGCAGCACGCGTTCGCCCGGATGGACGTCAAGCTCCAGGTCGTGCACCGCCGGATCACTGCGCCCGGGGTGGCGCCAGCCCCAGCCACGGGCACGGATGCCCACCGCGGATACCGGCTCTGCTGACATTGCTGGCCCCGGCGCTAGAGCACGGTTTCGGAGGACGCCTTGCGCGAGGCGAAGGCGCTCAGCACTCCCGTGCGGGAAAGACCCCGGGTGGCCAGCCAGGAGAGGATTCCGGCGATGACGGCGCCGGAGACGGTGGTGGCAATGAAATAGACCAGCTTGTCCGCGGGGCCATAGGCAATGTTCCAGCCCCAGGGCAGGAAGCAATCATTGACGGCGCACATGAAACCCGCGCCGGCGCCGGCCAGCAGGGAGACGGGGAGCCGGAAATTCCGGTACAGGAACAGCGCGAAGATGATCTCCGCACCCAGCCCCTGCAGCACACCGGAGGCCACCACCGTCAGCCCGTATTGGGATCCCATCACCAGCTCGCTGCACGCCGCGACGGCTTCGCAGAAGATGGCCGCGCCGGGTTTGCGGACGATCAGCATGCCCAGGATGGCCGGGATCATCCAGCCACCGGCGTACAGTCCGGAAAGCGGCGGATAGGCGGCGGTGAGGGCCGTTATACCGGTGGCGCCGGCGTCCCAGGCCCAGAAGATGACGCCGCCGGCCACGGCCACCAGGGCCGCTACGACGATGTCCACCACGCGCCACCGGGTGGAGCGGGGCAGGGCGGTTTTGGCCGCGGAAATGTTGTTCATCGAAGTCCTCCTTCACAGGAGGGGCGGGCGGCGGCGCAGGCCACCGGCCGAAGAGAACTCGACTCCCTTCGCCGGTACTAACCGGATCAGGTTCGAGGGTCTGCGGTTGTCCGCACTCTCAGCGCCCGTCCACGGCCCGGATTTCCGGGATGGGGTGGCGGCGCTCCCCTGTCGTATACATCTGGATTGAATTATGGGTGCTGCTGATGCAGCACCTTCAGTTTATACCGCCACCGCCGTCCATGGCATTTCACCGACCCGCTAGGATCCGCCGAAGGTGGCCCAGAGCCCCACCACCCCGGCGAAGATCATCACGGCGGCGGTGATCCACCCGATGCTGGCAGCGAGCCGGCCGTTGCGGTAGCGGCCCATGATCTTCGCATCCCCGGAAATGAGCATGACGACAATCAGGAATGGAGCGGCGGCGATGCCGTTGATCGTGGCGCTGAGCACCAGCAGCGCGATCGGGTTGCTCAGGAACGCGGCCAGCACGGTGCCGGCGGCCGTGCCGGCCAGCAGCAGCAGATAGAACGCCGGTGCCTTCTTGGGGCTGCGTTCAAATCCCCATTTCTTATCCAGCAGGCCGGCCATGCCGATGGATCCGGAGGCGGCCAGAACGGGGACAGCCAGTATGCCGGAACCGATGAAACCCAGCGCAAAGAGGATCTTGGCCAGCGGACCGGCCACCGGTTCCAGCGCTTTGGCGGCGTCCGCGGCGCTGCTGATGTCGATACCCTTGATCCCCAAGGTGGATGAGGTGGCCACGATGATGGCGAACATGACCAGTACCGAAAAGGCCATCCCGGTGAAAACGTCCACCCGCGCATCGGTCTGCTTGCGCTTTGCCTCTTGGTCGCCTCGGTCCTTGTAGGCGGGGGCCCGCTTGCCCTTGAGGTCCTCGTCCCGCAGTTCCTCCACCCGGTGCGCGCTCTGCCAGAAGAAGAGGTACGGCGAGATGGTGGTGCCCAGCACGGCGACAATAAGGCCCCAGTACTTCAGGGTGAACTCCGTCTGCTGGAACGTCATTCCGCGCAGCACGTCCAGCCAGTCCACATGGGTGGCAAAGAGCACCAGCACATATGCCAGCAGGGCCATACATAGCCATTTGAAGATTTTGGAAATCGTGTTGAAGGAGCCGGTGACAAGGGCGACGGCGATGGCAATGCCGGCGAGGACGCTCCACAGCGGCGCGGGGCCGGCCCCGAGCAGGTCCATGCCCTGGCCGACCGCCATCAGGTCCGCGGCCAGGTACACACCGTTGGCCACCAGCAGTGCCACCAGCAGGACGGCGATGACGGTTCGCGTGCCGCGGGCGAATTTCTTCCGGGCCAGCCTGCCCAGGCTGTCGCCCGTAGCCAGGGCCGTGCGGTCGCAGATCTCCTGCACGGCCATCATCATCGGCAGCGTCACCGGCACGGTCCACAGCATCCCGGTGCGGAACGTCGCGCCCGCCTGGGCGTAGGTGGCAATCCCGGAGGGGTCGTCGTCGGACGCGCCTGTCACCAGCCCGGGGCCCAAGACCTTGGCTATGCGCTTCCAGCCGCCGGCCGGGGCGGACTCCTCGCTGCTTCTTGTCGCCGTCATGGCGAACCTCCGGCCCCGCCCGGGATGCCGACAGTCTCTTCCCCCTGACGGATCGGGACGTTGCTGTGGTGGTGCCGGCCGTGGTGCAGCTGCATGGCACTGGTCACCAGGGCAAAGTGGCTGAAGGCCTGCGGCATGTTGCCCAGCTGCCGGCGAGCCTTTGGGTCCCATTCCTCGCTGAGCAGGCCGACGTCGTTGCGCAGGTCTAGCAGCCGTTCAAAGAGCTCCGTCGCTTCCCTTCGACGACCGGCGCCCTGCAGCGCATTCACCAGCCAGAAGGAGCACGCCAGGAAGACGCCTTCACCGCCGGGCAGCCCGTCGTTGCTGGCCTGCGGCCGGTAGCGCAGCACAAAGCCGTCCTCGGTGAGCTCGCGCTGGATGGCGTCGATGGTGCCGATGACCCGCTTGTCATCCGGCGGCAGGAAGCCGACGCGGGGAATCATCAGCAGGCTCGCATCCAACTCGGTGCTGCCATAGGACTGCACAAAGGTGTTCCGTTCCGCGTTGTAGCCGTGCGTCATCACGTCCGCATGGATCGTGTCCCGCAGCGCCTCCCACCGGTCCACCGGGCCGGGCAGCCCGGACTCGCGCACGCCCTTGACCATCCGGTCCGCGGCCACCCAGGCCATCACCTTGGAGTGGGTGAAGTGCCGGCGCGGTCCGCGCATTTCCCACAGCCCGTTATCCGGCTGGTCCCAGACCCCCTCCAGGTGCTCCATCAGCACCGTCTGCAGGTCCCAGGAATCATCCTCCTGGGTCAGCAGCGCATTGCGGGTCAGTGAGAGACCGTCCAGCACCTCCCCCCAGACGTCCAGCTGGAGCTGCCCCGCGGCGGCATTGCCGGTGCGTACCGGGGCCGATCCCTCATAGCCGCGGAGCCAGCCCAGTTCGGTCTCCGGGAGACGGCGTCGGCCGTTGATGGCGTACATGATCTGCAGGTCCGCCGGGTCCCCGGCCACCGCCCGCAGCAGCCATTCGCGCCAGGCCGCGGCCTCGTCCGTATATCCGGCGGCCAGCAGCGACTGCAGGGTCAGCGTGGCATCCCGCAGCCAGCAATACCGGTAGTCCCAATTCCGCGGGCCGCCGATCTGCTCCGGGAGCGACGTGGTGGCGGCAGCCACGATTCCGCCGGTCGGGGCGTAGGTCAGCGCCTTCAGGGTGATCAGCGAGCGCTGCACCGCTTCCTGGTACGGTCCGGCAGCCTGGCTTTGCTCCGACCAGTTGCTCCAGAACCCCTCGGTGCGCTCCAACGACCGCCCGGCCTCGACGGACCGGGGGCGGGGCAGGTGGCTGGGGGTCCAGGTCAGCACAAACGGGACCTTGTGCCCGGCACTGACCGTGAAGTCGCTGACGCTGCGGAAGTTCTCCCCCTTTACCTCCACCGGGGTGACCAGATAGGCCGCATCCGGACCGGCCACGGCCTGGATACCGCGCCGGTCCCGCCGGACCCACGGGACAACATGGCCGTAGTCAAAGCGCATGGCCAGGTCACCGCGCATCCGCACCGTTCCGCTTACCCCTTCCACGATGCGGACCAGGTCCACGGCGTCGTCGCGCGGCGGCATGAAATCGGTGACCCGCACCTTGCCCTGCGCGGTCTCCCACTCGGTTTCCAGGATCAGGGTGCCGGGGCGGTAATGCCTGCTGGTGCACATCCCGCCGGAGGCCGGTGCCAACAGCCAGTTTCCGGCGTCCGGGGTATCCAGCAGCGCCGCAAAGCACGCCGGTGAATCGAAGTGCGGCAGGCACAGCCAGTCGATGGACCCGTCCCTGCCCACCAGTGCCGCGGTGTGCAGGTCCCCGATGATGGCGTAATCCTCTATCCTGACCATGGCTAGCGGGCCGCCACGTCCAGGACTACCTTCACATCCTCCGGTTGGCGCTTGAACGCGTCCGCGAAGTCGGCCAGCGCAACCTTCCGGGTAATCAACCGGCGCAACCAGCCGCCGTCGGCCGCCTCCAGCGACTTGACCGCGGACTCATAGTGCCGCCGGTTGGCGTTCACGCTGCCGAAGACCACTTCGTTGCGCAGCACCTCCGCACGGTTGACGCTGCCCACGTCCACGGGCATCGTCCGTCCGGTGCTGGAGACCCCCGTCAGGCAGGTGATGGAGTCCGTGGCACCACGGGTGATGGTTTCCATGATTACGGAGGACACCCCTGTGCACTCCACCATGACGTCCGCCCTGACCCCGGAATCGGTCAGCGAGTCGGTGTGGTAGGTGGCGCCCAGGTCGCGGACCAGGTCCGGCTTGGGCCCCTTGTCCACCAGGTCATAGACATGGACCTCCAGACCCCGCTGGACGCCGAGCAGCGCGGCCAGCAGGCCCACCGGCCCGGCGCCCGTGACCACCGCGACCTTCGGGTCGTAAAAAGCGCGGGCGCCGATCCTGTCGATCTGCTCCCACGCCTTCGCCACGATGGTGGTCGGCTCCAGCAGCACGCCGACGTCGGCCAGCGCAGCGTCCAGCCGGACCATGCTGTCCGGATTGCCGCGCCACTGTTCGCGGGCAAAGCCGTGCAGGCCCTTGATGCCGTGCTCCGTATAACGGCCGTTGCGGCACATGTCCCACTCGCCCACGGCACATGCGGGGCAGGGCACCGGATCCGGACGGCGCACTATACCGACCACCAGATCCCCTTCCGACAGGCCGCTGTCCGCCGGGGCGCTGCGGACGCGGCCCAGGTTTTCGTGCCCCAGAACCAGGTATGACTCCCCGGGGGGCGCCTCGCCGTACTGCGCGTCGATGATTTCCGCATCCGTCCCGCATAAGCCCACCGCGAGGGCCTCCACCAGCACCTGGCCGTCCCCGGAGTCCGGCCCCGGGATATCGCGCAACTGGAGCGAGTCCTTGGCTCCGGGGGTAATGGTCAGTGCGCGCATCTACAGCCTCCTGGTGAATGGTTCTTCTCGTTGGGTCGGGTCAGAGCTCGCGGCGCGGTCCTCCCGAATCGGGGTCGTCCGTGGCGGGATCCGCCGGCCGGGCGGCGTCCGGAGCAGTGCCGTCCAACTTAGAGGCGGACAGTCCGGGCTGCCCCGTCCCCGCGAAGCCGATGACGTCGTCCGGGAGGTCCAGGCCTCCTGCAGCCCTCTCGCCGCCCAGGTCCGAGGTGGTTGGCGCGTCCGAGGTGGTGTGCGTGTCCGAGGTGGCGGGCGCGTCGACGTCCCCGCGCCAAGCGCCGGACTCGGTGCCCCGGCTTTCGATGAACTCCTTGAAGCGCCGCAGGTCCGACTGCACCTGGCGGTTGTCCGCCCCGACAACCGATCCCACCTTCTCCACGAAGGTTTCCGGATCCCAGTCCAGCTGGACGGTGACACGCGTGTTGGTCGGGTCAAGCCGGTGGAATGTCACCACTCCGGCATGGGATTTGCCGTCAACGCTCTTCCAGGCCACCCGCTCATCCGGATGCTGCTCCGTGATCTCGGTATCAAACTCGCGCAGCACACCGCCTACCCGGGTGACCCAGTGGCTGCCCGTCGCCGAGGTCTGGCTGATCGACTCCACACCATTCATGAAGTCCGGAAAGGACTCGAACTGCGTCCACTGGTTGTAGGCCGTCGTCACCGGCACCTCAACGTCAATTGACTCTTGCACGGTCGTCATTGCGTCTCCTCCTCGGATGGGAAACTTCGGTCATAGGGGACGCCGCGGCGTCCCCTAGCAACGCTACCCAACGGGCCACCCCAGATCAACAATAAACTAAGGTTGCTTATATTTGCGCAGGTGCAGCTGATTGGTGATTTGCCGCCAATCACCCCCAGACAGCCACGGGGCGCTACGCTGGGACCGGGATTATCAATCCGAGCCAAAGGAGTAGGGCATGAGTCTGCTTTTCAAGCTGGTGGGCGCCGTTGTCAGCATCGGCGCGGGATTCCTCGCGAACAAGCTCGTGGATGCCGTGTGGGAAAAAAGCACCGGCAAGGAACCGCCCAAGGACGGGACGGACCTGAACCACAGTCTGCGGTCGGCCCTGACGTTCGCGCTGGTCTCAGCCGCAGTGGGTGCCATCATCCAGGTGGTCGCGGGACGGGGAACCAAACGCGCCATCGCCCGCTTCAACAAGACCCCTGGCGAGGTGTAGCCGCGCCTCAGGGCCGGCCGCGCCGTTGCCGCTTCCTGGCCTGTTCGGCGTCCCGTGGCAGCTCGGACCCGCGGGCCGACTGCACCTTCCGCGCCTCCGGGGCGTCCCGCGGCAGGGCGGCCCTGCGGGAGAGAGCCGCTGCCTCCACCACCTCGTCCAGCTCGTCCACGCTGAGGCGCTCCTGGTGCAAATGTTTGCTCCGATAGCCCGCCCGGCCCACCATATGGGCGGACACCGGCACGGTGAGCAGCTGGAAAATCCACGCCACCAGCAACACCGGCAGGACTGACCAGCTGCGCAGCTGCAGGCCGACGGCGGTCAGCAGCAGCAGCAGGCCCAGCACCTGTGGTTTGGTGGCGGCGTGCATCCGGCTGAGCAGGTCCGGGAAGCGGATCAGGCCTATCGCCGCGCCCAGTGACATCAGCGAACCGAGCAGGAGGCAGATAACGCTGGCCGTATCAATCAGCACGTCGGTCGTGTGTGGTGCCATGGCTTACCCCCTGCGGTCCGAAACAAAACGGGCCACAGTGACTGACCCGATGAACCCGATCACCGACAGTGCGACCAGCAGCGCCAGATTGTCCAGGTGGTGGTTGACGGCCATGTCCGTGGCCAGGGCCGCCCCGAAAATGGCCAGCAGCACGTCGGCGGCCAACACGCGGTCCAGCAGCGAGGGCCCGACGGCCATCCGGTAGATGGCGCCGGCCGCGGCCAGCGAGAGGATGACCGCCACGGCAACCAGTACCGCACCCATCATGCTCACGGCAGGACCTGCGTCCCGGCCTCGGCGCGAAGCTCGCCGAGTTCACTGCGGCTACCCATAATCCGGATCAGCCAGGCCTCCGCCTCGCGCACTTCCCGGCGCACCCGCTGCACGCCGGCCTCGTCGGCCACGTTGAGCGCGTGCACGTAGAGCGTTGAGGTGGACCGGTCGACCTCCACCACCAGCGAACCGGGGATCAGCGAGATCACATGGCCGGTAGCGGTGATCAGCAGATCCGAACGGCTGCGCAGCGGCACCGCGACCACGGCGTTGCTGACCGCCGGTCCGTGCGCCACTGCCAGCCAGAACACCTGGAAGCTGGCCGCCACCACCTTGGCCACGAAGACCACAGCAAAGACCAGCGCCCGGAGCACGTTGAACCGTCCGCCCAGCTCCACCGGCGGGAGATAGAACACGCGGGCAATCACCAGCGCCAGCACGGCGCCGAACGCTGCGTTCCCGATGCTGAAGTCCCGCCAGAGTGCACACCAGACAAAGACCAGCCAGACCAACAGTGGCAGTTCCCGGCGCAGGGAGAGGTGTTTGCGCTTCATTCCGTTGGCACTCACTGGGGCAGCACCCCCTGATGCGGTGCCGTCTCGCCCAGCACGGACTCGATGTACGCGGACCGGTTCAGCATGTCCTTGGCCGCTGCGTCACAGAGCTGGAACAGCGGCCCGGCAAACACCGTCAGCGCCAAGCCGAAAGCCACCAGCGCCGCCGTCGAACCCACCATCATCCCCGGCAGCAGCGCCACCCCATCCTTGCCGGCGTCCTTCCTGGCGGACCGTCCCGTCGCCTGCGTGCTGGCGTTTGTGCTGGTGCGCACCGAAGCCGTCGCCATCAGCACCGGGTCGGGGAACTCGGCGTCCTTGGGACTGCGCCAGAACGCCCGGTTCCAGACCCGCGCCATCGCCAGCAGGGTCAGCAGGCTGACCGCTGCGCCACTGCCCACCAGCACCCACGCCAGCGGGGTGCCCAGCGCGGCGCCGGCCTGCAGCAGGCCCAGCTTGCCCAGGAACCCGGAGAACGGCGGGATCCCGGCCAGGTTCATCGCCGGGATAAAGTACAGCAGGCCCAGCACCGGGGAGAGTTTCGCCAGTCCGCCCAGCCGGCCGATCGAGGCCGTGCCGCCGCGCCGTTCAATGAGCCCGGTGACCATGAACAAGCTGGTCTGCACCGTGATGTGGTGCGCCACATAGAACACTGTCGCACCCAGGCCCACGACCGAGGAGATAGCCAGCCCGAACACCATGTAGCCGATGTGGCTGACAAGCGTGAAGGAGAGCATGCGCTTGATGTCCGTCTGCGCCAGCGCCCCCAGGATCCCCACAATCATGGTCAGCGCGGCCACCACCATCAGCAGCGCATTCAGGCTATCCCCCGGGAAGAGCAGGGTTTCGGTGCGCACCATGGCATAGACGCCCACCTTGGTCAGCAGCCCGGCGAAGACCGCGGTTACCGGCGCGGGCGCGGTCGGATAGGAGTCCGGCAGCCAGAAGGAGAGCGGGAAGACGGCGGCCTTGATCCCGAAGGCGGTCAGCAGCATCAGGTGCAGCAGGTTCTGCGTTCCCGGATCCAGCTGGCCCAGCTTGATGGCCAGGTCCGCCATATTAATAGTGCCCGTGGCGGCATATATCATCGCGATGGCAATCAGGAACAGCAGCGAGGACAGCACGCTCACCACCACATAGGTCACCCCCGCCCGGATCCGCGGCCCGGTCCCGGCCAGCGTGATCAGCACGTAGCTGGCGGTCAGCAGGATCTCGAAGCCGACATAGAGGTTGAACAGATCCCCGGAGAGGAAGGCGTTGGAGACCCCGGCCACCAGGATCAGGTAGGTCGGGTGGAAGATCGAGACCGGCCCCTCCGCATCGCCGTCGGCCGCACCCTGGCCGGTGGCGTAGACAAGCACGGCCAGGCTGACCGCGGAGGAGACCACCAGCATCAGGGCAGAAAAGCGGTCCACCACCAGCACAATCCCCCACGGTGGCAGCCAGCCGCCCAGGCTGACAGAGATGGCCCCGGTGCCCCAGACCGTGCCCAGCAGCCAGGCCTCCAGCGCCAGCGTGCCGGCCAGCAGCGCAATGCTCACTGTCCGCTGCGCCCGGGGATGCCGGATCAGC
Source organism: Micrococcaceae bacterium (assembly GCA_035999715.1). GTDB lineage: Bacteria > Actinomycetota > Actinomycetes > Actinomycetales > Micrococcaceae > Arthrobacter_M. The sequence goes on along the minus strand of DASYGM010000189.1, from coordinate 5,467 downwards.
AGGAAGGTCAGTGCGGCGCCAAGGAAGGGGACGACGACGGCGAGCGGAGCCAGGCTGGCGGGGTTCACTGGGTGCCTCCCGGCTTTGTCTTTTTGGCGGCTTCGCGCTTTTTGGCGGTGATGACTTCGTCCGCGAAGATGAATTCGGAGGTTTCCGGGCTGATTTCCGCATCATCCTCGACGTTGAAGCTGTCCTGCTTGGCTACCCGGCGGTCCTCAATGTCGTCCCGCACCTCATCCACCCGTCCCAGCAGCCAGGACCGGTAGACCAGGCCCAGCATGAACGCGGTGACGGCGAAGGAGATCACGATGGATGTCAGAATCAGGGCCTGGGGCAAGGGATCGCTGTATTCCCCAGCGGGAATGTTCTTGTCGAAGAGCGGTGCCAGGCCGGCGTATCCGCCAGTGGAGAGCAGCAGGATGTTGGTGCCGTTGGCCAGCAGCATCAAGCCCAGCAGCACGCGGGTCAGGCTGCGCTCCAGCAGCAGGTAGATTCCGGCAGCGTAGAGCACCCCCATCACGATCAGCAGGGTCAGGTTCGCGTTCACGGTTCCACCGCCAGTGATTCGTCCTCTGCGGGGGCCACCTCGCTGGCCGTACGCCCCTGCCGCTCCGCGCGGTCCTCCTGGTGCTGGTCCAGTTGCGCGCCCAGGCTGCGGAGCACGTCGAGGACGAGTCCGACGACGATCAGGTAGACGCCGACGTCGAAAATGGTGGACGTGACGAATTTAACCTCGCCGAAGACGGGCAGGAAGAGTTCGAAGACGGCGCTTTGGAAGACCTCCCCGCCCAGCAGCAGCGGTGCCAGCCCGGACAGGGCAGCGAGGCCCAGGCCACTGCCCAGCATGATTCCGGCGCTGACCGGCGCAGCCTCCGCGAGCTCAAACCTGCCCCCGGCCAGGTAGCGGATGGTCAGCGCCATCCCTGCCATCAGTCCGCCGGAGAAACCGCCGCCCGGGAGGTTGTGCCCGGCCAGCAGCAGGTAGATGGAGAAGATGATCATGGAGTGGAACAGCAGCCGCGTGACGACCTCGAAGATGATGGATCGTCGTTCCGGTGCCAGCGTACGGCCGGCCACCAGCCAGGCCTCGCGGGCGGCATCGGCGAATTTCCTGTTCAGCGCCAGCGCCGCCGCTCCGCGGGCAGTGCCCAGCTCTGTTGGGTGTTGGCGGCCCACGCTGCCGGCCTCCACCGAGTCGGCCCGCGCCAACCGGGCGCCGCGGCCACGGACAAAGATCAGGCTGGCCACGCCGGTGGCGGCGATGGCCAGCACCGAGATTTCCCCGAAGGTGTCCCAGGCGCGGATGTCCACCAGCGTGACGTTGACAATGTTCAGTCCGCCGCCGCCCTGGTACGCCAGCTGCGGGAATTCCAGGGACACCGGCAGCGCCGTCCGCGCACCCATCGCCGCCAGGGCCACCAGCACCATCGTGGCGCCGAAGGCCAGGCCGATCAGCAGCCGGACCAGCCGGTGGGAGCCGGTGGTCCGTTCGCGCAGCTTGGCTGGCAGGCTGCGCATCGCCAGCACAAAGGCCACCAGGATGATGGTCTCCACCAGCATCTGCGTCAGCGCCAGGTCCGGCGCTCCCTGCAGCGCGAAGATCAGCGCCACGCCGTAGCCTGTCACGCTGACCATCAGCACTGCCAGGAAGCGTTTGTTGGCCCGCACCGCAGCCAGCGCACCCAAGATGATGCCCACACCGGCAATGACCTGAGCCGGCGACTTGGGATCGATGAAGTAGGTGGACTTCGGGGCTGGCCAGCCCGCCATCGCCAAGGCGGTAAGGCTGGCGCCGATGGCTACGGAGAGAATCACGGCGAGGTAGAAGAAGAGCGACCCGCGCTGGGTCCGGCCGGTGATCCAGACGGCGGCCGAATCCAGGCCGCCGATCACGTGCCGGTAGCTCTTCTCCGCATCCAGCAGTGGGGGGATCCGGCCCTGGAACCGGGCCACCCGCCGTCGGCCTACGGCCAGCAGCACAGCGGCGGCAAAGGTGGCCGCTGTCAGGGCCAGTGCCGGAGTGAAGCCATGCCACAGTGCCAGGTGGAAACCCGTGCCGGGCGCGGCAGCGGCAGTGCTATCGGAAACGGTGGCTGCGGCAGCGGCAGTAGCGGCCACCGCGGTACCGGAAACGGTGGCTGCGGCGGGGGTGGTGACGTCGAACAGCCGGGCATACGGAGCGACCCAGCCATCCACCACGGAAGGCAGCAGCCCGTACAGGACGGTCGCGGCGCTCAGGACGGCCGGCGCGGCCAGGAATTTCCAGCTGACCGGTTTGAACGCCGTCGCCATGCCCCTTTCCTTGCGCGCAAAGCCGCCCCAGAGGAACCGGACGCTGTAGGCGATGGTCAGCACGGAGCCCAGCACCAGGCCCACCAGCACCACGACCCCGGCGGCGCTGACGGAAGCACCGGCGGCACCGGCCGCACCAGCCGCGTCCACCGCTCCGCCTGCACCGGCCGGAAAGGCGTTGTGCAGGAAGGCCTCGTAGACGGATTCCTTGGCGATGAAACCTGCCAGCGGCGGCACTCCCGCCATCGACGCGGCCCCGAGCGCGGCCACCACGCCCAGCGCCGGAGCGGCGGCGAAGACCCCGGAGAGTTTGCGGATGTCACGGGTTCCGGTGTGGTGGTCAATGATGCCCACCACCAGGAAGAGCGTGGCCTTGAACAGCCCGTGCGCCAGCAGCAGCGCCAGCCCGGCCACCGCGGCCTCCCGGTTCCCGAGGCCGACGACGACGGTCAGGAAGCCGAGCTGGCTGACGGTCCCGTAGGCCAGGATCAGCTTCAGGTCGTGCTGGCGCAGCGCCCGCCAACCGCCCACCAGCATGGTGCCCACGCCCAGCACCGCCACGGTGACCTGCCAGTACGGCGAACCGGAGAATCCCGGGGCCAGCCGGGCCACCAGGTAGATGCCGGCCTTCACCATGGCCGCGGCGTGCAGGTACGCGCTGACCGGGGTTGGCGCGGCCATGGCTGCCGGGAGCCAGAAGTGGAAAGGGATGAGCGCGGACTTGGTGGCCGCACCCGCCAGCACCAGCACGACGGCGGTGGCCAGCAACGCGGCCGTCCCGCCGGAACCGGGGGCAGCCAGCGGCCCGCTGGACTGTCCTGCCTGCTCCACGACGGCCGAGATCCGGTAAGTGCCCAGGGTCTGGCCGATGATGATCAGGCCCACCAGCATCGCCAGGCCGCCCAAGGTGGTGACCACCAGCGCCTGCAGGGCCGCCCGCCGGGCGGCAATACGGGTCCGCGAATACCCGATCAGCAGGTAGGACAGGACGGTGGTCAGTTCCCAGAAGACATACAGCAGGAGCAGGTTGTCCGCGGTGACCAGGCCAAACATCACTCCGGCGAAAGCCAGCAGCTGCGAGCCAAAGCCGCCCAGCCCGCCGTCGTCGGACTTGAAATAGCGGGCGCAATAGACCAGTACCAGCGCGCCCACGCCCAGCACCAGCAGCGACATCAGCCAGGCCAGCGCATCCATCCGGAAGGCCAGCTCCAGCTGCAGGTCGGGGACCCACGGGACAAGCTCCGTGGGCGGACCCGTGGCACCCGGGGAATAGACGGCGTTGTGCTGGAAGAGCAGCCAGATGAAGCTGCCCGCGGGCACGGCGGCAAGGACGTAGAACGCATGCCGCCCCCAGCGGGCGAAGAGCCAGGGCGCCCCCGATGCCACCACGAAGTGGAGGGCAAGGACTATCAGCACGATTGGCTCCGATACTTGGATTCGTTTGTCAATGTCGCCGACGCAGCAGGCTGGGCCGTGGGGAGTGATCCTGGTTGGTCACGTTGTCGCTGGGTCCGTTTAGTTTAGCAATGCGGTCGTCCGGCTTCCGGCAATTACGTTCCCCGTGGGGAATATCTTCACCCATTGTTTACCCCTGCCTAGTCTGGTCAAGGGGCCGCCTGGCCGTCAGGCGTATAGCATTCTGGCTATGAGCGAAGTCACACCAGCCACAGCCCTCCCGGACGGGCCTGTCTTTCCGGCGGCTGGCAGCCCTGCTTCCAAGGCCCGGATCCTGGCCTGGGCTTCCTGGGACTGGGGATCGGCCGCCTTCAACGCCGTGATGACGACGTTCATCTTCACTGCCCTGTACCTCACCGGCGACTCCTTCGGCGGGTCGGATCATGCCTCCGCCGTACTGGCGTTCGCCCTATCCATCTCCGGGGTCGCCATCGCCGTCTTTGCCCCGGTGGCCGGCCAGCGCTCGGACCACACCGGCCGGCGGAGGCTCTGGCTGGGGATCAACACGCTGATGGTGGCCCTGCTGACGGCCAGCTGCTTCTTCGTCCAGCCGCACGAGTCCTTCCTGCTGTTCGGATGCCTGGCGATCGCGGCCGGACATGTCTTCGCCGAGCTGGCGTCGGTGAACTACAACGCGATGCTGCTGCAGATCTCAACCCGGTCCTCCATCGGGCGGATCAGCGGCATCGGCTGGTCCGCCGGCTACCTGGGCGGCATCGTGGCGCTGCTGATTGTCTACTACGGGCTGATTGCGCCCAAGGTCGGGATCTTTGGGGTGACCGGGGCGGACGGCATGACGTACCGCGTGGTGGCACTGTTCTCCGCGGCATGGATCATCATCTTCTCCATTCCGGTGCTGCTGGCCGTCCCGGAGGCCAAAGCGGAGGACGCGCCGCCCAGGGTGGGCTTCCTGCAGTCGTACCGCGAGCTGTTCCGCACCATCGGCCGGCTGGCCCGGACCGAGCGGCACACCTTGTACTTCCTGCTCAGCAGCGCTGTCTTCCGGGACGGGCTGGCGGCCATCTTCACCTTCGGGGCGGTGATAGCCGTCGGCAGCTTCGGCTTCGCCAAGGGCGACGTCCTGATCTTCGCGATTGCGGGCAACGTGGTGGCAGCCGCCGGCGCCATCTCCGCTGGCTTCCTGGATGACAAACTCGGGCCCAAGACCGTTATTGTGCTCTCCCTGGTCGGGCTATTGATCTCCGGCACGGTCCTGCTGTTCAGCCAAGGCAAGATTGTGTTTTGGATCTTCGGGCTGCTGCTGTGCCTCTTCGTGGGCCCCGCACAGTCCTCCGCCCGCACCTTCGTGGGCCGGCTGGCGCCCGGTGGCCGGGAGGGTGAGCTGTTCGGCCTCTACGCCACCACGGGCAGGGCCGTGTCTTTCCTGGCCCCGGCCCTGTTCGGTGCGTTCATCGCCTGGTTCGGTGCGCAGCGCTGGGGCATCATCGGCATCCTGCTGGTCCTCCTGGCCGGTCTGCTGCTCCTCCTCCCCGTCCGCTCCCCCGCCCGCCGTTTAGTGTGGAGCTCTGCCCCATAACTCACCGCGCCAAGGGGCAGATCCCGACACTCAACGGGGCCGGGAACGCACCCATCCGCGTGAAACCAGGGCGTCGCGGATCAGAGCCACCGCGCCCTCATAACCGCGGCTGGAGATCATGGCACCTGTGATCCGCAGCGGCATCCAGCCGGCTAGCACGGTCTGGTTGTCCCGGCGTGCGTC
>DASYGM010000171.1:0-4929 GCA_035999715.1 Micrococcaceae bacterium | reverse complement strand
CCTGGCTAAGGTCTCCACCTCCGGTGCGGAACTGATCATGCTCAGGTTGTCGCGCAGCCACTGGACCAGGGACCCCGTGACGGCGATCGAGCCCTCCAGCGCGTAGACCGGCTTGGCATCGCCAAGCTTGTAGCAGACCGTGGTGAGCAGGCCGTTCTTGGAGTGCACAATTTCCTCGCCGGTGTTGACGATCATGAAGTTGCCGGTGCCGTAAGTGTTTTTGGCGCCGCCCTTCTCGAACGCGGCCTGGCCGAAGGTCGCTGCCTGCTGATCCCCCAGGATGCCTGCAACCGGAACCTCCCGCAGCAGCTGCGACGTGTGCACGGTGCCATAGACCTCCGAGGAGGATCTGATTTCCGGCATCATGGACTTCGGCACGCCGAACGCGGCCAGGATGGTGTCGTCCCAGGACAGCGTTTCCAGGTCCATGAACATGGTCCGCGAGGCGTTGGTAACGTCGGTGATGTGCACGCCGCCGTCTGTCCCGCCGGTCAGGTTCCAGGTGACCCAGCTGTCCGTATTGCCGAAGATCAGGTCGCCGGCTTCGGCCTTGGTGCGGGCTCCATCGACGTTGTCCAGGATCCACTTGATCTTGGTGCCGGAAAAGTACGTGGCCAGCGGCAGGCCGACCTGCTGCTTGAACCGCTCCACGCCGCCGTCGGCGGCGAGTTCATCGACGATGGGCTGGGTGCGGGTGTCCTGCCAGACGATGGCGTTGTAGACCGGCTGCCCGGTGGTCTTGTCCCAGACGACGGCGGTCTCGCGCTGGTTGGTGATGCCGACGGCGGCAATGTCGTGCCGGGTCAGGTTCGCCTTGGAGAGGGCGGAGCCGATCACCTCACGGGTATTGTCCCAGATCTCGATCGGGTTGTGCTCAACCCAACCGGCCTTTGGGAAGATCTGCTCGTGCTCCTTCTGCCCGCTCGAGACGATGTTGCCGTCGTGGTCGAAAATGATGGCACGGCTGCTGGTGGTTCCCTGATCAATAGCAATCACATATTGAGACATCATTGTTTCCTTTTGCTAGAAATGCCGATATTTCCTGAACGGTGCTGCTGAAACGGTTTTTCCACGACCTTCCTGTCCGCCATTTTCCTCCTATTTCACGACCAGCGGCAGGATCTGCGAGCCCAGGCCACCCAAGGTGCCGCCGATGAGCGGCCCTACAATCGGGACCCACGAGTAGCTCCAGTCGCTGGAACCCTTCCCGCGGATCGGCAGAAGGGCGTGTGCAATGCGCGGCCCCAGATCACGGGCCGGGTTGATGGCGTAACCGGTCGGCCCACCGAGCGAGGCGCCGATCCCTACCACCAGCAGCGCTACCGGCAGCGGGCCAAGGTAGGTCGCATTCTTGCCGAAGAGCAGGATCACGAATACCAGGACAAAGGTGCCGATGATTTCCGTCACCACGTTCCAGCCGTAGGAACGGATGGCAGGACCCGTGGAGAACACGCCCAGTTTGGTGGCGGCATCCGGTTCCAGATCGAAGTGTTGCTTGAAGGCCAGCCAGCAAAGGACGGCGCCCACGAAGGCCCCGACTATTTCTCCGCCGAAGTAGGTGAGGATGGACGCCGCGTCCACCGGTATGCCCGGCACAAATTCCTTGGCCCCGCTGGCAACAATGCCCAGCGTCACCGCGGGGTTGAGGTGGGCGCCGGACTTGGCCGCCACGAAGACACCGGCCATCACCGCCAATCCCCATCCCCAGTTGACCATCAGGAAACCGCCCGCATTACCTTTGGTGCCCTTGAGTGCGACGTTTGCAACCACGCCGCAACCCAGCAGGGTCAGCATCAGGGTCCCAAACACCTCGGACAGGAAGATCACACCAAGAGACATCATTGACTCCTATTTCTATTCTGTTTTGTTTTTCTATTCCGTTTTAGGGCGGTAATCGGGTGAAACCGCCCGTCTTGAGCCTTTGCTCCCCCCATGGGCCGCTAGGCGGTCAAGCTTTCCACCCGGACCGAATGGAAACGGTCCAGAATCCCTTCCGCCCGGCGGATTTCCTCGCTGCGGCGCACCTCGCTCCAGCCCAGCGGTCCGCTGAGCGCCTGGGCGGTTTCGGCCAGCAGTTCTGCGGTCACCAGTCCGCGGAAGGCCAGCGATGTGCGCCGGATGAGCACATCGATAAGGTGGCCGACCTGCTCGTTCTGGACCATGAACTCCAGCTCACGGCTGCTCAGCTCCCGCGTTGAGTTGAAAACGGCGTCCTGCCCGGCCTGCAGGTAGCTGATGACCTCCTGCGCCCGGGTTCCGTAGCGCGTCAGCAGCACGGCGGCGCGCTGGGCATCCACACTGCCGCCGGTATGGGAGCGGATCCAGCCTTCGACGGCGTCATCGGAGCTGGGGAAGCCGGCGCCTCCGCCGATGGGCAACCGGGCCGTGGAGACCCGGCGCTTTGCGCCGAGGATGGCCAGCACGTCATTGGCCAGGTGCTCACTGAGCGCCCGGAAGGTGGTCCATTTTCCGCCGACCAGGCTCAGCACCGGGACACTGCGGCCAGCGATGGTGCGTTCACCCCGCTCGATCCTGTAGTCCCGCGAAACAAAGCCGGGCTGGGTAGCATCGTGGCGCGGCAGCGGACGGACGCCGGAAAAGCTGTAGACAATGCTGTCCCTGCCGACCTCGATCCGCGGGAAGACGTGCCCGATCAGTTCCAGGAAATAGTCGACTTCCTCCGGCGTGCACACCACGTCCTGGCTGATGTCCGCATCGATGTCAGTGGTGCCCACCAGCACCCGGTCCCCCATCGGGTAGATCAGCACAATCCGCCCGTCGGTGTGTTCAAAGAACATCTCCCGGCCGGCGCAGGCTGCCAGCAGCTCCGGATGGTCAAGGACGATGTGCGAGCCCTTGGTGCCGCCCATATACCGGCTCGGTGCGCCGATGGCGGCATTCGTCTGGTCCACCCAGGCGCCGGTGGTGTTGATGATCACATCGGCGGTAAAGCTGAAGGATTCCCTGCTGAGCTGGTCCGTTAGCTGCACACCGTGCTCGGTGACGGCGGTGGCACTGAGATAGTTACTGGCCCGGGCTTGGGGGTCTGGCCCGGCACCGGCCCTCTGGCCGTCCTGGAGTACATCCAGGGTCAGCCGCTCCGGGTTGTGCACGGAGGCATCGAAGTAGGTGGCCGCGTACTTGATGCCGGGATTGAGCTGTGGCTGCTCCGCCAACGCACGCTTCCGTCCCACGAAGCGGTGCCGGGGCACCGTGCCGCCGTCGCGCGAGAAGGAATCGTAGAGGCTCAGCCCCAGTTTGATCAGGAATGCCCCGCGCTCCTTGGGCCTGCCCTGCTGCTTGTGGGTCAGGAACCTCAGCGGCGCGGCCATCACCCCGGAGACGGTGCTGAAGATCGGGATGGTGGTCTGCAGCGGCTTCACGTAATGCGGCGCGATCTTCAGCAGCCCGTTACGCTCCCTCACGGATTCCCGGACCAGGCGGAACTCGCCGTTCTCCAGGTAGCGGATGCCGCCGTGGATCATGTGCGAAGAGGCGCCGCTGGCGCCCTCGCAGTAGTCCCCCCGCTCGGCCAGCGCCACATCGATCCCCTGGAGGGCCAGGTCGCGGAACGTGCCCACACCGTTGATGCCGCCGCCGATAATCAGCACCTGGGCGCGCGGACGGTTACGCAGCGTGGCGATGGCCCGCCGTTCGGCGCGCGTGCCGTCGCCGCCTGCATCCGGTTGGACTGCAGATCCTGAGATTCCCATGCGACCTCTTCAAGTCGTAAGTTGCGCGCCCGGGGCGCCTTCTCCCATTATTCTCAATAACGGTGGAAAATGGAGTCAACCCATATGCACAAACGTGCAGGATTCGGAGGATGGCATGCCTGCATCGAGGGCAAAACAGGCGGAGGTGTTGCGCGCCGCGCAGATGTACTACCTGCAGGACCTCACCATGGACGCCATTGCCCGCGAACTGCGCACATCGCGGTCCACGGTGTCACGGTTGCTTTCCAGCGCCCGTGACAGCGGGCTGGTCCAGATCCAGATCCGCAGCCCGCAGGACCGTGCGCCGGAGCTGGAGGGCCAGATCCGCCGCCAATACAAGGTGGATGTGCATGTGGTCCCGGTCCCGGACACCCTCAACGAGATGGAGGTATTGGACCGGGTCAGCATCCAGGCTGCCCGGACCATCGGTCCACTAGTGGATTCCAATGCCGTCATCGGCGTAGCTTGGGGCTCCACGCTGAGCTCGGTGAGCCGGCACCTGGCCCGGAAGCCCACGCACGACAGCGTGATCGTCCAGCTCAACGGTGCCGGAAATACGCAGACCACGGGCATCAGCTACGCCAGCGAGATCATCCGCCGCTTCGGCAACGCGTACGGCGCCCGGGTGGAGCAGTTCCCGGTGCCGGCATTCTTCGACCAGGCCCAGACCAAGCAACTGATGTGGGCCGAGCGCAGCGTGCGCCGCATCCTGGACCTGCAATCCCGGATGACCATGGCGATCTTCGGCCTGGGCACCATCGAGGCCGACGTTCCCAGTCATGTCTACGCCGGCGGATATCTGGACCAGGCAGACCTGGATTCGCTGGCGGCCGAGGACGTCGTGGGCGACGTGGCCACCGTCTTCTTCCGGGCCGACGGCAGCGACGCCGGGGTATTGCTGAATGGACGTTCCAGCGGCCCGGACCTGGACCTGCTGCGCAACGTCCGCCGCCGCGTCTGCGTCGTCTCCGGCCCCTCCAAGATCAACGGGCTGCGCGGTGCCCTGGCCGCAGGACTGGTCACCGACCTGATCCTGGACGAGGCCACCGCACGCCGCCTGGTGAATCCAGACGACGGCGCGGCAGCCTCGCCTGTGGCCGAGTCCGCAGCCGGGTACGCGGATTAGCCGCGCCGAGTCGGTAGAGTCGTAGCTATGCCACACATGCCCGAGCTGACTTTGAACAACGGCGTAGCGATGGCTCAGCTGGGCTTTGGG
>DASYGM010000179.1:0-54795 GCA_035999715.1 Micrococcaceae bacterium | reverse complement strand
CTTTTCCTTGGTGATGTTCACGTCCATGTCATCGGCGCGGGAGTTCTCGCCGACGATCATGCCCTCGTACACCTCGGAGGTGGGCTGGACGAAGAAGGAGCCGCGCTCCTGCAGGTTGATCATGGCGAACGGGGTGACGACGCCGGAGCGGTCCGCAACCATGGAGCCGTTGGTGCGGTATTCAATCGGGCCGGCCCAGGGCTCGTAGCCCTCGGAGATGGAGGCCGCAATGCCGGCGCCGCGGGTGTCGGTCAGGAACCGGGTGCGGAAGCCGATCAGGCCGCGGGCGGGAACGATGAATTCCATCCGGACCCAGCCGGTGCCGTGGTTGGCCATGTTGACCATCCGGCCCTTGCGGGCCGCCATCAGCTGCGTTACGTTGCCCAGGTACTCTTCAGGCACGTCGATGGTCATGTGTTCCATCGGTTCGTGGATCTTGCCGTCGATGGTCTTGGTGACCACCTGGGGCTTGCCCACCGTCAGTTCAAAGCCCTCACGGCGCATCTGCTCCACGAGGATGGCCAGTGCCAGCTCGCCGCGGCCCTGTACTTCCCAGGCGTCCGGGCGCTCGGTGGGCAGCACGCGCAGTGATACGTTGCCGATCAGTTCGCGGTCCAGACGGTCCTTGACCTGGCGCGCGGTGACCTTGTGGCCCTTGACGCGTCCGGCGATCGGGGACGTGTTGATACCGATCGTCATCGAGATGGCCGGATCGTCAACCTTGATCAGCGGCAGCGGCTTCGGGTTATCCGGATCGGTCAGGGTCTCACCGATGGTGATGTCCTCAATGCCGGCGACGGCGACGATCTCACCGGGGCCTGCGGAGTCCACGGAAACGCGTTCCAGCGCCTTGGTGGCCAGTAGTTCGGTGATCTTGACGTTCTTGAGCTCGCCGTCGTGCCGGGCCCAGGCCACCGTCTGGCCCTTGCGCAGGGTGCCGTTGTAGATGCGCAGCAGGGCCAGGCGGCCCAGGAACGGCGAGGCGTCCAGGTTGGTTACGTGCGCCTGCAGGACACCCTCGGGGTCGTAGGTCGGGGCCGGGATGTGCTCGATGATGGTCTTGAACAGCGGTTCAAGGTCATCGTTGTTGGGCACGGTGCCGTTGTCCGGCTGGTCCAGCGACGCGGCACCGACCTTGGCTGCGGCGTACACGACCGGGACGTTCAGCACGGCGTCCAGGTCCAGGTCCGGAACCTCATCAGCAAGGTCGGAAGCCAGGCCCAGCAGCAGGTCCATCGACTCGTGCACAACTTCGTCGATGCGGGAGTCAGGACGGTCGGTCTTGTTCACCAGCAGGATGACGGGAAGTTTCGCGGCCAGGGTCTTGCGGAGCACGAAGCGGGTCTGCGGCAGCGGACCTTCCGAGGCGTCCACCAGCAGCACCACGCCGTCCACCATGGACAGGCCGCGCTCCACCTCGCCGCCGAAGTCGGCGTGGCCGGGAGTGTCGATCACCGAGATGGTGATGGTCTCCCCATTCGATGATGGGCCGTTGTAGGCGACGGTGGTGTTTTTCGCCAGGATGGTGATGCCCTTTTCACGCTCCAGGTCGCCCGTGTCCATGACCCGGTCCGCCACCACGCCGTGTTCGGCAAAGGAGTGAGTCTGCTTCAGCATGGCGTCCACCAGGGTGGTCTTGCCGTGGTCAACGTGCGCCACGATGGCGACGTTCCGCAAGTCATTGCGGGAAGCTAAGTTGACGGTGGTTTCTGACATGCGTGAAGACTCGTTTCAGTGTGGTCCGGCAGAAAGCCCACGGAGGCGGGATCTCAATGCACGGTTGATCTCAGTTAGTGGTAAATCTCATTCAGTATGGTGGCCCGGAAAGTGGGCAGATACCACTAGTCTAACGGTTAGGCAATTGATGCCCTAAATCGGCCGTGTCGGAGCGGAAGCCAATGGCTCCTTGGATCGACAAACGTACGCCCAGGCCGGGTAAAGATAACAATTGGGCGGACATCCGACGAGTCTGTTTCCAATTTCTGGCTATTTGCCCGCACGGGCCCCATAGTAGCGGGGTACGTCTTTCCATCCAGCTGGAGTTTTGATGCCGAGAGCCAAGGCTCTGTCCCGCCTGATTGCACCGCTTATTGCCGTCGTGGCGCTGGCCGCGGGGTGCGCCTCTGCCGGCGCCCTCCCCGCCGTCCCCTCCGAAGTCCCTGCGGTTGCCTCTGCCGGCATTCCTGCCGCCCGTCCGGCGGCCGCCGGTGCCGCTTCGGTTCCCTATGCCAGGGCAGAGGCGACGGCTACCGGGCCGGCCGACCCGTCGTCGTTGCCGGCCGGAACCCTGTATCTGGATCCGGCCACCGGGCGCCGTGAAGCCATAGAACCTGATATGGCGCATACCGCCGTGCTTATCGGCGACTCGCAGTCGGAGGGCGCCGCCGGTGTTGCCACCAAAAACACTTGGACCAACACCGCGCTGCAGAAGCTCGGGTTCCGCGTCCAGTTCCGCGGCAAGGGCGGGACCGGTTTTGTGGCGTCCAACGGCAAAACCGGCAACTACCCGGACGCCCTGGAACGCGGCAACTGGAACCTGCCCTACGGCCCTGCCCCGCTGGTAGTCATTGAGGGCGGCGGCAACGACGCGACCCGGCACGCGACGGACGAGCAGATCCTGGCCAACGCCGCCCGGCTGGTCAGGGACCTGAAGCAGACCTATCCGAAGGCGCAACTGGTGATGATCGGGACATTGGCCAAGGGTGCAGACAATGGCGGCGGCCGCCGTACCCAGGTGGACACGCTGCTGGGTGGCTTTGCGGCGAAGAACTCCATCCCCTTCATCAGCGCCGGCGACTGGATCACCAAGTACGGGCTGGCCAACAAAATGGCCGACGGCGTCCACCTTACGGCCGCCGGCCACCAGGTCCTTTCCGGCGTCCTGGTCCACGAGTTCGTCAAGCTGGGCGTCCAGGCACCGCCGCAAGGTGCCGCCGCCGTCGTCGCCAAGCTGCCCACATCCCGGTAGTCCACCAGGGTCCCGGTAGCCCGCCCGGGCTGTTGCCTACTCCCCGCCGACGGCCAGCAACTGCTCGCGCAGTTCGCGGCGCTCCCGCTGCTTCTGAGGATCCGGCAGCGGCACTGCTGCCAGCAGACGCTGGGTGTACGCCTCCTGCGGGTTGCGCAGGATTTCATCGCGCGAACCCTGCTCCACGATCCGGCCCCGCTGCATCACCACAATCCGGTCCGCCAGGTAATCCACCACGGCCAGATCGTGCGTGACAAAGAGGCAGGCAAACTTCAGTTCCTGCTGCAGGTTCTGTAGCAGCTTCAGCACCGTCGCCTGGACCGAAACGTCCAGCGCGGACGTCGGCTCGTCGGCCACCAGCAGCTGCGGCTTGAGCGAGAGCGCGCGGGCAATCCCGACGCGCTGCTTCTGCCCACCGGAAAGCTCATGCGGGTAGCGGTTCCGGTAGGAGCGCGGCAGCTCCACCTGATCCAGCAGGTCCTCAATCCGCTTCTGCAGTGCCTGCCCCTTGGCCACCTTGGCCAGGAACATCGGCTCGCCGATGCTCTCACCAATGGGCAGTCGGGGATTCAGTGACGAGGACGGGTCCTGGAAGACCATGCCCACCTTCTGCCGCAGCGCCCGCAGGTCCTTGGCGTGCGCGCCAGTGATGTCCTGGCCGACGACGTGCATGGTGCCGGCGGCTACCGGCAGGAGGCCCACGGAAGCCCGGCCCACGGTGGTCTTACCGGAGCCGGACTCCCCCACCAGCCCGACCACCTGGCCGGGGTAGATCGACAGGTTGGCGCCCTCGACCGCCCGGAAGGCGGCCACGCGACCCTGCTTGGGGTATTCGATGGCGACGTTTGTCAGTTCCAGCACCGGTTCGCCCAGGGACTTGACGTTCTCCGCCCGCAGTTGCGCCAATGCCTTCCGGTTTTCCGCCTCGCGCCGTTCCAGTTCCGCGGCGTCCACTCCGGTCAGTTCCGCATGAGCTGCGGCAGCCAGCGCAGCGGTTACGTCGACGCCCTCGTCCCCGTCGGCACCCTGTCCCAGGTGCGGCACGGCGGCCAGCAGTGCCTGGGTGTATTCGTGCTGCGGGTTGTGGAAGATGGCCTCGGCGGTGCCGGTTTCCACGATCCGGCCCTTGCGCATCACCGCTATCCGGTCCGAAAGGTCCGCCACGACGCCCATGTCGTGGGTGATCAGCACAATGGCCGAATCCAGTTTGTTGCGCAGGTTGCGCATCAGGTCCAGGATTTCCGCCTGCACCGTTACGTCCAGCGCCGTCGTCGGCTCATCCGCAATCAGCAGCTTCGGATCGCAGGAGAGCGACTGCGCAATCATGGCCCGCTGGCGCTGCCCGCCGGAGAGCTGGTGAGGGTAGGACTTGAAGGCCTTCTCCGGGTCCGGCAGTTCCACCAGCTCCAGCATCCGGATGGCCCGCTCGCGCGCTTCATCCGGGGAGATGGTGTTGTGCAGGCGCAGCGTCTCGACAATCTGGAAGCCCACCGTGTAGACGGGGTTCAGGGCCGTCATTGGCTCCTGGAAGATCACCGCGACGTCCTTGCCGCGGATCTGGCGCAGCTTCCCGGGCGAGGCATTGAGGATCTCCTGCCCGTTGAGCTTCACGCTGCCGGTCACCCGGCTGTTGGAGGGCAGCAGACCCAGGATCGCCATCGAGCTGGCGCTCTTGCCGGAGCCGGACTCGCCCACGATGGCTAGCACCTCCCCGGACCTGACCTCGTAGTTAAGGTCGATTGCCGCCGGCACCCACTGCTTCTCCACGCCGAAATCGACGGACAGGTCGCGCACCTCCAGCACCGGGGTGCCGCGGCGGGCCCTGCGGGAGCCTTCCTGGACGCTGGGGATGCCGGTGGCGGGGTCGATGTTAACCGGCTCCGCGGCTGCGGCGTCGGCTTCGGGGGCTCCGGGGCCGGGGTTCTGCCCGTCGGGGATCGTCCCGTCGGGGTTCTGCCCGTCGGGGTCCATATTGACGTTTTCGGTCATGACTGGTTATTTCCTTCCACCCATAGTCAGCGCACTGACGGTGATTAGTGAACTGACTTGGAATCCTGAAACGATGGGGGTATGACGACCCCGCGAAATCCGAACGGCGCGTCCGGGACGGATGAATTCCGGCCCCGGACCAGCAAGACGCTGGCCTACATCATGTGGTCGCTGGCCGCTATTGCTTTGGTGTCCTCGCTGGCCAGCGGCGTGGCCGGGTTGCTGGGTATCCCGCTGGCGCTGGCCGTGGCCTTTGCCGGCTACTGGCTGTTCTGGTTCCCCAAGGTAATGCTCGACGACGGCGGCGTCACCTTGGTCAACCCGGTCCGGACGGTGAGCGTCCCGTGGGCCGCCCTGATCACCGTTGATACCAAATTTGCCCTCAAGCTGGTCACCCCGGCAGGCTCCTACACGGCTTGGGCCGCGCCGGCGCCGGGCGTGGTGGGCACCTACCGGGCAAAACCCCATGACGTGCGCAACCTGCCCAGCACCAGCTTTGGACCCGAGGGCTCCATGCGTCCCGGCGACCTGAAGAACTCCGACTCCGGCGCCGCCGCCTATCTGATCCGCTCCCGCTGGGCTGTCCTGGTCGAATCGGGCCTGCTGGATGTCGAGCAGACGGAAACGACCGCCGTGACCATCCGCCGCAATTGGCTCCATGTTGGGGCCGCCGTCGTCCTCCTCCTGGCCGTGGCCCTGATCCTGTCCGGCCTCGGCTAGCCGCCGGACCGGCCGGACCCCGGCCAGGCTCTGTGCACGGATAGGCATCCTAGGAGGCCGAAACCGACTTGGCCTTCTTGGAATTGAACTTCTTCTGGCGGGGGTCGAACGCATCGCGCAGACCATCGCCGATGAAGTTAATGCACAAGCAGATCACCACGATGAACAGGCCGGGCCACCAGAACAGCCAGGGCCGGGTGGAGAAGGCCTCCTGGTTCTGGACCACCAGCAGACCCAGCGAGGTGTCGGGCGCCTTGACGCCGAACCCCAGGTAGCTAAGCCCTGCCTCCAGCAGAATCGCCGAGGACATCAGCAACGTGGAGTTCACAATGATGACGCCCACCGCGTTGGGCAGGATGTGCTTGAAGATGATCCGGAAGTTGGATGCACCGGCAATCCTTGCCGCATCGACGAATTCACGTTCGCGCAGGGTCAGGAATTCACCGCGCACCAACCGGGCCAGGCCCGTCCAGATCACGAATCCCAGGAAGATACCCAGCAGGACCACCCCAAGGTTCTGCTGCAGCCACGAGAATACGTTATCGATCCAGGACGTCTGCACCACCGCGTTGCCCGAAGCATCTACTACCGTCTGGCCGCGGCCGCTCTGGCCCACGAGTTCACCCATCACGGCGGCAATCACGATGACCGGAATGATGATGATCATGTCCGTGAAGCGCATCAGGATGGCTTCGGTAATACCCCGGAAGTATCCGGCCAGGGCCCCGAAGATTACCCCGATGGCGGTGCCGATGATGCCGATGGTGAACATCACGATGATGGACAGTTGCGCCCCCCGCATGGTCATCGCGAACATGTCGCGGCCCACCCGGTCCTGGCCGAACGGATGATCGCCGAAGTTAAACGGGAAGGTGTAGGTGGGAACGCCGTTGTTGACGATTGTCGGCGTGTCCGTGTAGCTGTAGTGCCACCAGCCGGGGATGTTGATGAAGCCCCAGAGTTTTATGCCGCTGGCGGAAAAGACCAGGATGAAAACCAGCAGGAATACAACCAGCCCCACCATGGCGCCGGTGTGGCCAAAGAACCGCTTGCGGATGATCTGGCTCTGGCTCAGGCCCCTCGTTTCCTCGGCGCCCAACTGGGCCGCGTTGGCGTCCGGCTCGTGCGGGGTCGTTTCGGGGGATACGACTGTTGTCATGACTTCACCTTCACTCGCGGATCAAGTGCGGAGTAGACCAGGTCCGCCAAGAGGTTGAATACCAGGGCCGTGATGCCCACCACCACAAAGAAGCCCATCACGGGGTTGGGGTCGATGGCCTGGAGTCCGTGCACGAACAGCGAACCCATGCCGTTGAAGGAAAACACGGTTTCTGTGATGACCGCCCCACCGATCAGGCCGCCGATGTCGAAGGCAACGATCGTGGCCAGCGGGATGAGCGCGTTACGGAAGGCGTGGCGCATGACCACGGTCCGCTCGGAAAGGCCCTTGGCCCGGGCGGTCCGCACATAGTCCATGTTCATGGTCTCCAGCATGGAGGAGCGTGCATACCGGGTGTAGGAGGCAATGGAGATGAGGATCAGCGCAATGGTGGGAAGGATCAGGTGCGTCAACCGATCCAAGCTCATGGTCCAGAAGTCGCCTTCGAGGCCCGGCGTGGCCGCGCCGATGGTGGCAATGGGACGTCCCCGCACCCGGCTGTTGTCAAAGTACTGCGGCCAGGCCACCATGAAGCGGTCCACCAGGATAAGACCGCCGACCAGGAAGGACGTCAGGGCTGCGGCGCGCATGTTCTGGCCGCGGTCGTAGCCGCCCATGAAGAAGCCGATCAGCAGTCCGACCCCAATGGTGGCAAGGGCCAGCAGCGCAATCATGATGGGCGTGGCGTAGTTCAGCAGCGGCTGTACCGCGTAGTAGGCCACCAGGCCCACGGCCACGGCGATCAGCGTTGAATAGAGCGCCTTCTTGTTCTTCAGGCCCGCCGTCAGCGTGGTCACACCGTAGGCAATGCCGACGCCGGACAGTGCGATCACAATCGGGCCCAGACCGGGAGTGCGGAACCAGCCGGTCAGCGACACGTACAGCAGCACCAGGGAAGTCGCAACGAAGGCGCCGCCGAAGGCGATCCCCCGGCGCTTCCAGGTCCCGCCCGCCACGGCAACCGCGACCAGCCCCACCAGCAGGGCGATCAGCAGCACGATGGGAACAGGGATATCCGGGGTTTTCAGGAAGTTGTTGAATTGGATGGCGCCGTACTCTTTGAGCAGCACGGCGGCCCAGAAGATCGGCAGCGAGAAGAAAAGGAAGGCCATGAAGGTCACACCGTAGTCCAGCGCACTGTATTGGCGCAGGGCGGTGATGATGCCCAGGGTGACTCCGATGACGATGGCCAGCAGGACAGCTGCTGTCACCAGCGACAGGGTCTGCACTATGGCGATGCCCAGTGCCTGGGTGACCGGTTGGCCCTGGAGGTTCTCCCCGAGATTGCAGGAATTAGCGAACGGGATCAGGCATCCTGCCGCTCCCCGCAGCCAGATGAAATAGCGCAAAGGCGCCGGAACGTTTAGGTTCAGCAGCTGGGTGCGCTGCTGGATGAGCTGGGCCTTGTTGGGTGCAGGGCTGACACGCAGCTCCGCCAGTGGATCGCCCGACGCCGCTGTCAGGAGATAGACCAGGAATGAGGCACCCAACAGGATCAGTACGGCGGTCACAATCCGCCGGACGATGTACGTCACCATGTATTTACAACCTCGATTGTCGTGAGCCGGGGATCCCCCGGTGTTGTTGCAGAAGTCTACTGCAAGAGCCTGTTGCCGGGCCTTGTGGGCCGGGTTTCAGCGTGAGGGTCCAACGGTTTTTGATGAGTTGGAACTTGCTCATCGGAAAGGCGCCGGGACCCAACCGCTCGGTCCCAGCGCCTTTCCGTTACTTCTCAGAACTGCGTTTGGGTTACTTCTGTGACCAGTCCCAGAAGTTCCACCAGACGCCGGTCTGGTTCGGCATCCACTTGATGCCGGTCACGCGGTCGCTGTAGGCATCAACGCCCACCGCCTGGAACAGCGGCAGCCCGTAGTCCGAAGCCCAGATCTTTTGGTCGATCTGCTGCTCCAGGGTTACCTGCTTGGACTTGTCCGTGGTGGTGATCAGCTGGTCCATCAGCTGGTCCGCCTGCGGGTCGGAGAACTTGTTGAAGTTCGAGGCAGCACCGGACTTGAAGATCTGCGGCACGCCGCTGACCCCGACACCGGAGTTGATCCAGCCGAAGATGCTTGCATCGTAGGTGCCATTGCCCAGGGCGGAGCCCCACTCGGACTTGCCCAGGCCGCCGTCAACAACCTTGAAGCCTGCCTTGGCCGCAGACTGCGCGATCAGGGTGTAGGCATCCAGGCGGTTGGGGTTGTCCTTGTTGTACATGATCTTCACTTCAGGAGTCGCGCCATTGAGGAGCTTCTTGGCTCCGTCGATGTCAACGCTCTGGAAGTTGGCCGAGCCGTTGTTCTTCACCGAATCGGCGTAGCCGGCCTGGGCGGGAACAAAGATCTGCGAATCGAGCGGCTTGGCGCTCGGGTCCAGCGGCTTGATGATCTTGTTGACAATGTCCGTACGCGGAATCGTCTTCATGAAGGCTTCGCGGACGTTCTTGTCCTTGAACGGACCACTGTAGTTCAGGTCAATGTGGTCGTAGGAGAGCTGGGCTCCCTTGTCCATGGTGATGCCCTGGCTGCTCAGAGCCTGCAGCTGGGAGACGGTGTCCGCGGAAGCCTGCGGAGCGATGATGTCCGCTTCGCCGTTCTTCAGGGCCTGGATCTGGGCCGAGGAGTCGCTGATGTAGCGGACGGTGATTTCATCCAGGCTCGGAGTCGGGCCCCAGTTGTAGTCCTTGTTGCGGGTCAGCGTCATGGACTGGTCCGGAACCAGGCTCTTGACCACGTAGGGTCCGTTGGACAGGAACAGCGAGGTGTCCGTCGGCATGGTTTTCGTGTCGAAGCCGGTGTTGTAGAAGTCCGCAACCTTCTTCAGGTCGGGGTTGGCCGGAACCGGAGCGTCCGGGTTGCCCTTAGGCAGGCCCTTAAGCAGGGCAGTCAGCGCCGCAGCATCCTTGAGGCCGGCCTTCTGAGCCACCACGTGGGCCGGAATGTCCAGCGGGGAGACACCCTCGGTACCGAAGGAGTTTTCCCAGTCAGCGTAGGGCTTGGAGTACTTCAGCGTGATGGAGCGGCCGTTGTCGCCGACCTCCGGGAAGTCGGTCAGCCCCAGGCCAGAGGTGTCGCCGGCGTACTGGAAGTACTGGGTTCCTGCGGTCACATTGCCGTCAGCGTCCAGCTTGGCGTCGTCGTAGTGGCCCGAGTCGACGGCCCAGGACAGGATCATGTCGTTCGCGTCCACCGGCGATCCGTCAGACCACTTAACGCCATCGTTAATGGTGTATTTCACCGTCAGCGGGTTGTCGGAAATCTTCTCGTACTTACCGAACTTCTCGTTCTTGACGATGTTCAGGTTGTTGTCGATGTAGTTGAAGCCCGAGTGGGTTGCGTAGGCAATCTTCGAGTTGATGTCGACGTTGCCCTTTGCCGTATTGGCGTTGAAGGAGCTGAATCCGTTCACCTCGACGACGGTGGCACTACCACCCTGCTTTGCACCGGGCGCGCTGGAGCTGCTCGAGGGGGTGCTCGAGGTGCTCGCGCAGGCGCTCAGTGCGAGCGCAGCTACTGCCGCCACTCCAACTGCTTTGGAAATACGTCCGAAACGCATTCCGCCTCCTATGGTTCTGAAATTGTGCGTAAACCAGCATGCTCTCATGCTGGCCCGACACCCCGACCGATCGGTCAGTGGCGTGTCTCACATGGTCAGAAGCCTAAACCGGATTTGTTACTCGATGGTAAAAAAGTGCGCTCTCGGTACGCGTCGTTATCGAGATGCAACCTAAAACGGTCGCAGATGTACAGCGGATACCCAGCAGGGGCTCAGTTTTATTCGGCAGGATGCGCCCTCCCCAATCGAAGTGGCAAGGCGTCAACGCGGAACTCCATCAGGTTCCGACGGTTGGAGAACATTCGACGCCGAGGCGAATCCGAGCTCACGTACTCGTTTTTGCGCGAGAGACCGACGTCACTTGAACCTCATGTCAGACATAGGTAGTACAATGGGCTGCATGGATAGGGTGACCAAGCGCGATCTCAACCAGCACACTGCATCGGTCCTCGATCGAGTGACAAATACGGGTGATGTCGTCGTGACCGAGCGCGGGGAGCCTCGGTGGCGTGTGACTCCCTTCCATGGTCACGACGTGCCGCTCGCGCGGATGGAACGAGATGGCCGCTACACTCCCCCGGCCTCGAGCCCAGCCCCCTGGCCGAGCCACCCCGGCGGCCCGAGGTACACCGACACCAAAGTGGAAGCGCTGCTCGACGAGATACATGGGGAGCACTGACGCGTGAGCATCGTTTATCTCGACTCCTCGGTTGCGCTGCGCACGATCCTCGACGTCCCCGAGCGCGTGCGACTGCAGACATGGATGCAGACACCGGGAACGGTTCACGTATCATCTCGGCTGCTGCGCACCGAGGTTGTCCGTGTGTTGCGGCGCGATGGGAGGCAGCCGACCGACGCCGTGCCGCTGCTCGATCGTGTCGGCATGCTCGACATCACCCGCGAGACGCACACTATCGCCGAGTCCATCGAGAGACACATCAGGACGCTCGATGCCCTGCACCTCGCGACGGCTCTGCTCATCGGGGAATCGGTCACGATAGCCAGCCACGACACGGCCATGAAAGCGGCGGCGGAACACCTGGGCCTCCTCGTCACCGATCCGGTGGAACTGAGCTGACCAAGACTCCGCTACAAGGAACATTTCACCGATCACCACGCACGCCCACGCAAATCGATGATGCCGCCGGGCCAGGCGGAAAGCTCAGAGGCAACCGGCAGCACCAGGAGCGGCTGACCGGGCGCTTCTTCGACACGCAAGCCATCCCGCCCGATTGAGCGCTCAGCCGTGAGGCGCGTATCCATATGGCTGATCCGCGTCCCATGGTCCGAAATCGTGGAAGTACTCCTGGTCGAACAGCCGCCTCAGCTTGTCGACGTCTCGGGCCATCAGCGCATCGTGCGCTACGACCTCGACTGACAGCTCCGTCATGCGACCTTCAGCGGCGCGATCGCTGCGACCTTGTTCTGCGTGATCCCGAATCCCTCGATGAAATCCTCCATCAGGATCTCTCCCGGATGGATCGGCTCGATCAGGTCGTTCTCAGTGGTAATCGACGAGTTGGACATCGCCAGCCCCTCTCACTCTGGTGAGAGCGACTGGATGTATCTGCTGATCGCAGGCAGGTCGACGATCATCGTATCCCAGACCGCCCCGTAGTCGGTGCCCTCGTAGTGATGCGCCAGACGGTCCCGCATCCGCTTGATCAATGACCATGGCACTTCGGGATGCCGGTCGGTCGTAGCGTCGCTCAGACGAGCCACATTCTCGCCAATCCTGATGATCAGAGACTCTGCCGCCAGGCCCGGAACGTTGTCAGGGTCGCCGAAGTACCACCCATCGCCTCGTGTCACAAGATTCGCGCCGACGCCACACAGACGGACAATCTCCGTCAGAGCCGCACCATCCCGCTGGTTCATACCGCGACAGCCGTCGCCAAGATCTCATGATCGGCACGCAGACCGCCGTCGGTCACCACATCGACCTCTACGCCGAGCAACTCGCTCGCGTCAGCAGCGAACGCGGCGACCGTGAGCAACCCGGTGCCGGGTGATCGGGTGACCAAGATGTCCAGGTCGCTGCCAGGGCCGTCTGTGCCGCGAGCCGCCGAGCCGAAGACACGCACATTGTCGAAACCATACCTGCCCGCAAGGCTCACGAGGTCCGCACGGCGCGCAGCGAGCGCATCATGAGGCAGTGGCCGCGCGGCCGTCCGCAGGCGCTCGAGCATCTTGGCCGAGACGCCGCGGCGCCCAGCCTCATAGGCGGCAACATTCGGCTGAGCAACCCCGGACCGTCGCGCAAGCTCTGCCTGGCTCAGGCCGGCAGCCTCACGAAGCGCTCGAACCGGATTCACCATGGTCTAATTATATCGCATGATATGACTCCAACGGCGACCAGACCGCGCACGCCACGAGATTGATCCGATCCTGTCCCGGAATTCCACGCGTCTCCATGGCCTGCAGCGTCGGGAAGCCCACTTCGCTCTGACAGCCAACCGGATTCAACTACACATTGAACCGGAACTCCACCGCGTTCCGTAGCGGAATGCCCTTAACACTGCTCCATCGCCAAGGACACGAGAGTCGGCGCAGAATCTGTTTGGGACCGATCATAGGTATCGATCTCGACCTCTGCGCCCTCGCACGATCCCGGGTCGTTACCCTGGGCCGTCAGGCGGCCCTCAGCGGCTTGATCGCCTCGATCTGATCCGCAGTGCGATCCTTGGCAACTTCCAGGTCGTAGTGCGTCTGGAGGTTGAGCCACAGCTGCGCAGTCGTGCCAAAGTAACGTCCCAACCTCAGTGCGGTATCAGCAGTGACCCGACGCTTACCATGCACGATCTCATTGATCCGACGCGGCGGTACATCGATTGAGACCGCCAACTTGTTCTGGGTGATGCCCAACGGCCCGATGAACTCTTCCTGGAGGATCTCACCTGGATGGACCGGTGCCAGCTTCTCGGTCATGCCATCTCCTAGTGATAATCGACGATCTCCACCTCTTCAGGACCGGCTTGGGTCCATACGAAGCAGATCCCCCATTGATCATTAATGCGAATACTGTGCTGACCGGCACGGTCACCGCGTAGCGCTTCCAAGCGGTAGCCCGGAGGCACCCGAAGGTCATCCAGGTTGCCAGCCCCATCGAGCAACCAGAGCTTGACCAGTGCCTTGCGCTGAATCCTCGGATCCAGCCGCCGTACCGGTTCACGCATGAACAGTCGCTCGGTCATCTTGTCCGAGAACGACGTGATCACATGCCTATCGTATAACGCTGCGCGTCAATAACGCCAGACGTTAATATCAATTGCCCATGTACCCTGCAATCGGGTCAAGCCGATCCTCGCCAACCCGTCAGCGTCGGCAACCACGACAGTGGAGAGAAGTGCTGAGTTCGGTTCCTGGCCACGCTTCGCAGCCACATCGCTACAGCAAAAAGAAGAACAAGGACAAGAGTGGCAATCACCCACACAGGTCTTGGGCTTTCCTTTGGGAGTCCGTCGCTCAGCGAGTCGAACAGCGGAGCAAGGCCTTGCCAACCTGCAATAACGCCGAGGACGCCCAAGCCGACGGAGACCCAAGTGAGTAGCGCCAACGTCAGAGGACTCCGCCACGACCACATAGGCTCGTACTGCGCCACCGGATCCTGCGGCGTTCCGCCAACATGGATGTCCCGACCCGCTTGGTAGACCCTACCGGAGATGTCTCCGCCGCCCGTGCTCACCTCGGCATGGTCCAACAGAAGCGCGCTGAGTCCCACACTTCCGACAGAACGCGTCGTCGCCTTCTAATTCGGCGCCGCAAGGCTGCGTTCGGGCAGATCATCTCTTCCCGCCAGAGGTTAGTCCGCTAAACGTTAAATCTAAATTCCACTACGTCGCCGTCGGCCATCACATAGTCCTTACCCTCAATCCGGACCTTGCCGCGGGCCTTGGCCTCCGCCATCGAACCGGCGGAGATCAGCTCGTCAAAGCTGACCACCTCGGCCTTGATGAAGCCGCGCTGGAAGTCCGTGTGGATTACCCCGGCCGCCTGCGGAGCCGTGTCGCCGCGGTTGATGGTCCACGCGCGGGTCTCCTTGGGTCCTGCGGTCAGGTAGGTCTGCAGCCCCAGCGTGTGGAAGCCGACGCGGGCCAGTTGGTCCAGACCGGACTCCTCCTGTCCGTTCATTTCCAGCATCTCGCGGGCTTCCTCGGGATCGAGCTCCACCAGGTCCGCCTCGAGCTTGGCGTCCAGGAAGATGGCATCCGCCGGCGCCACCAGCGCCAGCAGCTCCTGCTGGCGCTCCGGACTGCCCAGCACCGCGTCGTCGACGTTGAAGACGTAGATAAAGGGCTTGGCCGTCAGCAAGCCCAGCTCGCGCAGGTATTCCATCTCCAGCTTGTCGCTGGCCACCGAGGAGAAAATCGTGTCGCCGCGCTCCAGCACGGTCTTGGCCTTTTCCAGTGCGGCCAGCTCCGCGGCCTCGCGCTGCTTGAGCTTGACTGCCTTTTCAACACGCGGAATGGCCTTCTCCACGGTTTCCAGGTCCGCCAGGATCAGCTCCGTATTAATGGTCTCCATATCGGAGTGCGGGTCCACCTTGCCGTCGACGTGCACCACGTCCGGGTCGTCAAAGACGCGGATGACCTGGGCGATCGCCTGTGCCTCGCGGATGTTGGCCAGGAACTTGTTACCCAGGCCCTCCCCCTCGGAGGCGCCCTTCACGATTCCCGCGATGTCCACGAAGGACACGGTTGCCGGCAGCAGGCGTGCCGAGCCGAACACCTCGGCCAGCTGCTGCAGGCGCGGGTCCGGCAGGCTTACCACGCCCACATTGGGCTCGATCGTGGCGAACGGGTAGTTCGCGGCGAGCACGTTGTTGCGGGTCAGCGCGTTGAAGAGGGTTGATTTGCCGACGTTGGGCAGTCCGACGATGCCAATAGTTAATGCCACGGTATCCAAGCTTACTGGAGGGGCCCGGCTTCCAGCGTCCGACGGCGGGCTGCCGCGGCCTGGGTTGGGGCCCGTGCCGGGACGTTTCTGCTCACGAAGCAGCCCCGGCCGGTGCGCAGAACCATATCCTGCTCACCGAGTGGGCCGCTTCAATGAGCACGTCGGGCCGCGCTGCCCGCCCGAAGTGCCCTGCCGGAAATTGTCGGTGCCCCGTGCGAAGGTTTTGGTATGGATGGATTTGCGGTTTTACTGGCCCTGTTGATGCTCATTATTGGACTGTGCGCGGGCGCAGCGGTCTCGGCCTGGCTGTTCCGTCGCCGGACGGCGTTGCTGGAGGGAGAGTTCGACGACGCCAGCGCCCGGCTGGGCGAGGTGACCGCCCAGCTCGCCGGCGCGGATGCTGAGCGCAGGCTGCTGGCCTCCCAAAACCGGCAGCTGAGCGAGCACTCGTCTGCGGACGGTTCCGTGCTGCGGGCCTTGGGTCCGGTGGCGGAAAAGCTCTCCGAAGTGCAGCGCCAGGTGGCACTGCTGGAGCGCGACCGGGTGGAGCAGTACGGCCAGCTGGCCCAGCAGCTGCGTGACGCCAAGGATGCCGACGCGCAGCTGTTGCTGACCACCCAGTCGCTGGCCTCCGCATTGCGGTCCAACAGTGCCAGGGGGAAATGGGGCGAGGTGCAGCTGCGCAGGGTCGTGGAGGCTGCAGGGATGCTGGCCCACGTGGACTTCTCCGAACAGGTCCATGCCGTCACCGCGGACGGGGCAAACCGCCCGGACATGGTGGTCAGGCTCCCCGGGAACAAGGAATTGGTGCTGGACGCGAAGGTGCCGCTGTCGGCGTTCCTGCAGGCACATGAGGCCGCCGCACTGGCCGGGTCCGGCCCCACGTCGGGCTCTGTGGCAGCTTCTTCGTCTGCGGCGGACCTGCTGGCCCAGCACGCAAGGGCACTCAAAGCGCACGTGGACGCGCTGGCCAGCAAGAAATACTGGGAATCCGCGGGCAACAGCCCCGAGCTGGTCATCTGCTTTGTCCCGGTGGAGTCCATCCTCTCCTCCGCCCTGTCGGCGGACCCCGCGCTGCTGGACTACGCCATCTCCCGGAACGTTGTCCTGGCCTCGCCCGCCAGCCTGCTGGCGATCCTCAAGGCTGTGGCCTTCAGCTGGCGGCAGGACGTTTTGACCGAAAGTGCCAAGGAGCTTTTCGAGCTGTCCAGCCAGCTGTATTCCCGCCTGGGCAAGCTGGGCGAAAGCGTCGGAAAGCTCGGGAGCTCGCTGAAGGCCTCGGTGGACCGCTACAACTCGGTAGTGGGCACGCTTGAGGCCCGGGTGCTGCCCACGGCCCGAAAGCTCAACGCGATGGACCCGGAGAGCCTGGCTTCCCCGGAAACAGTCGAGGTGTCACCCCGCTCGCTCACGGCGCCGGAGCTAACCGCAAGCCGGTTTGAAGCGGTGTAGCGTGCCGAGCCTGGCGGTCAGGACGCGGGACGTCGGCCATGGCCGCCCAGGCCGCGGCTGCTGTCGCCGGCTTCCTTGAGCGTGGCGCGCAGTTCCTTCGGCAGCGAAAAGAGCAGGTCCTCTTCGGCAGTCACGACTTCCTCCACGTCTGCGTAGCCGTAGTCCGCCAGCAACCGGAGTACGTCCTGGACCAGGATTTCCGGCACCGAGGCGCCGCTGGTCACCCCGACCGTTTCCACGCCCTCAAACCAGCTTTCATCCACCTGGTTGGCAAAATCCACCCGGTGGGAGGCTTTGGCGCCGTACTCCAGCGCCACCTCCACCAGCCGGACGGAGTTGGACGAGTTGGCGGAACCCACCACAATGACCAGGTCCGCGCCGGGGGCGATCTTCTTGATCGCGACCTGCCGGTTGGTGGTGGCGTAGCAGATGTCGTCGCTGGGCGGGTCCTGCAGGGTGGGGAACCGTTCCTTGAGCAGCCGGACCGTTTCCATCGTCTCGTCAACGCTCAGCGTGGTCTGGGAGAGCCAGATGACCTTCTCCGGATCGCGTACCTGGACCTTGTCCACCTCGTGGGGTCCGTTGACGATCTGGATATGCTCAGGCGCCTCCCCGGAGGTGCCCTCGACTTCCTCGTGGCCCTCGTGGCCAATCAGCAGGATGTCGAAGTCGTCCTTGGCAAACCGGACCGCCTCGCGGTGCACCTTGGTCACCAGCGGGCAGGTGGCATCAATGGTGCGAAGGCCGCGGTCTGCGGCGGACTGGACGACGGCGGGCGAGACCCCGTGCGCGGAGAAAATCACCAGCGCACCTTCGGGTACCTGGTCGGTCTCGTCCACGAAGATGGCTCCTTTGGACTCCAGCGAGCTCACCACGTGCACGTTGTGCACAATCTGCTTGCGCACGTAGACCGGCGGACCGTAATGCTCCAGCGCCTTCTCCACGGCAATGACGGCCCTGTCCACCCCGGCACAATAGCCGCGCGGGGCGGCCAGCAGGACTTTCTTGGGGCCGCTGACCGGAGCTGCCGCAGCGACTTCTTCAGGCGAGCGGCGCGTGCGCGGGACAGCAGGCATGGGAACAGAAACTGCAGTGCTGGTCATGGCCCCATTCTACCGACGGGTCTGGAACGGCCCGGATCCGAAGCCGCGGTATCAGCTACCGGCGAAGGCACAGCCCTTCCGGCGGTCATCCAGTGGCCCAGCCTCCCGGCGAAAGGCCAGGCCTACCCGCGGGAGAAGACCCGGGCCTACCTGCGGGAGAAGATCCTGCCCAGTCCCCCGGCCACCACCATGGCGGCGGCCACCAGCAGCGCCACGATGATCCACCAGCCAAAATTCTGCGTCGAGGCGGCCACAAACTGGGCTTTGAACAAATCGGCCACCGAATTGCCACTGGCGCTGGAGGTGATGTTCTTCGCCAGCTGATCGGCGCCCAGCTTCCAGATTCCGGCGACTACCGCAAGCCCCAGCCCGGTAAGCAACAGCGTGGTGGACCGCCGTCGTGCAATCACCAAAGCCAGCAGGAACACCAGCAGCGCAGCCCCCGCAGCCCAGTAACCCAGAGGGGCGTAGGTGGCCAATTTCACGATCGCGGCGCGCTGTGCGGGTTGTCCCAGGCTGATCAGCACCTGCGGCGGCGCCGACACGGGGGCACCCAGATCGGCTGTCACCTTCTTAACCACCAGTTGGAGCAGCGGGGCAACATCCAGGGTGAGCCCGGCCTGATCCGTCGAGTCCTGCGCCGCGTCCGTGACCGTCAGCCGGTGGCTGCGGCGCAGCGTCTCCGTCCATGCGGCCGGGTAACCGGGATCGCTGGTCAGGGATTTTGTGGCGGCATCAACAACGGGCTGTACCAGCTGCAGCAGCGCAGGGTTGACATTCAGCTGGGAGGTCACGGATTTGGCCGCCGCCGTGCTCAGCGCTTGCTGGAACTGCGGATCCGAGCCCAATGGTGCCGCCATCGCCACAAAACCGGATTCCTGCACGATGTGCCTGTCGGCCCAAATGGCCGGAACGGCCGCCCCGGTCAGCAGCAGCGCGAGCAATGCCGCGATGGCTGCGAAAAAACTACGCATCAATCTCCCAATAGGTCCGCACCTGTTGACCACTGTAGTGGCTGGGTCCGTGAAATCCGCAGTTGCCGCCCAGCGGGACCGGCGGTCCAGCCTTCCGGCGCGGAGCGGGCTGTGGGAGCATGTGTGAATGAGCCAAGAAGGAGAACCCGAGGCACCTGGTGCTGCCCAGACCGGCCCCATCGAGCAGGCCAAACCCGGCAAGGATCCCGCTGAACAGGAGAAATCCGGGCGCGAACGGGCCGAGCGCGAGGGCTTCCAGGGGACATCGGCCAGCCATGTGCTGCAGGGCGCGGCCAGGCGGCGGCGTGAGGCGGAGGAGAAGCTCCAGAAGCATCAGGAGGAGGCCAAGAAGCATGCCGCCCAGGAGCGGCAGGAGCAGGCAGGACATGCGGATGGGTCCGATGCCGCCGGGGCTGACACGGGCGGGACGGATACGGGCAGGACGGATACGGGCC
Organism: Micrococcaceae bacterium; assembly: GCA_035999715.1. Taxonomy (GTDB): domain Bacteria; phylum Actinomycetota; class Actinomycetes; order Actinomycetales; family Micrococcaceae; genus Arthrobacter_M. The sequence continues at coordinate 35,527 of DASYGM010000179.1, read as the reverse complement.
AGTTGGATGCGGGCCAGCGGGATCCGGAACCCGATACCGAGCCATAACGAGCCAGCCGAATTCCTGAGCCCGAAACCGCGGCGGAGCCTCGGCAGAACCCCGGCGATAACGTCCTCGGACGGTGCTCGCCCGCACGGCTGTGTGTAAACGCTGCCCAGGTTGGGTACGTCTCTATTGAGAGCGCAATTCCGACCATTCCGCGAGCGAGGAGTGCTATGACCACCGTAGATGCCGTCAATATCCAGGCTGAGGAGACCGGCCCTTTCAGGGCCCAGGAGGCCGGTGCCCATGACCGCTCGGCTCCTGTCACCCTCCTCAACCCCTCCGACGGGAGCCTGGTGGGCAGCGTGCAGCAGGCCACTGTGGATCAGGTGACGGCCGCCGTTCGTAGCGCTCGTGCGGCAGCCGTGGCGTGGGCAGCGGTCACCCCTGAGGAAAGGGGTCAGCTGCTGCGGCAGGTAGCCGCCGAACTGGCACGGAACGCGGACGAGTTGGCGGACTGGAACCGGCGCGAAACGGGCCGCCCGGTCGGAGAGGCCTTGGGCGGGATCATGGCCGGGGCCCACACCCTGGAACAGTACGCAGAGTTGGGGCCGGTGCACCGCGGCCGGAGCCTGCGCGGGCAGCGGCTGGCCGCGGACTACACCATTCCCGAGCCGCGTGGAGTCGTGGCAGTACTCACACCATGGAACGATCCTGTTGCTGTCGCCTGCGGGCTGATCGGCGCGGCTGTGGTCACAGGCAACGCCGTGATCCATAAGCCCAGTGAGCGGTGTCCGCATCTGGGCCGCAGGCTTGGCCAGATCCTGGCCCAGGCCCTGCCGCCCGCCGTTCTCACCACCCTGGACGGCGGTCCCGCAGTAGGTGCCCAGCTCAGCAGCGAAGCGGGCGTGGACGTCGTCGCCCATGTCGGCTCGAGCGCCACCGGCGCGGCCATTGCGCGTGCCGCGGCATCCACCGGCGCCCATACTGTGCTGGAGAACGGCGGCAACGATCCGCTTCTGGTGGACGACGACGTCGATCCCGCCTGGGCGGCGGAGCAGGCTGCGGTCGGCGCCTTCACCAACAGCGGCCAGATCTGCACCTCTGTGGAACGGATCTACGTGCACGCCCGCATTGCGGATGAGTTCCTGCAGGCGCTGGAGGCGGAGGCCCGGCGGCGCAACGAAAGCGGAGCGCTTGGCCCGCTGGTCGATGAAAGGCTCCGCGCCGCCGTGCACGGCCAGGTGGCCGACGCCGTGGCTGCGGGAGCCCGGACAACGGTGGGCGGAGCCGTCCCGGACACGCCGGGGACGTACTACCCGGCCACCGTCCTGCGCGGCTGCACGGCGACGATGTCCGTCATGCGGGAGGAAACCTTTGGACCTGTGGCACCCGTCCAGGTGGTGGACAGTTTCGAGGCGGGTCTGGAGCTGGCCGCGGCTGGCTGCTATGGCCTGGCAGCGTCGGTGCTGACGGGATCCCTGAAGAACGCCCAGCGCGCCGTGGCCGCACTCCCGGTGGGTACGGTGAAGATCAACAACGTCTTTGGCGGCGCTCCCGGCGGCGCGGCGCAGCCCCGGGGCGCCAGCGGCCACGGTTTTGGCTACGGTCCGGAACTGTTGGATGAAATGACCACGGTCAAGGTGGTGCACATCGAGGCGCCCCGCTGACGAGGCGAACCGAGGACCCCGCGGAGGAGGCGGGCCGAGGCGCCCCGCTGAGGAGGAGGGCCGAGGCGCCCGCTGAGGAGCCGCGCGATCCTGTCGGTGCGCTGGGGCATGATGTACCTAGAGTGGAACGGGTGCCGTGAGCGTCCGTGCCACCACATCAGCCGGCTCCGGCCGCCCGTCAAGCAGGAGGTAATGCCCGTGAGCGAGGACATCCTCTTTCCTGACGACGCCCGGTCTGCCGCTCCCGCACAGCTGACCATCCCGGCGACGGCGGCCGAGACCAGCGCCGAGAACCCGTGGCCGCTGCACCTGCTCTCCGAAAAGCTCAAGGTGCATATAGAGCGGGCGCCCGCCGTCTGGGTGGAGGGGCAGGTGATTGAGCTGAACCGCCGGGCGAATGTCTGCTACCTGACGCTGCGGGACGTCGATGCGGAAGTCTCGCTGAGCGTGACGGTTTTTGCCTCGGCCATTGCTGCGATGGCCACCCCGTTGGAACGCGGTTCCCGGGTGGTGGCCCAGCTGAAGCCGGACTTCTGGCTCAAAACCGGGCGGCTGTCCATGCAGAGCCGCGACATCCGTCCGGTCGGTCTGGGCGACCTGCTGGCAAGGATCGAGATGCTCCGCCAGGCGCTGGCAGCCGAGGGACTGTTTGCGGCTGCGAGGAAGAAGCGGCTGCCGCTGCTGCCGCACCGGATCGGCCTGATCACGGGCCGCAATTCGGATGCCATGAAGGACGTGCTGCGGAACGCATCGCTGCGCTGGCCCGCCGTGCAGTTCGAGGTGCGTGAAGTTGCCGTTCAGGGAGTCAGCGCCGTCGCCCAGGTCACCTCCGCGCTGGCAGAACTGGATGCCCATCCACAGGTGGATGTCATAGTCATCGCCCGCGGCGGCGGATCCCTGGAGGATCTGCTGCCGTTCAGCCACGAAAAGCTGATCCGGGCCGTCGCGGCCGCCCGCACGCCTGTAGTCAGCGCCATCGGGCACGAGGCAGACCGCCCCCTGTTGGACGAGGTTGCGGATCTGCGTGCCTCTACCCCCACGGACGCCGCCAAACGGATCGTGCCGGACGTGGCGGAGGAATTGGCCCGCATCCAGCAGGCCCGGGCGCACCTGAACCGCAGTGTCCGTTCCCTGGTGGACCGGGAGTCGGACCGCCTGCAGCATCTGCGCTCCCGGCCCGTACTGGCGAGCCCGGAGGGCATGGTCATCGTTCGGGCGGAAGACGTCGGCCGGCTGCAGCGCCGGGGCTATTCGGCCATGACAGCAGCCCTGGCCCGGCACGCGGACCGGATTTCCCACCTGCGGGCCCAGGTCAGGGCTCTCTCGCCGCAGAAAACGCTGGACCGGGGCTACGCCGTCGTCCAACTCCATGATGGAGCCGTGGTTAGGGCACCCGAGCAGGCACCCGAAGGCTCTGCATTGCGCGTCCGGGTGGCCCTGGGAGAATTCGCCGCGGTCTCCACCCAGACCGACGGAACCAAGCCGGGCCGAAGCAACGGCACCAAGGGCACCAACAGCGCCAAACGGAAAACTGCGGAGAATGGATGAACATGGATAACGGAAGCCCTGCCGCCCAGGGAACTGGTGTCGGGAGCATGCAGAACGCGGATGTCGCGTCCCTGAGCTACGAACAGGCCCGGGAGGAACTTGTCGGCGTCGTCGGCCGACTCGAAGCCGGCGGTGCCAGCCTGGAGGAATCGCTGGCGCTGTGGGAGCGCGGTGAGTCGCTGGCGCAGCGCTGCGAGCAATGGCTGGAGGGCGCCAAGGCCCGGCTGGCGGCAGCCCGCAGGGACGACGCCGGCCAGAGCTAGCTGGCGTCCGCCCGCGCAGACAACGCGGCTACGGTCGGTAGTGATCCAGAAACTCGGCGATCCGGCCCAGCGCTTCCTCCAGGTCCTTAACGCTGGGCAGCGTGACCAGGCGGAAGTGGTCCGGATTGATCCAGTTGAAGGCCCGGCCATGGGAGATGAGGATCTTCTGCTCCTTGAGCAGGTCCAGGGCGAACTTCTCATCATCCTTGATGGGATAGACCTCCGGGTCCAGCTTCGGAAACAGGTAGAGCGCGCCCTCGGCCTGCTGGACGCTGACGCCGGGAATCGCGTTGAGCATCCGGTAGGCGGTGTCACGCTGTTCCTTCAGCCGGCCGCCGGGCAGGATCAGGTCCGTGATGCTCTGGTGCCCGCCCAGCGCGGTCTGGATGGCATGCTGCCCGGGGACGTTGGCACACAGGCGCATGTTGGCCAGCAGGTTGATCCCCTCCAGGTAGTCCGAGGCCTTAGCCTTGGGCCCGGAGATGGCCAGCCAGCCGGAGCGGTAGCCGCAGATCCGGTAGGCCTTGGACAGCCCGCTGAATGTCAGGCAAAGCACCTCGTCGCCCGTCAGGGCCGCGGTGTTCACGTGCACAGCGTCGTCGTAGAGGATCTTTTCGTAGATCTCGTCGGAAAACACCACCAGACCGTGCCTGGCCGCCAACTCCACCATGCCCTGGACAATGTGCCGCGGGTAGACGGCGCCGGTGGGGTTGTTCGGATTGATGATAACCAGGCCCTTGGTGTGGGGCGTGATCTTGGCTTCCAGATCCTCCAGGTCCGGCCACCAGTGGTTGTCCTCATCACAGCGGTAATGCACGGGCCGTCCGCCGGCCAGGGACACCGACGCCGTCCAGAGCGGGTAATCCGGGGTCGGGACCAGGACCTCGTCGCCGGTGTCCAGCAGTGCCATCAGGGACAGCGTAATCAGTTCGCTGACCCCGTTGCCCAGGTAGACATCGTCGACGTGGATGTTCTGGATGCCTCGTGTCTGGTAATACTGCACGACGGCGGTGCGGGCGGAGAAAATGCCCCGTGAGTCGCTGTAGCCCTGGGCGTGCGGCAGGTGCCGGATCATGTCCACGAGGATGGCGTCCGGGGCCTCAAAGCCGAAGGGCGCCGGGTTTCCGATGTTCAGTTTGAGGATGCGGTGCCCCTCGGCCTCCATCTTCTGCGCGTGCGCCAGCAGCGGTCCACGGATGTCATAGAGAACGTTGTGGAGCTTCGTGGACTGCTTGAATTCGACCATTCACCCATATTTGCACAGCGCTCCGCCGAGCCGGCCGCACTGTGGCGTACGACTCACGGTCCAATGTCGACCAATTGGACACGGCGACCGTGACGTTGAGAGCACACAACGCGCCCATGTCCTGAAGAACATGGGCGCGAGGTGTGCTCTCAACCCGGGGGTTACTTGGTGATGCCCTTGTCCTTGAGCCACTGCGCCGCGGCGTCCTTGGGGTTCATCTTCTGGTTGCCGCTGACCATCCGGTTCAGGTTGATCAGGTCGTCGGTGGTGAGCTGCTTGGAGACGTTGTTCAGCGCGGTCTTGGCCGCATCACTGACCTTGTCCGTTTTGATCACGGGCAGCACCTGCTGGGCCAGCCAGTTGTTCTTCGGGTCGTCCAGCACCACCAGGTCGTTGTCCGCGATCGCGGGGGTGGTGGTGAAGATGTCCGCCACCTGCGCGTCGTCGTTCAGCAGGGCCTTAAGCGTCAGCGGGCCGCCGCCGTCACTGATCGGGGTGAACTTCTGCGGCACGCAGTTGTACTTGGCCTTCAGCCCGGGCAGGCCGTAGGGCCGTTCGGCGAACTCCGGCGGGGCGGCCAGGGTGATCTTGTCGCAGACCTTGGCCAGATCCTCGATGCTCTTGAGGCTGTACTTCTGCGCGGTGGCTTTGGTGACCACCATGGCATCCTTGTCCTGCGCTGGCGCGGCGTCCAGCACGCTCAGGCCGCTGGGTAGCTTAGAGGGCAGGGCCTTGAGGATGGCGGCCGGATCGGTGACGGTATTGGTCTTGTCCACGTAGCCGAGCAGGTTGCCGCTGTAGTCCGGAACAATGTCCACCGAACCGTCCTGGACGGCCTTGAGGTAGACCTCGCGCGAGCCGATGTTCAGTTTGGTGGTGGCGGTGACGCCCGCCGCGTTGAGGGCCCCGGCATAGATTTCGGCGATGGTGTTGCTTTCGGCAAAGTTGGCGGCGCCGACGACGACGGAACCTCCCGATGCGCCGGCAGAGCCGGCCGCCGTCGTCGGGTTGCTGAGCGGACTCCCGCCCCCGCTGCAGGCCGCCAGGGCGAGGGCGACCGCGACGCCGCCTGCGGTTGAAAACACGGTCCGACGTCCAATCAGTGGGCGCTTGTTCTGCGTCATGAGTTTCCTCCTTGTACGCCGGCTGTGACGGTTTCACGGCCAGTCTGCGAATCCCCCGGCTGCTGCCGGGCGTCCTTAAGTCCAGGCGAGATGGCCAGTCTTTGCAGACCGGCCAGCACCGCATCGATGGCGATTGCCAGGACGGCAATCACCACCGCACCTCCAAAAACCCGGCCATAATCGCTCACGGCCAGGCCGTCGATCAAAAAGCGGCCGAGGCCGCCCAGATCAATGTAGGCCACCACGGCAACGGTGGCCACCACCTGCAGCACGCCGGCACGGAACCCGCCCAGCACGACGGCAAGGCCGTTGGGCACCTCCACCCGGAACAGGATCTGCGCCTCCGTCATGCCCATGCTGCGCGCGGCATCTACGGCGTCCGGGCTGACCGAGGATATGCCGGCGTAGGTGCCGCCCAGGATGGGCGGCACGGCCAGCAGCACCAGCGCCCAAATAGGCGGCATCAGCCCCAACCCGGCCAGCAGCACGAACAGGGTCAGCAGACCCAGGGTGGGCAGCGCCCGCAGGATTCCCGCGAGCGCGATCACCACCACCCGGCCCCGGCCGGTATGTCCCACGTACAGGCCGATGGGCACGGCGATGGCAACGGCAATGAGCAGGGTCAGCCCGGTGTAGCCCAGATGCTCTACAGTACGTACCGGGATACCGGAAGGGCCCTGCCAGTTCGCCGGATCCATCAGCCACTCGTAGCCCTGCACCAGCGGATTGTCCGAGGAATAGCCGTCCAGGGTGTCAAGGAATCTCATGCCGTCACCGCCCCGGCTGTTGCAGGCGCTGCCCGCAGCCATGGCGTGAGCAGACGCTGCAGCAGCACCAGCAGGATGTCCATCAGCAGCGCCAGCAGCAGCGTGCCGGCAATTCCAACGACGATCTCGGTGATGAAGTCGCGCTGCAGACCGTCGGTGAACAGCGTGCCGAAGCTGCTGATGCCGATCAGGGCGCCCACGCTGACCAGGGAAATATTGCTGACCGAGATCACCCGGAGGCCGGCAAAAAGCACCGGCAGGGACAGCGGCAGGTCCACGGTCAGGAACCGGAACAGCGGTTTGTAGCCGATCGCCACCGCCGCCTGGCGGATCCCGTCATCAATGGAGTTCAGGGCATCAACGGTGGAACGGACCAGCAGTGCCACCGCGTAAATGGTCAGCGCCACGATGATGTTGGCGATGTCCAGGATCCGGGTGCCCAGGATGGCCGGCAGGATCACGAAAAGCGCCAGCGAGGGAATCGTGTAGAGGATGGACCCGGCACTGAGGATGAAGCCCTTGAACGTGCGGTTCATCCGTGCCAGCTGGGCCAAAGGGATGGCGATGACGAGGCTGAGTGCCAACGGCACCACGGACTGGTACAGGTGCAGACCGGCCAGCTGGAGCACGTAGCCTAAGTTGGCCATCAGCCAGGCCATCAGGCACCGCCCTCGCGGACCCGCCGGGACTGTTCAATGGCCTGCAGGATCTCGGCAGCGCGCACAACTCCGGCGACGCGGCCGTCGTCGTCCACCGCCACTCCCAGACCCGCAGGCGAGGACAGCGCGGCGTCCAGCGCGCGGCGCTGCGAGTCACCCTGCCGGTAGAGCGAGCCGCCGGGCAGCAGCTCTCCTGCCCGGGCCGGGGACAGCCAGCCCAGCGGCCGTCCGCCGTCGTCGACGGCCAGCGTCCACTCCGCGACCCCTCCGGCCGAGCGTTCCGCCGGGGTGGCCATGGCAACGGGACGGACCGGGATGCCGGCGGCCCCCGTGAAGGACAGATGCCGGAAACCGCGGTCCCGTCCCACGAAATTGGCCACGAAATCATCCACCGGTGCGCGCAGTATCTCCTCCGGCGCCGCGTACTGGGCCAGCCGGCCGCCGGTGGCGAAAACCGCCACCTTGTCCCCCAGCACGGTGGCCTCATCGATATCGTGGGTGACAAAGACAATGGTCTTGGCCAGATCCCGCTGCAGCCGCAGCAGCTCGGTCTGCAGCTCGGCCCGGACCACCGGATCCACGGCGCTGAACGGCTCGTCCATCAGCAGTATGGGCGGATCCGCCGCCAGCGCGCGGGCCACTCCAACCCGCTGCTGCTGGCCGCCGGAAAGCTGGTTCGGATACCTCTTGGCCAGGCTGGAGGTCAGTCCGACGACGTCCAGCAGCTCCGTAGCGCGCAGGCGGGCCTGTGCCCGGGGAACCTTGTTCAGCCGCAGCACCGTGGCGACGTTGTCCACCACGGTGCGGTGCGGCAGCAGCCCTGCGGACTGCATGACGTATCCCATGGAACGGCGCAGCGCAGGGGCCGGAACCCGGGACACATCGCGCCCATCGACCGTGATGGTGCCGCTGGTCGGATCCACCATCCGGTTGATCATCCGCAGCGACGTGGTTTTCCCGCAGCCGGACGGCCCGACGAAGACCGTGATGGAGCCCTTGTCGATGCGCAGGCTGAGGTTGTCCACGGCGGCCTGGTTCGCCTGGAACCGTTTGGTGACGTGGCTGTACTCGATCATGGTGGAGGTGCCAGCCGCGTGCGTGGAGGGGGTTTGCTTGCCGTGGATGGTTTCGGGGAGGGGCGCCGGAACATCTGACACTGCCATCGTGGTGGTTTCCTCACTGTTGGCGGTATTCAAGGTGAAGAGTCAATCCCCACGCCACCCGATCATATGCAGGGTGTTTTAAGGCTGTAAAGCGGGAAAGTCTTACAAGTCGGGAACAAAGCGGGCGGCGGCCCTTGGGATCTACCCGTCCAAAGCACTTTCGCCCCTGCCCCGATCAGGCGTAGCATCATTGCCACCTTGAGGAGGTCCCGAATGGACACCGATGACCCGCTAGCTTCTTCATTGCGCGAGGCGAAGGAACTCGAACAGTTCCTTTTCGCCTTCATCGGCGCGCTGACCGCACGTCGGCCCAAGGCAGGCGACGACGTCAGCCACCTGGTCAGTGAGCTCGGCCTCAAAGCACCGGCAGCCTGGGACGGGGAACGGATTCTTTGGGCCGGCGGGGCGGAGGACCACAGCACTCGGACCGACCGGCAGGAGCACGTCCTGGTCCTCATGCGTCCAGGTAATCCCGCAGCGATTGGCTTCACGGTGGGGTGCATCACCGTCCGTGGCCATCGGTATTGCCTTGAATGCGGCTGGCTGTACTGCCGCATCGTTATCAGGTTCTAAGGGAAGGATGGCGGTCATGACTACCTTTACACGAGTAGGTGACAGCGGATCATTGGCCGGTACGGCCACCGACATAACGATTGAGGACTTGGGCTTTTATTCGCTCACCGCGGTCAAGACCGGTTCCGGCATTCTCAAGCTCATCAACTGGGGTACCGGTGGACCTGGTTCGGTTTCGCGCACTGGCGACAGCGACGACCAGGCTGGGGAGGTCAGCGAAATCGCCGTTACCCGCAACCGCAACCTGACCGTCACCGCCGTTAGGGACGGCAGTTCGGACCTGCTGCTCATCTCCTGGAATGACAACACAGGGTCGGGAAACATCGCCCGGCTCCATGACAGCCACGGCCAGGCCGGAGAGGCCAGCCTTATCGCCATCACGCCCGGTCCGTCGAAAACAGCCGCCGACCTCATTACGGCGGTCAGGACCGGCGCCGGAAATCTCAAGCTGATCAGCTGGCAGCTCGACGGCGGCACCGGGAAAATCACCCGGCTTGGCGACAGCGGGGATCAGGCCGGTGATGTTGGTCTGATTGCGCTCTCGGTGCAGGACAATTTCATGGTCACGGCGGTCCGTACCGGCAGCGGCAATCTGAAGCTGATCAGCTGGGGAGTCGCCGAAGACGGGAAGAGCATCTCCCGGCTGGGCGACAGCGGTTCGCAGGCCGGGGCGGTCAGCGAAATTGCGATGGCAGGGATGGTCACGGCGGTGCGGGCCGGCAACGGAAAGCTCAAACTCATCAGCTGGTCGCTCTCCCCTGACGGCACGCAGATCCACCGGCTCAATGACAGTGACGACCAGGCCGGCGCTGCAACCTGCATCTGCCTCTCCCGCTTGAGCTCCACCCGCTATGTTGTTGCCGTCAGGGCCGGCAATGGCTCGTTGAAGCTCATCGCCTTCGACATTGATCCGGTCAGCGGTGCCGTTAGCCGAACCGGGGACAGTGACGACCTGGCCGGTGCGGTCAGCGAGGTTTCCCTGGCCACGCCCGAGTCCAACAACATTACGACGGCGGTGCGTGCGGGTAACGGTTCGCTGAAGCTGATCACCTGGCGAATGAAGGACTAATAGCGGGCCTAGACTGTTGCAGTGACCAACTTGGAGGTGCGCCCACAGCCCACCGTCTGCCCCCCGTCGGCTGGCCCCGGACCGTGCGTCCAGTTGTGGCCAGCGCGCAACGTGCCGTTGGGCGGGATCCGGGCGATGACGGTCTCCCGCACCCTGCCGCAACGTGCCCTTCCGACCATCGGCGCATGGTGCTTCCTGGACAGCTACGGTCCGGGTCCGGCCACGATGGCCGTCCTGCCGCATCCGCACACCGGCCTGCAGACCGTGACCTGGCTGCTCTCCGGGACCATCCGGCACCGTGACAGTCTGGGCTCGGACGTGCTGGTCCGCCCGGGTCAGCTGAATCTGATGACCGCGGGCCAGGGTGTGGCGCATTCGGAGTTTGCGGTCCGGCCCGACGAGGTCCAGGCCACCGACGGCGGGAGCGACGGCGGTAGCAACGACGACGGCGGGGAGGCCCGCGGGGATGTTGACGGGGGAACCGTCCGCGGCCTGCAGCTCTGGGTGGCGCTGCCGGAAAACGCCCGGCACCAGCCGGCCCGATTCGAACAGCACGCCGACCTGCCCAAACTTGAGGGCGCGAATTTCACCGCCACCGTGATTGCAGGTTCCCTGGACGGCGTGACTTCCCCTGCCCGGGTGCATAGCCCGTTGGTGGGTGCGGAGGTTTCCGTTACGGCAACCGGCCCTGTGTCGCTGTCGCTGGAGCCAGGGTTTGAACACGCCATCCTGGTCCTGGCCGGTTCCGTGGAAATTGACGGCATTGTCCTTGATTCCGGACCGTTGGCATATCTGGGGTCGGGCAGGACGCGGCTGGACCTCGACGCGCCGGAAGGTGCCCGCTTCATGCTGCTGGGCGGGGAGCCGTTCCGGGAGGAACTGCTGATGTGGTGGAATTTCGTGGGCCGCAGCCACGAGGAAATAGTCCGTGCCAGGCAGGACTGGGAGGAACACAGCAGCAGGTTCGGAGCCGTCCCCGGACACGGCGAGGACGCCGGACGCGAGGCCGGGCGCATTCCGGCCCCGCCAATGCCCGGCATCCGGCTCACCCCGCGGCGCCGCGGCTGACCGTCCCAGCCCAGCCCCTTCAACTATCCCGCGCCAACTGCATGGAAACGCTTGTTTCGCTGCAGTTAGCGCGGGGTAGTTGGACGCGTCGTTGAAAACGGGCCCGCTCAGGCTGAGGCGAGCTTCAGCACACCAAAGATCGGATCCTGCTCCAGCACCCGCACATCGGTCAGCCCGGCCTCGGCCAGATGGGCTTTGAACGCAGCCTGCAAGGGCGGCTGGTTGCTCCCCAACCCACTGCCCAGCACAATCGGTCCGGAAATCTTCAGCAGCCGGGCGCATTGGGTGGCCAGGGCGGCCAGGTCCCGGCCGGCCGTTTGAATCATGGCAAGGCTCTCCGGGTGGCCCGCGGCGGCCGCCTCGAAGACCAGCGGCGACATCGCAGCCCAATACCGCCGCCCGGTGCCGCCGTGGAAATGTGCAATGAGCTCGTTGGGTTCGGAGAGACCGCATTTATCCAGCAGCGCCCGCGTCAGCCGATCAGGTTCCAGTCCCAGGTTCATCCGGTGCAGGCTGTGCCTAACCGCCTCCCGGCCAAACCAGTAACCGCTTCCCTCGTCGCCGAGCAGATAGCCCCAGCCGCCCGCCCGGGCTTGGCCGCCGTCGTCGTTCACGCCCCAGGCGGCCGAGCCGGTGCCGGCAATCACGGCAACCCCGGTCTCCGCGCTGCCGGCGGCCAGCAGCAGCCTGGTATCGTGCACCACCGTGACCTTGGCGCCGGGGACGTTGGGCTGGATCAGGGCCGCCAGCGCCGCGGCGTCCTCCTCGGTATCCACCCCGCCGGAGCCGGCGAACACCTGCTGCACACCCTCGGCACCCAGCTTGCCGAACAGCTCTTCCAGGTTGGCCGCAGCCTGCTCCCGGGAGACGTTTTGGACGTTGGCGCTGCCCGTCGAGTGGTCCTCCTTCACCTCGCCGTCCTGCCACCTGATACCGCGGGTCTTGGACCCGCCGATGTCCAGGCCGATGATGGCGCCCGCGCTCCGAGGGCGTGGCGGGGTACTGGTTGCGCTGGTAGTCACCCACTTAGACTAGCCAGATACGCGCCATCCTGGAGGTCCCGTGTTCCCATCCCCCATCATCGTGGCCCCCATGGCCGGCGGCACCACCACGGTCGACCTGGTTGTGGCCGCGGGCCGTGCGGGCGGCTTCGGCTTCCTGGCGGCCGGCTACAAGAGCGCGGAGACGCTGGCCGGGCAGGTGGCCCAGGCCCGCGCCGCCGGGGTGGACTTCGGCGTCAACGTCTTTGTCCCCGGCGCCATTCCGCCGGACGCCGCTGCCCTGGCCGTCTACCGGCAGGAGCTGGAGGCGGAGGCGGCCGCGTACGGGGTGGATCTTCCGCCCGTTTTTGAGGACGACGACGGCTGGCAGGCGAAGATCGACCTGCTGGCTTCCGATCCGGTGCCGTATGTGAGTTTTACCTTTGGCCTGGCGCCGGCCTCGGTGGTCCGGCGGCTGCAGCAGGCGGGTAGCCGGGTCATCGCCAGCGTGACAAGTGTTGAAGAGGCGGGGCTTGCGGCGGAAACGGGGGTGGATGCACTGACCGTGCAGCACCACCATGCCGGTTCGCACACCGCGGCCTTCCTGCCGCCTTCCGCCCATGCCCCCGCGCCTGACACGGCCGCCCTGGTTTCCCTGCTCCGCTCGGCGGTGGACCTGCCGCTGATCGGCGCCGGCGGGCTGGGCAGCGCGGCGGAGGTGAAGCCTGTCCTTGCCGCCGGCGCCGTGGCAGTCCAGCTGGGGACAGCATTCATCCGGACCTCCGAAAGCGGCGCGCGCCAGCTGCACAAGGACGCCCTGGCGGATCCGCAGTACACCGAAACCGTGCTGACGCGCGCCTTCACCGGAAAAACCGCCCGTGCGCTGGCCAACCGCTTTGTCCGGGACCATCCCTCAGCGCCGGCCGGCTATCCTGCCATTCACCATCTGACCGCACCGATCCGGGCCGCCGCCGCTGCCCGGGGCGACGCGGGTGCGGTCAACCTGTGGGCAGGAACGGGCTGGCGGCAGGCCAGGGACGTTCCCGCCGCCGACGTGGTCGAGGGGTTCCTGCGGGAGCTTTAGGGCTGGCCTCGGAGCTGGCCCGTCCGGTTGGGGTGGCGGTCCAAGAAGGGACCGGTCTTGCTGTGATGCGGCACTTCGGGATCTCCACCCGGTTCTGACGTCCGTTGGCCGATCAGCGCAGGGGCTGACCCGGGACTGGCGAGGCGTCCGCCGTCGGGGTTTCAGCCACACCGGCAAAGGCGCGCTGCAGCAGCGGTTTGCCCTCCCCCAGCACCAGCTCCCGGAAGCGGCGCACCTGCTCCGGCTCGCCGTCGCGCATCCGCCATGCCAAGCCGATCTCGCGCTCGGCAACGGGGGCCTCGATCACCAGTTCCTTCCAGCCAAGCGGGCTGGCCGCGGGGGTAAGGTGGTCGGCTCCGGAGGGCGCCAGCACGCTGACGCCCAGACCAGCCGAAACCAGTCCCCGCAGGGTGTGAGAATCCTGTCCCTCGAAGGTGATCCGGGGCCGGAATCCGGCCTGGCGGCAGAGCGCGTCGAAGATGGAGCGGAGGCCAAAACCCTCGCTGAGCACCACGAATCCTTCTGCGCGCGCTTCTTCAAGCCGGATACTCCGGCGGGCCGCAAAGGGATGCTGTTCCGGCACCACCAGCCGCAGCGGCTCGGCGTACAGCAACTGGGCGCCCAATGACCTGGTGGCCCGCGGGACCGGGGAAATGATGGCCAGATCCACCCGCGCCTGCACCAGCGAGTCCAGGCAGAGCGAGCGCGGGCCCTGGATCAGCTCGAACGTCACCGCCGGGTGCCGCAGCCGGAACTCGCGGATCATCAGCGGCAGCATCGCCTCGCCAAAGGTGTGCTGGAACGCCACGGAGATCCTGCCCCGTGTCTGGTCGGCCTGCAGCCGCACCTCATCCAGCCCATTCTGGACCTGCGCCAGCGCTGCCTGCAGCCGGGGAATCAGCACTTCCGCGGCGGGGGTGAGCCGGATGCCGCGGCCCTCGCGGACCACCAGTTCGGTTCCGACGACGGCGGCAGCCCGGGTGAGTGCGCGGCTGACGGTGGACTGCGGGATGCCCAGCAGTTCCGCGGTCTCGGTAATGTGGCCGGTACGGCCCAGCTCGGCCAGGATGGGCAGCACGGGCAGCAGCCGCACCAGCTCCTGGTAGTTCCGCTCCGTCATTTCCAAGCCCTCCAATCCAATGCGCTAGTGCTATGAATTATCCGATAATAATGCATTGGACGCATCAAAGGCACGCTCCTAGACTTAACCGGGTGAGCGTTCCCGAAGTCCCGGTGTCCCCTGTTGCGGTTTCCGATGTTCCGTTCCGCCGGAACTCGGCCGGCCGGCCAGCGGAAATGCCTGCCGCCCGGACCGGAGCCGCCAGCTGGAGCGGACACAGCAAGGGCAGCACCGGATACCGCCGGGTGCTGCTGGCACTGGCCTTTGCCGGAGTCGCCACCTTTGCCCAGCTGTACTCCGTGCAGGGCCTGCTGCCGCTGCTCTCCCGCGACCTGCACATCAGCGCCCCACAGGCAGGACTCACAGTTTCCGCGGCAACCATCGGCCTGGCCATCACCGTGCTGCCGTGGTCCTTTGCCGCAGACCGTTTTGGCCGGATCCAAGTCATGGGGACCGCCATCATCGCGGCGACTGTACTGGGCCTGCTGATCCCGCTGTCCCCCAATTTCCCGGTTCTGTTGGGGCTGCGCACGCTGGAAGGGATGGCCCTGGGCGGCATTCCGGCCCTTGCACTTGCCTACCTGAATGAGGAGATCAACAAATTCCACGCGGCCCTGGCCGCAGGCGCCTATGTTGCCGGCACCACGCTGGGCGGACTTTTCGGCCGGCTGCTGGCCGGCCCGGTGGGAGATGCGGCCGGCTGGCGGATCGGCACCCTTGCCGTTTCCGTCGCCTCGGCCGGGGCGGCCATCGCGTTCCTGCTGCTGGCGCCCAAGCCGCAGGGCTTCTCCGTGCTGCGCAACGCCGGCTTCGGCCAAGCCCTGCGCCGGCTAGGCCCGCCGCTGCGCGACCGCAGGCTGCTGGCGCTCTACGCTCAGGCCTTCCTGCTGATGGGCTCCTTTGTCAGCGTCTACAACTACCTTGGATTCCGGCTGGAAGCCCCGCCGTACCTGCTGCCGGCCGCCGCCGTCGCGCTGATCTTCCTGGCCTACCTGTCCGGGACCTTCACGTCACGCTGGGCCGCCGGCCTTGCGGGCCGGACCGGACGCCGGAAGGTGCTGCTGGGCAGCGTTGGGCTGATGATCGCTGGCCTGGCCCTGACCATGCTGACGCCGCTGTGGATCATCCTGTCTGGCCTGGTTATGTTCACGGCGGGCTTCTTCGGCGCCCACAGCATCGCGTCCGGCTGGACCGGAGCCATCACGGCTTCGGGGCGGGCGCAGGCGGCATCGCTGTACAACCTCAGCTACTACGCCGGATCCAGCCTCGTCGGATGGGCCTCCGGCATCGTCTTCCAGTCGGCCGGATGGACAGCTCTGGTCTGGTCGCTTTCGGCGCTTGCCCTGGCCGCCGGCACCCTCGCCGTCGTGCTGCTTCCGGCGGGACTTCCGGCAGGACTTCCCGCAGGCGCCCCGACGGCCCCTCGGCTACCGGGGTGACCCGACGCCGTCGCCCCTTCTGATGGCCCAAGGTGCTCCACAGTGAGATGACGCCATCGCCTACCGGGTTGACTCGATGGCCTGCACCAGGTCCGCCAGCACATCGCCGGCGTCTTCCAGCCCCACCGAAACCCGCAGCATGGCCGCATCCGGTTTGGCCTCCGGCGCCACCGGGCGGTGGGTCAGTCCCGCCGGATGCTGGACCAGCGAGTCGATCCCGCCCAGGGAGACGGCGTGGGTTATCAACCTGACCGCGCCCGGGATGCGCTCGGCGTGCTCCGCCGAGGCGACCTCAAAGGACATGAGCGATCCCGGTCCGGCCATTTGGGTGCCCACCAGGGACAGCGGATCGCATTCGGGCAGACCCGGGTAGAGGACGCGGGTCACCAGCGGATGCCGGGCCAGGTCCGCGGCCACCTTCTGGGCGCCCTCCTGCTGGGCACGGACCCGGATGGGAAGGGTGGCCAGCCCGCGGTGCAGCAGATAGGCGGGCCATGGCGTGAGGATTCCGCCGGTCACAGCCCGCACCTGGCGCAGCCGCGACGCCCACCCGGAATCGGTTGCCACCACGCCTCCCATGGCATCGCCATGCCCGCCCAGGAATTTGGTGGCGCTGTGCAGCACCAGCGTTGCCCCGTGTCGGAGTGGCTGCTGCAGCACCGGGCTGGCGAAAGTGTTATCCACCAGCACCGGCACGCCACCGGCGTCGCTCACCAGGCGGGCAATGTCCACCAACTGCAGATCGGGATTGGCGGGCGTCTCCACCAGCACCAGGCCGGTGTCCGGACGCAGCGCCCTGTGGACTTCCGGCGCCGTGGCGAAGGTGACCTCGGTGCCGAGCATTCCGCTGGCCAGGACATGGTCCGATCCGCCGTAGAGCGGGCGGACCGCCACCACATGCTTCTTGCCCCCGGCCACGGCGGCGAGCAGCACCGCCGTCAGAGCCGCCATTCCGGTGGCAAAGGCGACTGCCTCCGGCGCGGCCTCCAGCGTCGCGAGGCCGGCCTCGAAGCGGGCCACGGTGGGATTCCAGAGCCGCTGGTACACGGTGGTCTGGCCCTCCGCGGGGACGCCGCCGGTGGCCAGGTGCTCATACGACAGGCCCCCGTCATGCACCGACGGCAGCGGTGCGGTGGTGGACAGGTCGAGCGGGACGGCGTGCACGCCCAGCGATGTCAGGCCGTCCCGGCCGGCGTGCACAGCAAGAGTATCGGGACCCAGCATGAATAACCGCCTATCGTTTTCCCCAGCCGCCGGGCGGCAAGGTAAGAAATATTCGCCATTGAATCCGATAAGTATGGTGCAATAATTCGGCAGATTGGTACGATAACGAACAAACAAAACCCATCGAGGGCAATCTCGATCCTTCTGGACGGCGACGGAGCGTGCTAGATGTCAGCAGCGAAGAATGTTCGGCGCGAATCCGCGGTCCCGGTGGGAAATCCAGAGTCCTTGGATGCCCTCGACCGGCAGATCATCGACGCCCTGGTGGCGGATGCCAGAATCACCAACCGCGACCTTGCCGACGCCGTGGGAATTGCCCCCTCGACGGCGCTGATGCGGACCCGCTCGCTGATCGAGCGTGGGGCCATCGAGGGGTTCGAAGCGAAGCTGAATCTTGCCGCTATCGGACGCTCCGTGCAGGCGCTGATAGCGGTTCGCCTCCGCGCCCACGACCGGGACCAGATAGACCGCTTCACCGGGACTGTCCCCCGGCTGCCGGAGGTGCTCTCAACCTTCCATGTCTCCGGCTCGGTGGACTATCTGCTGCACATTGCCGTCCCCAATACCGACGTGTTGCGGGATTGGGTGCTGGATCATCTGACCACGGATCCGGTGGTGGGGCACACCGAGACGACCCTGGTCTTCAGCCACATGCCCGGGCATGCCGGGCCGCTGCCGGTGTAGCCGGCGAAAGGTACGTTGCGGGCGGATGGGCAGCCCGACGACGACGGTGCCGGCGGATGGGCGGCCCGACGACGACGGTGCGGCGGTCGCCGGTCCGGGACCGACGGCGGTAGGCCCCGGCCGCCGTCGTGCTAGCGAAGGAGTCCGTCGTGCAGGCTTGCGCCCTCACGGTCGCGCCGCTCCTGCTGCTCGGCCTGGTAGAGCAGGGCGTCGACGGACGCTGTGCCGCGGCGGCTGGCCCAATTCTGCAGGGCAACACCGGCGTGGTTGGCCATGGCGGCAACGGCGCTGGGGCGGCGGCGGGGCAGACGTGATGCTGAGGAGGTGCTCATGGTTGTTCCTTTGCAGTGCTGGACGGATTTACTGCTATAAGTGTTGGCCGCTGTTTTTGTTCATGGACCGGGGCCCGGCTACTTGGCGCCTGTGCCGACCGGGCCGGTGGAACCGTCGCTGAGCGGGAAGGCATTGAAGTGGATCTGTACGGGACGTGCACCAACCTGTTCGCCTTCGCTGCGGAGTTCCTCCAGCAAACGCCGGGCGAAGCCTTCTACTTCCCGGGTGTAACGGTGGAGTTGCGCCGCTGTGAGCCTGGCGTTGGAGCTGTCGATGGTGGCCGCGTCGAACCATTCCGGCGGCAGCAGATCGCAGCCGTGCTCCATGAAGTCCGCCAGCGCCGCGGCCCGAATGTGCTCGAACTCGCGGCTGACCAACCGGGACGCTTCGCCGGTCGCCGGATTCTCGGAAAGGTCGCGGCTTCCGATCTCGATGGCACCCTTGGGCCGTTCCCACCATCGCTCGCGGGCCGTGCCCTTGCCTTCAACTTCGCGGACAAAGTCGTGTTTGGCCAACTGGCGGAGGTGGTAGCTGGTGGACCCGCTGGACTCACCGAGCATCTCGCCAAGGCTGCAGGCGGTTTGCGCCCCATGCCGCGAGAGCATTTCCAGGATCTGGACGCGGAGCGGGTGTGCCAGCGCCTTAAGCGAGGCGAG
This sequence comes from Micrococcaceae bacterium, assembly GCA_035999715.1. GTDB lineage: Bacteria > Actinomycetota > Actinomycetes > Actinomycetales > Micrococcaceae > Arthrobacter_M. The sequence continues at coordinate 16,875 of DASYGM010000179.1, read as the reverse complement.
GTCCACCTTGCGGACCGGGAATTCCGTCTCCGTTTGGGATGGCTTGGCGTTAAGTCCGCCTGCAGCCTCGTTCATCTGCTCTGCGCTCATGGAACAAGTCTACTGTTACAAAGAACTCTTTGCAAGGATTTCTTTGCAATGAACTCGCTGCATTGACGTCACCCTCCCCAACACCCCGTTGAGTGTCGGGATCTGCCCCTTCAAGAGGGTTTTTAGGTGCGGATCTCCACACTCAACGGGAGGGGTGATGGGCAGGGGGGAGTGCTGCGGAGGGCGACGACGGCGAGGCCGGCACAGGCTGCGGCGACGGGAACGACGAACCAAACCACCGCCGTCGGCAGTCCCCAGACGCTGGCCACCGCACCCATGCCGATCACCGGAATCGCACTGCCCAGGTAGGTGATGACGTAGACGGTGCTGATGATCTGGGCGTGCCGCTCCGGCTCCACCTTGCCCGCCACCTCGTTGAAGACCACGCGGAAGGCGATGCCTTGGCCAATCCCGGCACTGATGCTTGCGGCGATCAGCAGCCACGGCGAGGCCAGGGCTCCGGAGACGGCCAACAGGACCACCGAAATGGCCAGCACGGCCAGTCCGGCGGGAACCAGGAAACGCCCGCGCACGGCCAGCAACTGGCTGAGGGCCGAGGATCCCAGTGTCAGCGCGGCCAGCAACCCGATCAGCGGACGGGAATCGGCGTGCACAATCTGCGCGAAGTATCCCGGCGCCAGGGACAGGCAGAAGCCGAACACCGTGAAGCTCAGGAACCCTGTCGCGGAGGCCATCCAGAAGGCGCCGCGGGCCTCTGCGGAAATGGACGGCCGGCGCGGGCGCAAAACGGACATCCCTGTGCCGTTCGGGGCGGGTCGGACGGCGGGACGTGCCCGCAGCGCCAGCAGCGGTACCAGCAGCAGCGACAGGACCACGGAATGGACCACGAACGGCGTCAGGGTGTGGTCCGGCAGCAGGGAAAGCAGTCCTCCGATCACCGGACCGGCGGCCACTCCCCCGGCGGAGGCAAGCAGGGTGAACCGGGACGCCCATTCCGGTTTTGTGGGCAGCAGGTCCCGCAGCGCGGCGGCACTGGCGCCGGTGGCCAGGGCGACGGCGATCCCCTGCAGGGCGCGGCCTGCGGCCAGCATCGCCAGGTTTTCCGCGGTTCCGAAGACCAGTCCCCCAGCCAGGCCAACCAGCACGGCCAGCACCAGTGCGGCGCGCCTGCCGATGTGGTCCGACCAGTGCCCGGCGAGCATCAGTCCGGCAATCAGGGCCAGCACATAGCTGGAAAAGGCGACGGTGACGCCAAGCGAGTTGATGCCCAGCCGGGCCTGCAGCAGCGGGTAGAGCGGGGTGGCCAGGTTCGCCCCGACCAGCAGCGTAAAGATGACGACGCCGGCCAGCACCAGCCGGGCGGTGACCGAGGCGTCCCAGCCGGTGCGCGTCGCCTGCGCAGTGGCCGGGCGCATCCGCAGTTCGCTGAAGACGGTCATCGCAGCCTGCTCCGTTCCTGGACGGTGTTGGTGAATAGGGTCCCGGATAGGGTTCCCGGCTAGGTTCCGCGAATTGCGGGAACCGAAACTGTACTATTTCCTCTATAGAATGAAGGCAGACATTCGGATTGATTATTATTTGGCCGGATTATTGACTGTTTTGATCAATATTGGCCGCGGAAGCGGAACTGGAGTGAGCGCGATGGGCAAACTCGATGCCCTTGACCTGAAGCTGCTGCTGGAACTGGTGCGCGATCCGCGGGCGCAGATCGGCGAGCTGAGCGAGCGGCTGGGCGTGGCCCGCAACACCGTGCAGACGCACATCAAACGGCTGCTGCGCTCCGGGACGCTGCGCAACGGCGGGCGCGAGGTGGACCTTGCCGCCATTGACTATGACGTCGTCGCCTTTGTCACCATCGAGGTGACGCACCGCGAGCTGGACGGGGTCATTGCCGCGCTGCGCAAGCAGCCGCAGGTGCTGGAGGTGTACGAGATCTCCGGCCGCGGCGACATCTGGTGCAGGGTTGCCGCCCTTGACGTCCACCATCTGCAGAACGCGCTGCGGGCCCTGCTGCGGATCCGCGGCGTGATCCGGACCGAAACATCACTGGCGCTGCATGAGCACATCCCCTACCGGGTGCAGCCGCTGCTGGGCGGGATGGCCGGACAGGAGTAGCCGGATGCGGATAATGGGGCGGTGACTATTATCGACAACGCCGTCTACGTTGACGGCCGGCGCACAGCCGATCCGACCAGCCTGGAACAGACCTACGAGACTTTGGCGGCCCGTGGCGGGATGGCCTGGATCGGCATGTACCGGCCGACCTCGGAGGAGATGGCCTCGGTGGCCACCGAGTTCGGACTGCATCCGCTGGCGGTGGAGGATGCCATCAAGGCGCACCAGCGGCCCAAGATGGAACGCTACGACAGCAATCTGTTCACGGTGCTGCGGCCGGCCCGCTATCTGGACGAAGCGGAAGTGGTGGAGTTCGGCGAACTGCATATCTTCACCGGCGACGACTTCGTCATCACCATCCGCCATGCCGAGACGGCCGGGGTGGCCGAGGTCCGGCACCGCCTGGAGCAGAACCCCCAGCTGCTGGCACGTGGGCCCGAAGCAGTGCTCTACGCCCTGCTGGACCAGGTGGTGGATGACTACGCCCCCGTCGTTGCCGGGCTGGAAAACGACATCGATGAGATCGAGGACCAACTGTTCGCCGGCGACCCCCGCGTTTCGCGGCGCATCTATGAGCTCTCCCGCGAGGTGATCCAGTTCCAGCGCGCCATCCATCCGCTCACCGAAATGATGGCCTGGCTCAAGGGTGGCTTCTCCAAGTATGGGGTGGACATTGAGCTGCAGCGCTACCTGCGCGATGTGCAGGACCACGTGCACAATGTCACGGCCCGTGCCGACTCGTTCCGGCAGCTGCTGCAGAACGCCCTGACGGTGGATGGCACGCTGACCACCAACCGGCAGAACGAGGCCAGCGCGGCGCAGAATGAGGAGATCAAAAAGATCTCATCCTGGGCCGCGATCTTCTTTGCCCCGTCCTTTGTGGCCTCGCTGTACGGGATGAACTTCCACGAAATGCCGGAATTGTCCTGGCCCTACGGCTACCCGTTTGCGGTTGGCCTGATGCTGGTCCTGTGCGCGCTGATGTACGCGATTTTCAAGCGGAAGAAGTGGCTGTAGCGCGGGACTGGACGCAAGGACTGACGGGCGTATCCGGGTGCCGACGGCGACCGGGAACGTCACGCCGACGGCGGCGCTTCCGAGGGCCGGCGGCTGGCCCCATAACCTCGCCACGTCCGCGGCGATGCCCCGTCCAACGGCGCGGGCCGGCACGTGCCTCACGGCGGCGGCCAAGTCCCGGGACTGCTCCGGGCAGACGCCCGACTGCGGTAGGGTCCGAAGAATGAGCTCCGACCTTTTTACCGGCCTGCGTGACCTGCTGCCCGCGGACCGGGTCCTGACCGACGCCCCTTCCCTTCAGCGCTACAGCCACGACGACGCCGAATGGGCGGATTTTGCCCTGCCGCTGGCGGTGGTACTGGCCAAAAGCACCGAGGAGGTGGCCGCCGTCGTCGGACTCGCCGCCGCTTCAGGCGTGCGGATTGTTCCGCGCGGGGCAGGCACCGGGCTCTCCGGCGGCGCCAATGCCGTGGCCAACTGCATCGTGCTGTCGCTGGAACTGATGGACCGGATCCTGGAGATCAACCCGGACGAGCGGTTTGTTCGCACCCAGCCCGGGGTGATCAATGACAATCTGCGCGCGGCGGTGGCGGAGCAGGGGCTTTGGTATCCGCCGGACCCGGCCAGCTACAAGATTTCCACGATCGGCGGCAACATCGGCACCAACGCCGGCGGGCTGTGCTGCGTTAAGTATGGCGTCACCAGGGACTACGTGCTGGGCCTGACCGCGGTGCTGGCGGACGGTTCCGTGGTGGAAGTGGGGCGGCGGACGGCCAAGGGCGTGGCCGGGTACGACCTGACGGCCCTGTTGGTGGGGTCGGAGGGGACACTGGCGGTCATCACGGAGGCCACGCTGAAGCTGCTGCCGCTGGCCGGCCGGGAAAACCGGGCGGTCGTCGGTTATTTCGCGGATCTGGTGGCCGCCGGTGAGGCTGTGGCCGCCGTCAGCAAGGCCGGAATCATCCCCTCCGCCCTGGAACTGGTGGACCGGCAGTGCCTGCAGGCGGTGGACGACTGGCAGCAGCTGGGCCTGACCAAGGACGGCAACGTGCTGCTGCTGGCCTCGGTGGACGAGCCCGGGATCCGCGGCGAGGAACTTGCGTCCCAGCTGCACGCCATCTTCAAAGACTGCGGGGCCACCAAGGCCGAACGATCCGTCAGCGCCGCGCATGCGGATGAGCTGTTTCTGGCCCGCCGGCTGGCCTATCCCGCGCTGGAGCGCTTGGGCCCGGTGCTCACCGAGGACGTCTGCGTGCCGCGCACCGCCGTGCCGGAGATGCTGCGCCGGATCGAGGCGACCGCCCGGGAGCACCGGACCATTATCGCGAACATCGCGCACGCCGGGGACGGTAACCTGCATCCGCTGATCATTGCACCGGAGGGAGATTCCGATGCGAAGGCCCGGGCCAAGGAGGCCTTTGACAGGATTGTGGCGGATGCACTGGAGCTGGGCGGCACGACGACGGGCGAACACGGCGTGGGGCTGCTGAAGATCCCGGGCCTGCGGGCGGAGTTCTCGCCCCGGGTGATCGCACTGCACCGCAGCATCAAGGATGCGCTGGACCCTGCCGGGCTGCTCAATCCCGGGAAGGCGTTCCCGGGCTGAGCAGCGGGATTTGAGGTGGACTACTCCCCCACGGTGCCGTCGATCGCCTCGCGCAGCAGATCCGCATGGCCGTTGTGCCGGGAGGTTTCCTCGATCAGGTGCGTCAGGATCCAGCGCAGATTCCAGCGGTGCCCTTCACGGGAGGTGCCGGCGGACAGGTCATCCAGGTCCGCCTCCGCCACGCTCCTGCGGGTGCGCTCGCAGGCGTCCCGGTAGAGGTTCCGAAGCCCCTCCGGGTCATCCTCCACAGCCGTGTGGAATTCCCAGTCCGGATCCTGGTCCCAGGGGGCGCTGGCCCACGGCTCGCGTTCCGGCAGGCCGCTGAACTTCGTCTGGATCCAGTCGTCCTCCACCAGGGCCAGATGCTTGAGCAGGCCCGCCAGCGTGAGCGACGACGACGGCAGAGGCTGGGCGAGCTCGTCCTTGCTGAGACCTTCGGCTTTCAGCAGCAAGGTGGCGCGCTGGAAGTCCAGGAACTGCAGCAGCGTGGTCTTTTCGTCGGCGGCCGGTTGCGGATCGGTTCGTTCCATCGCCCCAGTCTGGCATATGGGTGCCGGGCGGAGCCGGTAACGTGTTTCGGGTGACTCTTCCCCGTACAGATTCAGTTGTCAGTTACCCGTCCGGCCGGTTGAATGGAGCCGCAACTGTCCTCCACAGCCAGATGCTCGACGACGGCCGGCTGGCGGTGCTGCTCGACACCACACCGTGCCATCCGGTGGATGCCGGCTGGCCGGACCAGGGCCCGGACAGGGCCCTGCTGAAGGCCGGCGACCCTGGAGGAGACGACGGAACAGACGATGGCGGACTGGCTCAGTGGCCGGTCCTGGACTGTATTGTGGCCGCCACCGACGGGACGCAGCTGTATATCGGTGCAGACATTCCGGTCCGGAAGGGCACCGAGGGCTGGGCCTTCGTCGTCGCGCATCTGCTGCCCGCCCAGGCCCACCTGGCCGAGGGGACCGCCGTCGAAGTTTCCGTGGACGCGGACCGGCGCGAGGCACTCAACTCCGGGCACACCGGCTGCCATCTGGCCTCGCTGGCCCTCAACCGGGCCGTGGCAGGACGCTGGAGCAAGGAGACCCGGGCCGACGCGCTCGGGCAGCCCGACTTCGATGCCGCAGCCATCGCCTCCTCCACCATCACCGAATACGGCTCGGTTGACGTCTTCCGGCTGAACAAGTCGCTGCGCCGCAAAGGGTTCAGCACCGAAGGACTTGTGGAGGAGCTTCCGGCCATAACCGAGGCCATCAATGCCACTTTGGACGGCTGGACCGCAACCGGCGCTGCGGTGCGGATCGACCGGGACGGCGACCGCCTCACCGACCGGCGCTACTGGGTTGCCAGCCTGCCCGAGGGTGAGGCCAGCATCCCCTGTGGAGGAACACACATCACGTCCCTGGCGGCTGTGGAGGGAATGTCTGTTTCCTTCACCGTCGAGGATGCGGACGGCACGACCGTGTTGCGGATGGTGACCCGGACGGGAGTAGCCACCACCGGAATGAGATGAACGCGGGGGCCAGCGGGACTTCACGCCGGGCGCCGGTGACTCCACGGGTTGATGAGCCAGAGCCCTGAATCGGTGACGTCCTTGGTGTTGCGGGTGGCAAACAGAGAGGCCCCCACGGATCGAGTTGTTCGGTGATCAACCCTGACAAGGGTAGGCATGTGGGCCGGCGGCGCACGCCTGGGCGGTCATGCGCGAGGCAAACCAGGGCCGCGGCCCTCGGACTGACAAGTGGAGCCCTGCCTGCATGCGACGGCTACATGCGCCCGAGCCGCTCGATGTCCTCAAGGAACTCGCGCGCGACCTCGTCGCTGACGGTGGCACGGGTCTCGGCGATGGTCTCCAGGTAGTCCTGGGTCGAGGGTCCGCGTCGAAGCTCGTGTCCCTGGGCAACCAGGACGGGACCGTGAGCTGGCCCGCGGCCCGAGGGCGGCCCGCCGCCGTTGACCGGCCCGCCGCCCTGGCTCCCGACGTCGTCGTGCTCATAAATCGCCTTCTCCAGCGCGCGCTGTGACGCGCTGCGCGCAGCGAATTCGATGTCCGCCGGCGAAAAGCCCTCACTGCGCCCCACCAATAGCTCCACGTCCACCTGCTCCAGCACGGACGCCGGGATGAAGCGCCTCCACATTGCCCGCCGCGCTTCAGCATCGGGCAGGCCGATGGGGATCACATAGTCGAAGCGCCCGTGCCGCAGGAAAGCCGAGTCCAGCGCGCGGATGAAGTTGGTGGCGCAGACCAACAGGCGTCCGGGCTGCTCGCGGAAGGCCGGAATGATCTTGAGCAGCTCGTTGGTCACCCCCTGCAGGGCCGACGGCGGCTCCCCCGAGCGCTGGGCGGCGATCTCCTCCACTTCGTCGATGAAGACCACGGCGTGTTCCAGCTCGGCGATCTCCAGGAACGTTTCGCGCAGCGCACCCGCCAGGCCGCCCGGATCCGCGGCCAGCCTGGAGGGGAAGACCTCCACGAACGGCCATTCCAGCCGGGAGGCAATGGCCTTGGCGAAGGTGGTCTTGCCGGTGCCGGGCGGCCCGAAGAGCACGACGGCGCTCGGCGGCACCACACCGAACTCCTCAGCCAGCTCGGCCTGCGCGAGCGGGAGCACCAAGCGCCGCTCCAGCAGCTCCTTCTCCCGGCGCATGCCGGCAACGTTCTCCCACAGGTCGCGCTTGAGCAGCCGGCCGCCGAGCTGGCCCAGCGGCCCAAGCTCCTGGCGCTGCAACGGGATCCGGCGCTCGAAGTACCGCAGCCCCTTCTTGTCCTCGAAGCCGCGGCTGAGGAATGCATCGACGCGCGTTTCCGTGTCCGGCATCAGCGCGGAGAGCTTGGTCAGGCCCAGCGGCGCCATCCGGCTTTCGACGGCGGCCAGCAGCGCGGTGCCGATCCCCCTGCCGCGCCACTGCGGCAGCGTGGCCAGGAAGACAATCCAGCCCTGGTCATGCGCGGCCCGGCCCACGGCCGCGCCCACGACCTCCTCGCCCAGCACAGCGACAACTCCGTGGTCCTTTTCGCAGGAGGCCAGGACCTCGGCCAGGTCATAGACAGGGTCCAGCCCGGCGGACTTGAGGGTTTCCCACAGGTGCAGGATCCCTTCCAGGTCCGTCGGGTGGAAGTCGCGCACGTTCCAGGCTGTCATGGCCGGCTCCTTCGCCTCGTTTGTCCCCCTGCCCGGTTTGCCCGGTTCGCCAGGTTTGCCCGGTTCGCCAGGTTTGACCGGTTTGCCAGGTTTGCCTCAGGTGCTTGCATCATGGCACGGCCCGCTGGCTGGGTGGAACTGTGTGACTTGCGGCGCTGCTCCCCGCACCTGGGGCCTGGTGGGACCTGAGGCCTACTTGTTCAGCGGCGTCATGTCCGCATACCTGTCACCGACAGGCGGCTGCACCGCGCCTAGGGCAGCAAGCTGCTCCGGGCTGAGCTGAAGCGCTTCCGCGGCGACGTTCTCCTCCAGGTAGCTAACCCGTTTGGTGCCGGGGATCGGTGCGATGTCCTCGCCCTGGGCCAGCAGCCAGGCCAGTGCCACCTGTCCGGGAGTGGCGCCGACCTGCGCGGCGACGGCGTCCACCTGCTCCACGATGCGGATGTTGGCGGCCAGGTTTTCGCCCTCAAAGCGGGGGTTGTTCCGCCGGAAGTCGGACTCGTCGAGCTGGTCCAGCGACCGGATCTTGCCGGTCAGGAACCCGCGTCCCAGCGGAGAATACGGCACAAATCCAATCCCCAGTTCACGCACGGTGGGCAGGATTTGAGCCTCCGGGTCACGGGACCACAGAGAGTACTCGGTCTGCAGCGCGGCGACCGGATGCACCGCGTGGGCCCGGCGGATGGTCTCCGGGGCGGCTTCGGAGAGTCCGTAGTGACGGATTTTCCCCTCCGTGATCAGCTCCGCCAGCGCGCCGGCCGTTTCCTCGATCGGCGTGGCCGGGTCCATCCTGTGCTGGTAGTAGAGGTCGATGTAGTCCGTATTGAGGCGCTTCAGCGACCCCTCGACGGACAACCGGACGTTTTCCGCACTGCCGTCCAGCCCGCGGCTACCGTCACCTCGATGCAGGAGTGTTCCGAACTTCGTGGCAATCACGACCTTGTCCCGGTTGCCCGCCAAGGCCTTTCCCAGCAGGTCCTCGTTGGCGTAGGGACCGTACATTTCTGCGGTGTCGAAGAACGCGACGCCCAGTTCCATGGCACGGTGGATAGTCCGGATGGAACCTGCGTCGTCCTGGCCGCTGCCGGTGTAAAACGCGGACATCCCCATGCATCCCAACCCCAGCCTGGATACCTCAAGCCGCTGCGATCCCAGCTCAATCTTTTTCATCTTGTCCGTCCTTCTGCGCTGTTGGTGCGGCCCGGCTCGGCCCCGGTTTGGCCGCCGCTTGGCCGCCCTTTGGCCCCATCGTCAACGCTAGATCCTGGAGGGCACTCCAGGTCAAGGCCTATTGGACACTTCCTGCCAGGATGGTCCCGTGGAAAGCGAGCAGTTCCCGGCCGTTCGCGGGGCGCGAGAAGTTAGTAATTTCTCGGGGCCCGAGTAGTTAGTAACGTCTCTCGGGGGCAAGCGCGGGGGGAAGTTACGGGGCAAAGGCGGGGAAAGCGTGGGTCAGCCTCGTTTGCCGGGCAGCACATGGCCCAGCAGGTCCTTGATCCGTTCCTCGGCACCGGGATCGGTCTGGGTGGCGGAAAGGTTCGCCTCGGTGACGGCTTCCACGACCTCGATGCGCTGGATGGAGACACCGCGGGGTGCGTCGATGCCCAGCCGGACGCTGTCGCCGCGCGTGTCGAGGACGGTGATGACGATGTCCTCGCCGATGAGGAGTTTCTCACCCAGTTTCCGTGTAAGTACCAGCACTCCTTGAGCCTACCTTGGTTGGGCCGGCAATCCGGGTAGGCAACAGCTGTTGCCCGCGTCAATCAGAGAGTTGCCTTGCCGGCCGGTTCGCCGTCCACCCAGCCGACGGGGATGTCCAGCTCATTCACGGTGCCAGGGGTGAGGGTTTCCTGGCTGCCGAGCACGGCGAGGGCATCGACTTCGATGGCCCACCCGACCTTGCGAACCCAGGAGGCGGTGTCCGCGGGTTTGCGGGCGGCGTCCACGGCAAGCCAGACCTGGTCCGCGTCCAGATCGCTCAGCGCGGCGGCCGGAACCTGTCCGTCGGTCCGCAGGCTGAAAGCTACGACGACGGTCCGGCCGGCGCCGCTGGCGGCGGCGCGTGCTGCGGCGATGCCGTTGCGGCCGACGACGTGTTCCATGCCCGCGGCCCGGCGCGCACCCGCGGTGCGGATTTCCACCGCCCCACCCAGGGAGGTACCCATGGAACGGGCGGTTTCCACCGGGTCCAGTCCCAGCCCGATCACCAGCAGTGCCTTGCCCGGTCCGGAAATGAGTCCGGGCACGGCGGGCGCGCCGGGACGGACATCGCCGAAGGGATCGGCGCCGGACGGACCCGGACTGACGCTCGAAGTGAGTTCGTCCAGCAGCGCGGCGAAGTCGCCGGAGCCGGTGGAGACAACCGGGACACCGGGTTCCCCGCCGCCACGCCCGGGCCTGCCGCCGCCATCGTCGTCCGCCAGGTCCGGCAGGTCCGGCAGGCCCGCCAGGTCCGGACCCGCCAAGCCTGCAGGCGGTGAACCGTCCGCAGCATCGGCCTCGCGCAGCAGCGCATCAATGCCGGAAGCCGCAGGCCGTGTGGCCTTGGCTTTCCGCGCGTCCGAAGACTGGGAGCGGGCGTGGGCGCGGGGCCTGAGCCGGGTCGCGGGATCCTGCCGGGCCGCGGAAATTGGCCAGCCGTCCGGGACCATAATTCCGGTCAGCGCGGCCTCGTCGCCGTACACGGCACCCCGACCCGGAACGGAAACGCCAGAGGAAGCGCCCGCGGATTCGCCCGAACCGGACCCGACCCGGCCGCCGTCGTCGTCGGGCTCCCCGTCGCGCAACTCCACCGTCACCTCATAAAACGTCCGGGCAAAAAACCCGGCAATCCCGCCCTCCGTCACCTTCTCCGCGGAGACGATCCGGGCACGCGTGCCGTGGCTGTTGAAGAGCCGCCATTCGATGCCCTCCAGCGAGTCGCCCCTAAGCTGAAATCGGCTCGGCACCGCGCACCACCCCTACCGTCTCGATCGCCACGTTGGCCGCCGTGGCCTCCTGGTAGGACAGTACCGGCAGCCCGCCGGCCTGCGCGGACACGAGCCGCCGGATGGCCGGGCGCAGCGCCGGGGCGCAGACCAGCACCGCGCTGCGCCCGGAGGCCTGCACCACGGAAACGGATTCCTTCAGCGATCCCAGCACCGCGTCAATGCGCGCGGCGTCCATCATGATCTGCGTGCCCTGTTCCGAGGGGCGCATCCCCTCCAGCATGGACTGTTCCAGCAGCGGGTCGATCATGATCACCGGCAGGGTGCCGCCCTCCAGGTGCCGGGCTGCCAGCGCCGGGCCCAAGGCCTGCCGGGACGCCTCGATCAGCCCCTCCGGATCGGTGGAAACCTTGGCGCGCAGGGTCAGCGCCTCGTAGATCCGGCCCAGGTCGTTGATGGGCACCTGCTCGGCCAGCAGCCCCTGCAGCACGCGCTGCACCTCCGCCAGGCTCAGCGCCCCGGGGATGAGCTCGTCCACCGCGGAGGGGTTGATCTCCTTCACCCCGTCTGTGAGCACCCGGACGTCCTCGCGGGTGAGCAGCCGGGCGGCGTTGTCCGTGACAATCGCGGACAGGTGCGTGACCAGCACGGAGACCCGGTCAATCACGGTGGCACCGGTCATCTCGGCGGAATGCCGCATCTCCGCGGGAATCCACTTGCCGGCCAGCCCGAACACCGGCTCCACCGTGGCGCTGCCCGGCAGCGAGTCCAGGCTCTCGCCCAGCGCCAACACTTTCCCGGGCGGGGCCACCCCGCGGCCGGCCTCCACACCGGCGATCCGGATGGCATAGGTGGACGGCGGCAGTTCCACGCTGTCCCGGGTACGCACCGGCGGCACCACCACCCCCAGGTCCATCGCGATCTTGTGCCGAAGCGAGCGGACCCGCGCCAGCAGGTCGTGGGAGGCGCCGGAGACCAGGTCCACCAGGTCCGGGGACAGCTGGATTTCCACCGCGTGCACCCGCATCTGCTCCAGCAGGTCCTCGGTGGTTTCCCGCCGCGGCACCGCCGCCTCCGCCACCGCCGCAGCCTCCGCTGCCGCCCGGGCCGCGGCGTCACGGGCCTTGATCCGCTGCGAAGCGAACAGCAGCCCGACGCCCACCAGCATGAACGGAAGGACCGGCATCCCCGGGATCAGCCCCATGGCAATGGCGGCGATGCCGGCAATCTGCAGCGCGGTGCGGGACTGCCCCAGCTGGGTGGAGGCCGTGGTGCCCATGTCCGACTCGGCATTGGACCGGGTGACGATCATGCCGGTGGAGACGGCCATCAGCAGCGCCGGGATCTGGGTGACCAGGCCGTCGCCGATGGTCAGCAGCGAGTAAGTGTTCAGCGCGTCCATGATGGACATGCCGCGCTGCGCCATGCCGATCGCGATGCCGCCCACAATGTTGATGACAATGATGATGATGCCGGCAATGGCGTCACCCTTGACGAACTTGGATGCACCGTCCATGGCGCCGTAGAAGTCCGCCTCCGCGGAGACCTCGGCGCGGCGTTCGCGCGCCTGCACATCGGTGATCAGCCCGGCGTTGAGGTCCGCGTCGATGGCCATCTGCTTGCCCGGCATGGCGTCCAGGGTGAAGCGGGCGCCCACCTCCGCCACGCGTTCGGCACCCTTGGTGACCACCACAAACTGGATCACCACCAGCAGCAGGAAGATCACCGCACCAATGATCAGCGAGCCGCCCACGGTGACCTTGCCGAACGCCTGGATCACGGCACCGGCGTGGGCCTGGCCCAGCACCAGCCTTGTGGAGGAGACGTTCAGGCCCAGCCGGAACAGCGTGGCCACCAGCAGCAGCGACGGGAAGACGGAGAAATCCAGCGGCTTACGCACAAACATGGTGGTCAGCAGCGTCACCAGCGCCAGCGAGATGTTGACGATAATCAGCACGTCCAGCAGCGCCGCCGGGATCGGGATGATCAGCAGCAGGATCACGCCCACCACGCCCACGGGGACGGCGAGTTTGGAGAAGTTGCGGTTCACTGTGCTCTTCCTTCGGATTTCATCTGGCTGGTCCCCATCGACCTGGTTCCCCTCGGGCCGCTGCCCGCCGTCGTCGTCGTTCCCATCCGGCTAGCTCCCCAGCATGGACGTGGGCAGGATTTCCACCCGGGACCGGCCCATCGGCCCGCGCGAGCGGCCCCGCGCCTTGAGCTGCATGACAAAGGCCAGGACGCGGGCGACGGCGTTGTACAGTTCCAGGGGAATCTCCTGTCCCAGCTCGCAGGCGGCGTGCAGGGCGCGGGCCAGCGGGATGTCCCGGACCATCGGCACGCCCTTGGCCTCGGCCTCCTCGCGGATCCGCGCCGCAATGGTCCCGGCACCCTTCGCCACCACGCGCGGGGCGGATTTGCCCGGCTCGTACTTGATGGCGACGGCGATGTGCGTCGGGTTCAGCAGCACGACGTCGGCCCCTGAGATGGCGGCGATCATCCGGTTCCGGCTCATCGCCAGCTGCCGGGAGCGGCGCTGGGACTTGATCAGCGGGTCGCCGTCGGTGCTCTTGTTCTCATCCTTGACCTCCCGCTTGGACATCCGGGTCTTCTTCCGGTTGCGCCGGAACACCACCAGCACGTCCGCGCCGGCCAGCACCAGCCCCGCGGCGACGGCGAAGGACAGCAGCGCCACCACTCCCCCGCCGGCAGCGGCCAGCAGCGCGGAGACGGACAGTCCACCGGCGTTCATCAGCACCGGCACCAGCCCCTGCACCACCAGGTACAGGACCAGGCCGACGACGGCGGTCTTCAGCAGCGCCTTCAGCCCGCCCCAGAGTGCCTGGGTGCCAAAGACGCGCTTCACGCCGCTGAGCAGGTTGAAATGCTCGAACTTGGCCTCGAACTTCTTGAAATGGATGCCGCCCTGCAGGGCGGCGCCGGCCAGCACGGTCACCGCCACCACCACCAGCAGCGGCACCAGGGACCCGCCCACCGAGGCGAATCCTGCGCCCAGGGCCTGCATCGCCACGGCCGGATCCGGCTTGGCGGCTAGGGCCCGCAGCCCCAAAAGCTGGTTGGCCGCCGCCTCGGCAGCCCGGGAGAGCGTGCTGGGCATCATCACCGCGGCCGCGCCGACGCCCAGCCAGGCGGTGATGTCCTGCGAGCGGGACAGCTGGCCCTTGGAGCGGACCTCCTTCATCCGCTTCTGTGTGGCCTGTTCGGTTTTCTCCTGTGAGTCCGCCATTCAGTGCGCCCCCGTCAGCTGCGTGAAGGCCTGCCCGGCCAGTGCCGCCACGATCCGCGGCAGCACGCTGAAGACCACCCCGGCCAGCGTCAGCGTCAGGAAGATCTTCAGCGGGAAACCCATCGCGAACGCGTTCAGCGCCGGTGCCACCCGGGTCAGCAGGCCCAAGCCCACATCCGCCAGGAACAGCACCACCAGCAGCGGACCGGCAATCTGCACCGCGGCCAGGAACATCTGCGTCACCGCTGCCGTCATGGTCTGCACCGGCGTGGCCAGGTCCAGTCCGCCGCCCAGCGGCAACGCGCTGAAGGAGCGGACCAGCCCTCCGATCACCAGCTGGTACCCGTCGGAGGCAAAGAGCAGGGCCAGCGCGGTCATCTGGAACAGCCGGTTGAACTGGGCGCCGTTGAGCATCGACTGCGGGTCGAACGCCTGGGCCATCTGGAAGCCGCCGAACATGTCGATCAGGGAGCCAGCGGACTGGATTGCGGCGAAGACCAGCATCACCAAAAAGCCCAGTGCGGCGCCCACCACGATTTCCAGGATCAGCGCCACAATGTAGCCGCCGGTGTCGGTGGACTTATAGGTCGAGGCCACCTGGGGCGAGACGGCCAGCGCCAGGCCCAGGCCCAGCATGGCCTTGATCCGCAGCGGGATGGAGTTGTGCGAGAAGGGCGGCGCCACCACCAGGAACGCCACCATCCGCACGCCGGCCAGCATCACCGCCTCCAGCCAGGCCGAGTCCAGGGTCACGCCCATGCGGACGGCCCCCCGCCGAGGCGGACGCCACACGAGTCCCGCAGCGGGACCCCACACAGATCCCGCACCTCAGCCGCCTCCCAGCAGCGACGGGATCCGGGCGAAGATGTCCTGCGTGAAGGAGACGATCACGGTGATCATCCAGTGCCCGGCGACCACCAGCACCACGGCCACGGCTATGGCCTTGGGCACGAAGGAGAGCGTGACTTCCTGGATCTGGGTGATGGACTGCAGCAGCGAAATCAGCAGGCCCACGCCCAGCGCGGTGAGCAGCACCGGGGCAGCGAGCTGCGCGGCACAGATCAGGGCTTGCTGGCCGATGTCCATGACGGCATTGGTATTCATCAGCCGCCCCGGTAACTCTGGATCAGCGAGGTGATAACCAGGCCCCAGCCGTCCACCAGGATGAACAGCAGGATCTTGAACGGCAGCGACACCATCACCGGAGGCAGCATCATCATGCCCATGGACATCAGTGCGGAGGAGACCACAATGTCGATGATCAGGAACGGGATGAAGATGACAAAGCCAATGATGAAGGCGGCCCGCAGCTCGGAAATCATGAACGCGGGGATCAGCGTGGTCAGCGGTACCGCCGCGGCGTTGGCCGGGTTCGCCATCCCCGCGGCCCGGGTCATCAGCGCGATGTCCTCCTGCCGGGTGTGCGCCAGCATGAAGGTCTGCAGCGGTTTGGAGCCGGCAGTCAGCGCCCCGGCAAAGTCCAGGTGCCCGTTCAGGTAGGGCTGCACCGCCAGGTTGTTGATGTCCGTCAGCACCGGTCCCATGATGAAGAAGGACAGGAACAGCGCCAGCCCGGCCAGCACCTGGTTGGGCGGGATGTTCGGCAGCGCGAGTGCGTTGCGGGTCATCGCCAGCACCACAAAGATCTTGGTGAAGGACGTCATCATCAGCAGCAGCGCCGGCGCCACGGAGAGCAGCGTGATGCCAATCAGCGTCACCACGGCGCTGGAGGGGGCGCCGTCCGCACCATTGATCTGCACGGTGACCCCGCCGGAACCATCCGCCGGGGAAGTGGGGGTTGCCGGGGCCGTGGGACCACCCGGTGCGGCGGGCGCCAGCGGCGCGGCCTGCACGACGGCGGCTGGGGCGGCATGCACGACGGTGGCTGGTTGTGCGGCGTGCACGACGGCGGCTGGCTGTGCGGCGTGCACGACGGCGGCTGGTGCCATGGGCGCGGCATGGGCGACGGTCGTGGAGAGCATCAGCAGGGCGGCCACCGTTCCGAGGAGCAGCAGCAGCCACAGAGTCATTCGGCCCGCCCGTCGTGCCTGGACGGACTCGATCACCCGATGATCCCCTTCCGGATCACCGCAGCGGCCTGCTTCCAGGTGGAGGGGGCCAGGATGGAACCGTCCAGGGGGGAGCTGCGGTTGCGCTCCCGGAAACGCTGGGGAGCCGCGGCCAGCCCGCCGTCGGCAGTGGCGGAGCGCCTGCCCGCCGGCGCCGTCCCGGTGGCCGGAACGCCGTGCAGCAGGGCGCGGCGCATGGCCTCGGGGTTTCCGCGGGCTTCGTCCAGCATCTGCGCAAAGGCCTCCGCGCCGGTTTCGCCGGTTTCTTCCGGCTGCGCCGCCTCGGCCACCAGGCGGAGCCGGGATACCTCGCGGGAGGCCTCCGGAACAGTTTCCTCGGCCGGCGCCTCGGAGCTGTGCAGCACGTTCACCGCGTGCTCTGTCACGCCGAGCACAAAGCGCTGTCCACCGGTATCGACCACGACCACGGAGGCCTTCTGGCCCAGACCGCGCCGCGCCACCACCTTCAGCGGATCGCCGGTGCCCCGGCCGCGGGTCGTGCGGGTCACGCGCCGCTGCACCAGCCACAGCACACCCACCACAGCTCCAAGCGAGAGCACAACCCTCAACGCGAGGAGAAGTGTGTCCATTTAGCCGACCGCCTCGGTGACATCCAGGATCTTGGTAATGCGCACGGCGTAGTCCTGGTCCACGACGACGACCTCGCCGCGGGCGATCAGCCGCCCGTTGAGCAGCACATCGGCAG
>DASYGM010000148.1:0-2259 GCA_035999715.1 Micrococcaceae bacterium | reverse complement strand
GGAGCGGCCCATCGAGGAGAACGAACAGTGGCTATCTTTACGGACCCCATCAGGGAACACGCTGATTTCGGCCCGGGGGATGCCGAGTGGCTGCACCTGCTGGTCGGCGACTGGCAGCTGGTGGCGGACCTGGCCTTCGCGGACCTGGCGCTCTGGTTCCCGCATCCGGTACTGGGCTATGTGGCGCTGGCGCACGTGCGCCCATCCACCACGCACACCGTCTTTCACTCCGACTTTGTGGGCCAGAAGATCCGCAACGACCTGGCCCCGCTGGTGACCAAGGCGTGGGAAAGCCAGTCCATTGAGCGATCCGCCGAGACCAGCGGCTGGAGCACGGACATGGCGATGCGCGTGGAGGCCGTGCCGATGGTCCGCAACGGCCGCACCCTGGCCGTGGTCACCACGCACATGGACCTCTCCAGCTCGCGGATGCCCTCCCGGCTGGAACTGACCTACCGCCAGTGCGCCTACGACCTGCTGCGGATGGGCACGCTGGGGCTGTGGCCGGACTTCGCCTCACCCACCGGCTCGCGCCGCGGCGCCCCGCGGGTGGGGGACGGCCTGATCCGGCTGGATGCGGAGGGGATTGTGCAGTATGCCAGCCCCAACGGCGTCTCCGCCTACCGCCGGCTGGGGGATGTGGAATCCCTGGAGGGCCGCTCGCTGGCGGAGGTCACCACCGGACTGCTCAAGGACCGCCGGCTGGTGGATGAGACGCTGCCGCTGGTGGTCACCGGCCGGATGCCCTGGCGCACCGAGATTGAATCCCGCGGCGTCAGCCTGTCGCTGCGCGCCATTCCGCTGCGCGATGCCAACGAGCGCTTCGGCGCGCTGGTGCTGTGCCGCGACGTCTCCGAGCTGCGCCGGCGCGAACAGGAGCTGGTCACCAAGGACGCCACCATCCGCGAGATCCACCACCGGGTGAAGAACAACCTGCAGACCGTGGCCGCGCTGCTGCGCATGCAGTCCCGGCGGATGCAGAGCGAGGAGGGCCGGCAGGGGCTGGAACAGGCCATGCGCCGGGTGGCCACGATCGCGCTGGTGCACGAGACGCTGTCCCAGGGACTGGCGCAGAACGTGGACTTCGACGAGCTCATCGGCCGGCAGTTCCGGCTCTCCGCCGAGGTGGCCTCTCCGTCCCAGAAGGTTCGCACCGAGCGCGAGGGCGTCTTCGGCGAGCTGCCCAGCGACTTCGCCACCCCGCTGGCCCTGGTCATCAACGAACTGGTCACCAACGCGGTGGAGCACGGGCTGCAGGACCGGGAGGGAACGGTCTGGCTGCTGGCCCGCCGGAGCATCAGCGACTCCGGCGAGGAGATCCTGAGGGTGACGGTGGCCGACGACGGCGTGGGGCTTCCGGACGGGGCGTACCCCGAGGGCCTGGGCCTCCAGATTGTGCGCACCCTGGTCAATAGTGAACTGGGCGGAAACATCAAGTGGTCCCGCCGCGAGGGCGGCGGAACCGCCGTGGAGGTGGAAATGGCCCTGCACAGCCGCAACGCCTAGATTCGGTGGCCGGGCCTGTCGAGCCCCCCAACTCCCGCTGGTCGAGCCTGTCGAGACCCTAGCTCGCCCGGCGCGCGCGTGCGGCGCGGCGCTTCAGCGCGCGGCGCTCGTCTTCGCTCATACCGCCCCAGACGCCGGCATCCTGGCCGGACTCCAGGGCCCACTGGAGGCAGGTGTCAACAACCTGGCACCGGCGACAAACGCTTTTGGCTTCCTCGATCTGCAACAAGGCCGGTCCGGTATTCCCGACCGGAAAGAACAGTTCCGGGTCCTTGTCGAGGCAGGCCGCGCGGTTACGCCAGTCCATGCTGATCACTTAACTCCTTAGAAACGATGGTTTGTCCGCCTTGTGAAAAAATTCACTTGAGGTCACATAAGTAAAGGGGGCATTCAGGCCCCCTTCGTTCACTTCATTAACGTTTTCACGTTAACGGTGTGTAAACAAGGGTAAAAGCCTGTCAATTGGCTCCATGGGGTGAGCGATGTGTCACACCGTTGTTCCAGTGTGTCCCCGTCTTTTGACTATGTCGGGTAGTGTGCGCATGTGTCAAGACCTCCAGCTAAAGACCCGGCCACCCCCGACGACGGCTCGAAGAAACCCACCGGCAATGCTTCCGGCCCCGTTTCCGGCCCTGTTTCCGGCGGCATGGCCGTCCCGGCGGACCGCCCGATCGGAGTGACTGTAGCCGCCCTGGTTGTAGGCCTGAAGCGATGGCGCTGCTCGCCATCGGCGTCTGGCTGGGCATCAACCTG
>DASYGM010000124.1:0-1827 GCA_035999715.1 Micrococcaceae bacterium | reverse complement strand
GACGGTGCTTACTGTAGAGGCGGTATTGGATGCCGAAAAGTGGGCACGCGCCAGTACCAACGAGCGATTAGCTCTCATAAGCCAATAGGCGAACCGGAAAGATTATTGTGACAGTTCTGCTCTTCATCCTGGGTGTGCTCTTCGTGGCGGCGGGCATTGCCGTGTCCATTGCGCTGCACGAGGTCGGACACCTGCTGCCCGCCAAGCTCTTCAACGTGCGGGTGACCAAGTACATGATCGGCTTCGGCCCGACCCTCTGGTCCAGGAAGAAGGGCGAGACCGAGTACGGTTTCAAGGCCATCCCGGCCGGCGGATTCGTCTCGATGATCGGGATGTACCCGCCCAACGCCGACGACGGAACGGTCCGGCCCTCCAGCACCGGGATGTTCCAGACGCTGGCCACCGAGGCGCGCAGCATGGCCCACGAGGAAGTGGGTCCGGGGGATGAGAACCGGGTCTTTTACCGGCTGCCCGTCTGGAAAAAGATCATCATCATGCTTGGCGGCCCGTTCATGAACCTTCTGATCGGAGTGGTGCTCACCGCAGTGCTGCTGATGGGCTTCGGAACGCCGCAGCCGACGACGACGCTCGCCGAAGTGAACGCCTGCCAGGTCAAGTACGGCGAGCCGGCCCCGACGGACCTGAGCACCTGCACCAAGACCCCGGCGGCGGCGGCGGGCCTGCTGCCCGGCGACGTAATCACCACCTTTGACGGCAGGCCGGTGACGGACTGGAATGCGCTGACAGCCTGGATCCGCGCCTCCGCGGGCCAGCAGGTTCCCATCACCATTTCGCGCGGCGGTGCGATCATTTCGACGTCGATCACCCCGGTGCTGAGCGCCCGGCCGGTCCTGGACGACGCCGGACGCGCCGTGCTGGACAGCAAGGGAAACGCCGTCACGCAGCCGGTTGGATTCATCGGCGTGGGGCCGACCTCCGCGATGGTGGCCCAGCCCGCGACCGCCGTGCTGCCCTCGGTGGGGGACAGCATCGCGAAGATTTCCGGCGTTGTCCTCAACCTGCCGCAAAGGGTGGTGGCGGTGGGCCAGGCAGCGTTCAGCAGCGCTCCCCGCGACCCCAACGGTCCCATCTCCGTGGTGGGCGTGGGACGGGCGGCCGGCGAGGTCGCGGCCATGGACCAGGTGCCGCTGAGCGCCCGGATCGCCACCCTGATTGGCCTGGTGGGCGGGGTGAACCTGGCCCTGTGCGTCTTCAACCTGATTCCGCTGCTGCCGCTCGACGGCGGCCACGTCGCCGGTGCGTTGTATGAGGCCGCGCGGCGCCGGGCTGCCAAGCTGTTCCGGCGCAAGGATCCGGGCCCGTTCGACATCGCCAAACTGCTGCCGCTGACGTATGTGGTGGCGTCGCTGCTGCTGGTGATGAGCGCACTGCTGATGTACGCGGACATCGTAAAGCCGATCAATATCTTTGGCTGACCCCACCGTGCGGCCATGGCATCTGGCGGACGCGGTAAATGGTTGATTTATTGCAATAAACCTCATCAGGTTGATTTTTAGATATCAGCCTTTTATGGTTGAGACATGTTTGTACTGACGATGGATCAGCGCGGCAGCCAGCAAGGTGCGGACCGCGTGCCCGAGCTGCTGGCTATGCTGCACGACGCGCCTTGGGTGCTGCCCTTTGAACGATCCGTGGGGGATGAAGTCCAGGGCGTCATGTCGGACGCCAATGCCGTCGTGGAGGTGGCGCTGAGAGTTCTGCGGACGGGCCAGTGGTATGTCGGGATAGGCGTCGGAGAGGTCAAACAACCGTTGCCGGCCAGCCCACGGGAGGCCAGCGGGCCGGCCTTCGTGGCGGCCCGGGCAG
>DASYGM010000104.1:0-13528 GCA_035999715.1 Micrococcaceae bacterium | reverse complement strand
GGACAGTTCCTCGGCGTTGGGTTTGAGCAGGTCCGGCATGGCTTCCCGCGGTCCTGCCAGCACTGCTGCCAGCGGTGCGCCGGAGGAGTCAATGGCAACCTTGGGTGCTACGGCGCCGTACCGGGCGCGCAGTTCCGCGGTCAGCCGGGCGTAGAAATCAGCGCCGATGCCCGGCGGCAGGGAACCGGCCAGCACCAGCCAGCTGGCGCCGTCGGACTTTTCGACGGCCAGCCTGAGCAGGTCGCGCTGCTGGGATTCGTCCAACAGCGGACCGGGCTCATTGACCTTGGTGGTGACCCCTCCCGCTTCCGTAATGGTCACGTTGCTGCGCAGCGGGGCGCCGATGGGCAGTCCCAGGTGCGGGATCCGCTGCGCGCGCAGGGCCACCAGCACGGCGTCGTCGTGATCGCCGGGCAGCAGCGCCAGCGTCTCGACGTCGGAGGCGGACAGGGCACGGGCAATGTTGACGCCCTTGCCGCCCGGCTCCTGATGCGCCGCCACGGCACGCTGGACCTCGCCCCGCGCCAGCGGCGCCACCAGCTCGATGGTCCGGTCCAGGCTGGGATTTGGGGTCAGGGTGACGATCATGCGATCACCAGTTCCACGTCCGCTGCCTCCAGTGCATCGGCAAGGTCCCGGGCCGGCGGCGCATCGGTGATCACGGTGTCCACCTCGGCCAGGGAGGCGAAGCGGACCAGCGTCTCTTCCCCCAGTTTGGACGAATCGACCAGCGCCACCACACGGCGGGCAGCGCGGACAATGGCGGTTTTCACGGCCGCTTCCACCGGATCCGGGGTGCTGAATCCGAACTGCGGGTGCACCCCGTTGGCCCCGATGAAGGCGATGTCCGGGCGGCGGGCCTCGAGCTGTTCGGTGGCGGTTCGTCCGACGACGGCGCTGGTCAGGCCACGGACCCGTCCACCCAGGATTTCCAGCTGGATTTCCGGGTTGCCGGAGAGCTTATAGGCAATGGGGACAGCGTTGGTGATCACCAGCAGGGCGTCTCCGGCACTGGCAGGCGTCCAGCCGGAGAGCCGGTCAGCCAACAGCGCCGTGGTGGTTCCTGCATCGAGAATGATGGAGCCGGTGCGGGAGGAAGGGATCAGGGTTGCCGCAGCGTCCGCGATCCGGGCTTTCTGCTCCCGCCGCTGGCTCGCCCGTTCGCCCAGGCTGGGTTCGGACATGCTCAGCCGGTCCATGGCAACCGCTCCGCCGTGCACGCGGCGTAGGGTGCGGGCGCTCTCCATCGTGGCCAGATCCCGACGCACGGTTTCCTGCGTGATGGTGAACAGGTCGGCGAGCTCGGTGACGGTGACCCGGTTCCGGGCGGCCACCAGTTCGGCGATTTTCAGCTGCCGTTCTTCCGCGAACATCTGGGGCCTCCATGGCTGGATTCGGTTGGTGATGCTAATCACATGTATGTTGGTTTTCATGACTTTATCTGTGTTCATCTTTGTTTGTCAATAGAAAACCACAGAAACACAGATGTAGCCGGGTGCGGGACGGGCTTTGGCCGTTCACGATGCGCGTACCCGTAGGAGTTTGGAACCAAAAACGCCGTTTTCGGCCTAAAGTTTTCGGCCTAAAAGGGGCGGATCGTCCTACTGCGGCGTCCGTTCCGGGTGGGCAGCGGCGTGATCAGCGGGATCAGCAGGATCGGCGGTGTAACGGAGGAACCGGCTGCCCATTTGCGCAGCGCTGTCTCCGGCCCAGAATCCAATCTGGGCGGAGCGGGAGAAGCAGTCTCTCTTCTTTCCGGCAGCCCTGCGCGACGACGGTGGGCAGCAGGGCGTCGGCGACGGCTTTGCGGGCGATGGGTTTAGGGTACGGCGGCGACTGGCGCGGTAGTCACAGGGAGGACATCGACCCGGTGCCGCAACCGGGTGAGCATCACCTGGATGACTTTGGCGCGCGGATGAGCCCTCCTCCATGGGGACACGCAACCACGGCAGGTCGCGGCCAATTGGCCAATGGCCAGTGATAGGGCTCGTCCATGGTGGCGGAAAGCCAGGTACTTAGGAGCTGAGGCCTTCGGGATCCAGTCCAGAAAATGGCGCTTATTGCTGGCGGGGCCCTCGCTGCCTAGATGTCGGTGTCCCGGGTCTCGTTGCGGGTGAAGCGTTCGCCGGTGCCGGGGTCAACTGTTGTGCGCCCCTCTGTGACGCGGCGTCGCCGGCTTGGTGCTGCCATGACCAGGGAGATAATCAGGCCCAGGGCCCCCACAATCATCAGAATGTAGCCAACCAGGCGCAGATCTATAAAGGAAACCATGCCGGGTGTAATGGCGAACGCCAGAATTGCTCCGACGGCAATGAGGAATATCGAGGATCCAATGCGCATCTTCTGCTCCTTTGGTCCAGGTACGACTCGGTGTCGTACCAATTGTCCGCTAAAAATAAGCAGGCTTATCAATGAACATTACCGGCGGGGAATACCACTGACAAGCAGCGGTGCACGCGGCCGGCCCGGGCCGCCCGCGCGGCGGGCCCGGGCCGGAGGCATACGTACCGCACGCCTACGGCTAATGGAGGCCACGGCGAAGCGGGAACGTAGGTGGGCGCCGGGAAGGTGGGCGCGTGCCCGACATTCCTCCGGCCACCGTCTTGCCAACATGTTCGGCAGCGGTAAGGCTTGTGCCCATGACGACGGTGGCCTGGTCCAAGCCCGAGGCCCAGCGGAGTGGCACCCCGCTGCTGCTGATGCTGCATGGCTACGGCACGGACGAGAGACGCATGAGCGCCCATTTCGATGCCCTGCCGGACGCATTCACCTGCGCGGCCCTGCGCGGGCCCAAGGACATTTCCGGCGATTACGGATGGTTTCTTTTGGACTATTTCCTCAATAACGACTTCTCTGATGTGATCACGGCGGCCAGCGGGGTTTCCGCCTGGCTGGCCGGCGAACAGGCCAAGTACAGCTTCAGCAGCGTCAGCCTGCTCGGCTACTCCCAGGGCATGGCCATGGCCACGACGCTGCTGAGGCTGCGCCCCGAAGCCTATGCCGCCGTCGTCGGACTTTCAGGCTTCGTGCTGGACAATGCCCTGCTGGCCGCGATGGAACCGCTGCCTGTCCCGGTCCCTTTCTACTGGGCGCGCGATTCCGCGGATCTGATGATCAATCCGGAGGCGGTCCGCTTCACCGGGGGCTGGCTGCGGCAGAACACCGTGCTGACATCCGCCCTCTACCAAGGCATGGGGCACGGGATCCGCGCCGATGAACTGGTCGATGTTTCGTCATTCCTGACCGTCCATGTGCCGGGCGCGTTCAAACCATCGGGTGTGCAAGCTCAACCGAACGGTTGATGGCGCGGCAGGATGCGGTTGCGAGGCTTAAAGCAGAAATCCGCCATGAACAGGCGGGTAAAAGCCGACGCAAATAAAGGAACATCCGTGAAGAAACTCTTCTATGCCTCATTCATCTATATGGTCATCGGCGTCCTCTCCGGTCTGTTCTACCGGGAATTCACCAAGGCGAACAATTTCACCGGGGAAACGCAGCTGTCCGTGGTGCATACCCACCTGCTGACCCTGGGCTTTATGGTGCTGCTGATTGTGCTGGTCCTGGAAAAGGTGTTTGCGCTTTCCAAATCCCCGCTGTTCAGCTGGTTCTTCTGGGTCTACAACGCCGGTCTGGTGCTGACCGCGGCGATGCTGGCGGTACACGGATCGCTGACGGTTTCCGGTACGGCGGAGGGGGACATTAGCGCGGCGATCCCTGGCCTGGCGGGAATGGGGCACATCCTGCTCTCGGCCGGCATGGTGCTGCTGTTCCTGGCGCTGCGCGCCCGGCTTTGGGTGTCCCGCACGTCGGCGGAGAATCCCGCATTTGCTCCGCAGGCCCAGGTGGAGCGCGCTGCCGTAGAGGGGTAGGGCCGCTCGGTCGCAGTCGCTGCGCCGGTTTTCTACCCCGGGCCCGTGTTCTAGGCTGGGATGGGAACCTAGGTCAGGGGTATGTATGGCGATACGATTCGGCAGGCGCGGACGGCCCAAGCCTAACCCGGCGGTGAAGATTGCCGCACAGGCGGCCTTCGACCGGCAGGGCAGGCCCAAACCGGCGGTTCAGCGGGCGTTGCTGGGTGCGGTGGAGATCCAGCGGCCGGTGGTGCTGGCCAACCTGCGACGGCTCCGGCGCAGGCATCCGCAGTCGACGACGGCCCAGCTGAGCGCCCGGTTGGACAGGGACTTCCTGACCGGTGTCACAGGCGGAGGGGCGGCGATCGGCGCGACGGCCATCATCCCGGGATTGGGCACTGTGGCTTCGCTGTCCATTTCCGCCGCCGCGACGGTGGTCTTTCTGGAAGCCACCGCCCTGTACGCGCAATCGGTGGCGGAACTCCACGGGGTTCGGCTGCAGGACCCGGAGCGGGCCCGGACCATGGTGATGGCGATCATGCTGGGCGAGGAAGGCACCGCCATGGTGGAGGGCCTGACCAGCCACGTGCTCGGCACCGGACGCACCCCGATGCAGGCATGGGGGACAACCTTGGGCAAGAACGTGCCGCTGACGGCGGTCAAGAGTATCGGCTCGCGGATCCAGAGGGCGTTCCTGCGCAAACTGCTGCTGCGGGAAGGCAGCGTGATCATTGGTCGGGCTGTTCCGTTCGGCATTGGTGCGGTGATTGGCGGCGGCGGAAACCTGATCATGGGACGCGCCGTGGTGGCAGCAACCCGGCGTGCCTTTGGGCCGGCGCCGGTGCAGTTCCCGGCGGAACTGCAGGCGGAGCTGGAGGGGCCGGGCACGCTGCGCGCCGGTGCTCCCGCCCGACGACGCCGCAGGGCGAGTAGTGCGCGGACGCCGGCGCTCAGCCGGGGAAAACCAGGTGCGCCAGGGCGAAGATGAGCAGTCCGGCCAGTCCGCCCACCACCGTGCCGTTGATCCGGATGTACTGAAGATCCCTGCCCACCTGCAGCTCGATCTTGCGTGAGGTCTCCTCAGCGTCCCAGCGTTCCACGGTGTCCGTAATGATGGAGGCGATCTCGTGCCGGTAGGTCTTCACCAGGTAGGAGGCAGCATCGCTGATCCAGGCGTTGGCTTTGGCTGCCAATTCCGGATCCTGCACCAGCCGGGTGCCGAAGTCGCGGATCGCTGAGGTGAACTGGATCCGCAGAGCGCTGGTCGGATCGTCGACGGCGTCCAGCAGGGCTGTCTTCACGGTTTCCCAGGTGCGCGCCGCGAGTTGGCGCACCTGCGGATCATCGAAGACCTGGGCCTTAATGGATTCGGCGCGCGCAATCATGGCCGGATCGTGCTGGAGATCCTCCGCCAGATCCTTGAGATATTTGTCCAGCTGCAGCCGGACCTGGTGCTGCTGGTCTGACTGCACCGCATGCACAAACTTGTAGACCTCCGTATAGACCTTGTCGCCCACCAGCCCATCCACGAAATTGGGCACCCAGGACGGCGATCGGTCGCTCACCAGGGTGCTGATCACCTGATAGTTGCGCTCCACCCATTCCGCCGTGCGGTCCACCAGCAAATCCACTAATTGGTGATGGTGTCCATCATTGAAAATCCGCTTCGCCATCCGACCGATCGGCGGCCCCCACGGTGGATCCACCAGATGTTTGCGGACCATGGATTCGATCACGTCGCGGACGTCGTCATCCTTGAGGATCTGCATGGCGCCTCGGATTGCCGCTGCTCCCTCGGTGGCAATCCGCTCGGCACTGGATGGCTTGGCCAGCCAGGCACCGGCCTTCTGCGCCACCCGGATGCCCGCCAGCTTGTCCTGGACGACGGTTTCAGAGAGGAAATTAGTCTCCACAAAATCGCCCAGGCTGGCGCCAATGGCATCCTTGCGGTTGGGGATGATGGCCGTATGCGGGATTTTGATGCCCATCGGGTATTTGAAGAGCGCGGTTACCGCGAACCAGTCAGCCAGTGCGCCGACCATGCCCCCTTCGCTGGCGGCCCGGACATATTCCAGCCAGGGAAATTGCCTCTGCAGGGCAAACGAAACCGTGAAAATGATGGCGAACAGCACCAGCAGGGACAGCGCCAGCAGTTTCATCCGGCGTAGCCCGGCCGCCTTGTCCCGGTCCGAGCCGGGCTGGAACCCGTCCGCACCGCCGGTGCCCGGGGCACCGCCGGCCCACGCCGCCGTCGTGCCTGTGGAGGGGAGCTGTTCCGGGGACGCCATACAGTAAGCGTAAGTTAATCCCCCGGCCATCGCCCACGCCCCGGTCAGCCCGGCCGATGGCATACCGTGTTCCCATGAGGCCTCTGATCTACGCCCACCGCGGCTCCAGTGAGAGGTTTGCCGAGCACACCCGTGCGGCCTACCTGCAGGCCATTGCCGACGGCGCCGACGGGGTGGAGTGCGATGTCCACCTGACCGCGGATCTGCAGCTGGTGCTGCTGCACGACGCGACGCTCGAACGCACCTCCAATGGAACCGGTCCGGTCTCCGGATTCAGCCTGGCCCAATTGCGCACGCTGGATTTCAGCTCCTGGAAGGGTGCTGTCGTGCCGGAGGCCTATGGCGGACCCCGTGAACAGCTGCTCACCCTGGCGGAGCTGGTGGCGCTGCTGCGCGGCGCGGGACGGGAAATCGGCCTGGCTATAGAGTTCAAGCACCCGAGCCCCTTCGGTACCCAGCCGGAGGAGCAGACGCTGGCCCTGCTCCGCTCCCAGGGCTGGTTGCCGGAGACCTCGGTGCTGGAGAACATCACGATTTCCTTCATGAGTTTCAATCCCGAATCCCTGCAGCAGTTGGCGCGCAGCGTTCCGGGGCGGTTCCTTTGCCAGCTGGTCGCTCACATCGAGGGGGGCGCTGGGGACGGCCCGGCGGATGGCGGAACGGCCAGCGAAGCACAGTTGGGCACCCTGCGCCTTGCGCTGGCAGAGGGGGAACGGATGCTCGACGACGGCCGGGTCGGGTTGGCGGGGCCGGGCATCGAGTACCTGCGTGGCCATCCGGACCGCGTGCAGCGCTGGGGCGCCGCCGGCACCCGGGTCCGGGTCTGGACCGTGGATACCCGCGAGGAGCTGGATTTGTGCCTGCGGATGGGCGTGCAGGAGCTGACCACCAACCGGCCGGCCGAACTGCGGGCGCTGCTGCCCTGAACCCGGCCCGCTGTGGTTGAGTTACACCATGGCATCACCCATTGAGGACTATGCGCTGCTTTCCGATATGCACACCGGTGTGCTGGTATCGCGGTCCGGCAGCGTGGACTGGCTTTGTTTTCCCCGTTTCGATTCCCCCTCGGTGTTTGGGGCGCTCTTGGGAACCGAGGAGCACGGCCGCTGGCTGCTGGCCCCGGCCGCGGCAGATGCCGGCGTCGTCAACCGCAGCTACGTGGACGGGACCTTCGTGCTGCAGACCGAATGGCAGGCGGACGGGGGCAGCGTCCGGATCACCGAATTCATGCCCGTCGGCGACCGCCGCGCGTCAGTGGTGCGCCGCGTGGAGGGACTGACCGGGACGGTGCGCATCCGGCAGGAGCTCCAGCTGCGCTTCGGTTACGCCACGGTGATCCCCTGGCTCAGCCGGATGCCGGACAGCACGGGCCAAAAGGTGCTGCTGGCCGTGGCGGGCCCGGACGCGGTGGTGTTGCGCGGGGACCATCTACCGCATGCCAGCAACCACCGGCACATCGGTGAATTCACCGTATCTGCCGGGGAAACGGCGGAACTGGAATTGGTCTGGTACCCCTCGCACCGGACAATCCCCGGGCCCATAGACACCGACGCCGCCCTTTCGCAGACCATCGATTTCTGGTCCGGCTGGGCGTCGTGCTGCAGTGACGACGGCGAATACGCGGCCGCCGTCAAGCGTTCCCTGCTGGTGCTGCGAGCCCTGACCCACGAGGACACGGGCGGTATTGTCGCCGCTCCAACCACGTCGCTGCCGGAGGATTTTGGAGGAGCGCGTAACTGGGACTACCGGTACTGCTGGCTGCGGGACGCCGCCCTGACGCTCGAAGCAATGCTCACCCACGGCTACGCCCAGGAAGCCATGCACTGGCGCAACTGGCTGCTGCGCGCCGTGGCCGGCGACCCGGAGGATCTGCAGATTATGTACGGGCTGGCCGGGGAGCGCAAACTTGATGAATTCGTGCTGGCGAATTTCCCCGGTTACCAGCAGTCCGCTCCCGTCCGGATCGGCAACGGGGCGGTCGTGCAGTACCAAGCGGACGTCGTCGGCGAGGTGATGGTGGCGCTGGAGAAGCTGCGCCTGGCCGGGGCCAAGGAGGACCACTTTTCCTGGCCGCTGCAGCGGGCCCTGCTGGGATTCGCTGAAAAGCATCTGGAGGCCAAGGACAACGGCATCTGGGAAATGCGCGGCGAACCCCAGTACTTCACGCACTCGCGCGTGATGATGTGGGCGGCCTTTGACTGCGGAGTCCGTGCGGTGCGCGACCATGGTCTGCCGGGACCGGTGGAACGGTGGGAGGAACTGCGCGCGCAGCTCCGCACCGAGATCCTCACGCACGGCTTCAACACAGAGCTGAACACCTTCACCCAGACCTACGGTGGGACCCACACGGACGCCTCGCTGCTGTGCATCCCGCAGGTCTGCTTCCTGAAGCACGACGACGAGAAGATGCTGGGCACGGTCGCGGCGCTGGAGCGGGAACTGCTCGACGGCAACGGGCTGCTGCGGCGCTACCGGACGGAGACCGGCGTCGACGGCCTGGCACCGGGTGAACATCCCTTCCTGGCCTGCTCCTTCTGGTTGGTGGAACAGTACGCGCACAGCGGCCGGCGCGAGGATGCGCGGACGCTGATGAATATGCTGGTGGGCCTGTCCAACGAACTGGGGCTGCTCAGCGAGGAGTACGACGCCGCCCAGGACCGGATGGCCGGAAACTTCCCGCAGGCCTTCTCGCACCTGGCCCTGGTCCGGGCTGCGGACGCGCTGCACGGCGTGGACCGGCTCAGCCTGGCCGCCGAGGTGCAGGTACTGGAGGTCCAGCCGCTGGTAGCCCAGCCCGCCCCCACCGCGGCTGCCCAGGCATCCACCACGCCGGCAGCCACGCCGGCAGCCACGCCGGCTGCCGCCGGTGATGCCCAGGGCGCGGCGCTGTGAACGCCCGCACCAGAGCCCACGTCCGGGTCCTGGCGCTCGCGGCGCTGCTGGCCGCGAGCGCCGTCGGCCACCTCGCCGCCCTGCAGCGCGCCTTCGGTCCCGTCGGCACACCCCGGGCCAGGCTGATCCATTCACTTCGGCTTCCGCTCCAGGTTCCGCTCGTGGCCTGGGCATGGAAGTCGCGACTTACCCAGTGAGATTCCGCGACTCGCCTGCGGTCCGGGTAGGCGTTTCCATCAGCATCGCCACCGGTCTCTATGGCGTCTCCTTCGGCGCACTGTCCGTTGCCGCCGGGCTGGATTTCTGGCAGACCATGGCACTGAGCCTGCTGCTTTTCAGCGGCGGCTCGCAGTTTGCCTTTGTGGGGGTGATTGCCGGCGGCGGCAGCGGCGTCGCGGCGATGAGCGCCGCCGCGCTGCTGGGCATCCGCAACGGGGTCTACGGCATGCAGCTCAACGCCCTGCTGCGCCCGCGCGGCGCGCTCAGGTTCGTCGCCGCGCACGTGAGCATCGACGAATCCACGGCGACCAGCACGGGCCAGAGCGAACCGGGGGAGCAGCGCCGGGGTTTTTGGGTGGCCGGAATCGGTATCTTCGTGCTCTGGAACCTCTTCACGGCCTTCGGCGCCGTGACCGGCAACGCACTCGGTGACCCAAAGCGGTGGGGGCTCGACGGCGCTGCTGTCGCCGCCTTCCTGGCGCTGCTCTGGCCGCGCATCAAGGGCAAGCAACCCGCGGCGATCGCCGTTGCCTGCGCCCTGGCAACGGTGCTGGCCGTGCCGTTCGTCCCGTCGGGGGCGCCAATCCTGGTGGCCGCCGTCGTCGCGGGGGTCATCGGCTGGGTCCGGCACGGGCACGAGCAGGAGGGGATGGAGCCGGACGTGGAACCGTACGAGCACGAGGGGCACGGCCGGCACGGGGAGCATGACGGGCACGGCCGCCACGGGGAGCATGACGGGCACGGCCGCCAGGCGGGTGCGCCATGAACCTCTGGGCCTGGATACTGCTGGCGGCGGGCCTTGCCTACGGCACCAAACTCCTGGGCTACCTGGTCCCGGCCCAATGGATGGCCAACCCGAGGATGTCCAGGGTCGCCGGTACCCTGACCATCGGCCTGCTCGCTGCCCTCACCGTGGTGAACACGGCAGCCAGCGGCCAGCATCTGGTCCTTGACGCCCGGGTGGGTGCGCTGGCAGCGGCGGCCGCAGCCCTTCTGTTGCGCGCACCGTTCCTGCTCGTGGTGATAGTCGGCGCAGCGGCCGCGGCCGGACTGCGGATACTGGGCTGGCCGTAGCAGCGGGCCGTAGCAGCAGCCATAGCAACGGGTCCGGCGCCCGGTGGCTGCCCGGCTGCGCGCCGGGGCGCTTGGGCCTGGAGCTCAGGGCTTGGCGAGCAGAACGTCGATGCCGGGAATCGGCACCAGGGGCGGCAGCGGCCGCGTGTTGGCCGGCATGAGGAAGCCATCCGCCAGGAGCGAGGCGTAACGGCGCCAGGCATCCGAGCCCAGGACATTTGTCTCCAGCGCACCGATGGCCATCGAGAGCAAGGGGATGACGTCGTCGGGCACCACATCGGGGCGGATGGTGCCCTGCTCCTGCGCCCGGAGCAGCAGCGTGCCCAGCGATTCGAGCAGCGGCATGGTGATGCCGGCCAGCAGCCGGCGCCGTCCGGCGACCGCGGAGAGCAGGTTCAACTCGTCGCTGGCCACCTGCAGCAGGGCCTCGGCGACGGCCAGGAATCCCTTCGCGGCATCCTGATCCTGGAGCGCCTCCACGGCCACGGGGTTCACGCGCAGCCGCAGCTGCTGGGCCAGGCACGCCAGCACCAGTTCTTCCTTGTCCGCGAAATTCCGGAACAGCGTGGCCGGACCGACGCCGGCGCTGCGGGCTATGACGTGCAGGGAAACATCCGGGCCGTTGCTGCGGAAGCAGTCGCGGGCAGCCGCGATGATCCGGTCCATATTACGTACTGCATCCGCCCGAAGCGGTCTGCTGGCCCCAATCCCCGGCATGCCCTAAGCGTACCGCCGCGCCGGTGCTTGGGAACCGTATCCGAGAGACCAGTTTCGGCACTTATGGCTGGCGCCCTTCCGGCGGCTCCCTGCGCCTTCCAAGTAAGGTTCGCGTCGTGGCACCGGGCCGCCAACTTCCGGCGGCACATGCGAGACTGGAGCCATGCTTGTTGCTTTCTCTGTTGCCCCCTCGGGATCCGCCCCAACCGACGCCCCCGGCCCCGCCGGAAGCGACGATGCGTCCGTGCACAACGCCGTCGCCGCCGCCGTTAAAGTCGTCCGGGATTCCGGCCTGCCGAACCACACCGATTCGATGTTCACCACGATTGAAGGTGAGTGGGACGAGGTGATGGACGTGATCAGGCGCGCCACCGAGGCCGTGGGCCGGTTCGGCAGCCGGGTTTCGCTGGTGCTCAAGGCGGATATCCGGCCGGGGCATTCGGGGGAGCTCACCGGCAAGGTGGAGCGGCTGGAACAGGCGCTGGACCGCACCTGATCCGTCCGCCCGCTGCTCTGGTCCGCCTCAATGCCATGGGGTTAGGCTGTGGCCATGGTTGATCACCCCACGGAGAATGGCTGGCTCGACGTCGAATCCTTCCTTTCCCGCACGCTGGTCAGGGGCGACGACGCCCTGGCGCAGGCCGTCGCGGCCGGCCGGGAGGCGGGGCTGCCGCCGATCGAGGTGGCGCCGACGGCGGGCAAACTGCTGATGCTGCTGGCCAGGATGAGCGGTGCGCGGCGGGTGCTGGAAATTGGCACGTTGGCCGGTTTCAGCACCATCTGGCTGGCCCGCGGAATCCCCGACGACGGCCGGCTGGTCAGCTGCGAATACTCCCCTGAGCATGCCGCCGTCGCACGCCGGAATGTTGACCGGGCCGGAATCGGTCCCAAGGTGGACATCCGCGTCGGCCCGGCCCTGGAAACGCTGCCCAAACTGGCGGACCAGGAGGCATTCGACTTTGTCTTCATCGACGCGGACAAGGGCAACAACATCAATTACCTGGAGTGGGCGCTGCGCCTCACCCGGCCCGGCAGCGTCATTGTGCTGGACAACGTGATCTGGGACGGGACCATTTTGGACCCGGATGCCGAATCCGATGCGGCTGCCATCAGGGCTTCGTTGGAGTTCATCGGCTCCAATCCGTCTCTGGAGGCGACGGCCATCCAGACCGTCGGTTCAAAGGGCTGGGACGGATTCGCCGTCGCCCTGGTCCGCTGAACAGTTCCGGGCCGGGGCGGGCGCCTGCGTGCGGGTATTCTGGCCCAATGACCGTTTTCTCCTTGCGCCAGGCGACCGTTGGGGACGTGGCGGAGATGGTCCGGCAGCACATGGCTGCGCATGAGGAGACCTACGGCGGACTGGTCCCGCAGGAATTCTTTACGCAGCGCCGCACTTTCTACACCCGCAATGGTTTTGCGCCGGACGGGAAGCGCGAGCTGCTCTCCGACAGGTGCGGAAACCTGCCGGAGATCCGGATGGTGAGGCGTTGATCCGGTCCCGATTCCCCGTTGAAAGCACACTTGGCGCCCATGTTTTCGAAAAGATGGGCGCCAAGTGTGCACTCAACCCTCGTGCAGCGGACTCGGCGCCAGTGGCCGGCGGCGGACGCTGATGGGGCGGCAGCGGCGGAACCGGCCCGCGGAGCCGGATGAGGAGGCACGCGGAGACGGCCCGGCGGCGGGCACCTACCGGATCGACACAGGCGTCGCCGAGCTGGTCCCGGACGGAGACAACCCCAGCGGCTGGCTGCTCAAACTCAACGGGGTGCAGAGCTCGCACGTGGACCTGGCGGATCCGCTACGGCTGGAGTTTGAATACATGCGCTGGATCGTGGCGCTGGTGGAGAGCCAATGGTCCCGCTCGGCCAGACTCAGGGTCCTGCACCTGGGCGGCGCG
Source organism: Micrococcaceae bacterium (assembly GCA_035999715.1). Lineage (GTDB taxonomy): Bacteria > Actinomycetota > Actinomycetes > Actinomycetales > Micrococcaceae > Arthrobacter_M. The sequence continues at coordinate 590 of DASYGM010000104.1, read as the reverse complement.
GCCTGCTCCCTTGCACGGTACCTGGTGGCCGCCTACCCCGACTCCCGCAACGTCGTCGTCGAAATTGATGCCAGGCTGGCCGAATTCGTACGGGCGTGGTTCAGCCTGCCGCGCGCCCCGCTGCTGAAGATCCGGGTGGGGGAGGCCCGGCAGGTGACCGAATCGCTGGCCGAGGCCAGCCGGGACCTGATCATCCGCGACGTCTTCGCCGGGCCACTGACGCCCAAGCCCTTGACCACGGTGGAGTTCACCGCCCAGGCGCGTCGGATCCTGGCCCCCGGCGGGGTCTACCTGGTCAACTGCGGCGACGCTCCGGCCCTGGCTACGGCGCGCCGGGAGGCGGCGACCATAAGCGCCGGCTTTGCGCACACCGCAATCATCGCGGACCCGCCGATGCTCAAGGGCCGACGCTACGGCAACATCATCATCGCCGGCAGCGACGCACCTCTCGCAGAAGATCCCTCGCTGCCGCGCCGGCTGCTGGCAGGGGCAGTTCCGGCCCAGCTGTGGGACGACGCACAGGTGCGCAGATTCGGCCTCGGCTCGCCGCTGCTCACGGACTGATCCCGGCGAGCAGCCCCGCGTCCCCC
>DASYGM010000099.1:0-10134 GCA_035999715.1 Micrococcaceae bacterium | reverse complement strand
AGGAGGCGTCCACCCAGCCACCACGATGATTTCAATGACGCGCCAGGCAAGCCCCGGGATCAGGAGAGAATGTCCTTGCCGATAAAGCGCCCATAGGCCAGGGTCCCGAAGACGGCGATGTAGCCGGCCTGCAGCACCGCGTTGTCCCCGAAGGAACCCCACGCGACGGGCTGGCGCAGCAGGTCGGCAAAATTGAGCCAGTAATGGCTGAACAGCCACGGATGCAGCCAGTCCAGCTGCGGCAGCGCATCCAGCACCTGCGAGACGACTGAGAGCACAATGGTGGCGGCCATAGCACCGACCGGAACATCCGTCAGCGTGGAGATGAACAGCCCGATCGCGCTGAGCCCCAGCAAAGAAACGGTGATGTAGCCGGCCACCAACAGCGACCGGAGCAAGGATTCGCCGGCGCCGATGGTGTCGCCGGAAAGCAGCGTCACCGGGCCAACGGGGAACAGGATGGCGCCGATCACCGAACCGGCCAGCACCACGATCACGGTGGCGGCGAGGCAGAAAACGGCCGCCGCGAGGTATTTGACCACCAGCAGCCGGACCCGTCCGGCCGGGGCCACCAGCAGGTAACGCAGCGTTCCCTGGCCAGCCTCGCCGGCGATGGTGTCGCCGGCAACGACGCCGATGGTCAGCGGAAGGAACAGCGGAATGCAAACTACCAGGCCGGTGACGCCGACGAACAGACCGTTCTGGGTGATCTGGTCCAGGAACGCCGGGCCGCGTCCGGGGGCAGGGCGCGACGACGAGAGACGGACCGCGACGGCGATGAGCACCGGGACCGCGGCCAGGGCCAACAGCATGGCCCAGGTCCGGCGCCGCCGGAACAGCACGCCCAGCTCGGAACCGAACAGGCCGATGCCGCCCCGCCGGCCCGCCGCAACGCTGCCCTGATGCCGTTGAGAAACCGGAGCCGGGCCCGAGGGCGAGGCTGATACCTGCTCACTGGGCAACATCGAACCCCTCCCCTGTCAGGGCCACGTAGCGCTCCTCCAGCGTGGAGCCCTCGACGGCGAAGCCGCGGACCCGGACTCCGCCGGCCACCAGAGCGGCCACAATCTCCTCCGGTGCCACCGCCCCATCCGGCAACGCTGCCCGGACCGAACCGGCGCCGTCGTCGTGCGCCGTGCCCTGCGCCCCGGAAGCCGGCTCCGCCGCACCGTCGTCGCGCGAGCCAGCCTCCAGCGAGCCAGCCTCCAGGCCCAGCCGTGCCAGGATCTCCCGCGCCAGGCCGGGATCCGGCGTACTGAGGCGTACATGGGCCCGGCCCACGCGGCGCAGCTCGTCCAGCGAGCCCTGCGCCACCAAAGCGCCGGCACTCAGCACCGCCGCGTGCGTGCACATCTGCTCCACCTCCGCCAACAGGTGGCTGGAGACAAAGACCGTGGTTCCACCGGCCGCCAGCGAGCGCACCAGGGTCCGCACCTCACGGGTGCCCTGCGGGTCCAGCCCGTTGGTCGGCTCGTCCAGCACCAGCAGCTCGCGCGGGGACAGCAAGGCGTTCGCGATGCCCAGGCGCTGCTTCATGCCCAATGAATAGGCCTTCACCTTCTTGCCTGCAGCATGGGTCAGGCCAACCCGCTCCAGCGCCAGGCCCACCCGCTCGCGGCGGGTAGCAGCGGAGGCGTCCTGGTCCGCGGCATCCAGCCTGGCCAGATTGGCCGCTCCGGAGAGGAACGGATAGAACGCCGGGCCCTCAACCAGGGCGCCGACCTGAGGCAGCACCCGGCGCAGGTTGCCGGGCATGTCCAGGCCCAGTACGGAAATCTGTCCGTTGGTGGCCCCAACCAAGCCCAGCAGCATCCGGATGGTGGTGGTCTTCCCAGACCCGTTGGGGCCCAGGAAGCCAAAGACGGCGCCCCGTTGGACGGCCAGATCAATACCGTTGACGGCCCGCTGATGGCCGAACCTTTTGGTCAGCCCCCGGGTTTCGATCGCCAGCTCGGCGGACGGGGTACCGGCCCTCACCCTCCGGCGGCTGCGGTCTGCAGCCGTTCCAGCGGTACCGACCCGGCGAAAACCCGCCCGTCGTTGGTAAGCAGTACGTTCACCAGTGCGGTGGAGAGAAGCCTGCCGCCGTCCACGCTGCGCATCGTCTGGGCCAGCAGCGGGGAAGACAACAGGGCCGGTGGCAGTGACGACGACGGCAGTTCCACCACGGCGTCCCAGCCGGTGCCGGAGACCTTAGGCTTTGCCGCCTTGGAACCGTCAGTGCCCGGTGTTCCCGGCTTTGCCGGCAGTTGGTGCTGTGCCCCGGTTGCCGGATCCCTGGCGGGCAACGACTGCTGCTTGACGGTGGCTCCGGGAGGCGGTGCGAAGTTGAACAGGCTGGCCTGCGGGCTTTCCAGGCTCAGCGCCGTAAAGGCGAGCCTGAAGGCAGGCTTGTCCTGGCCGCGGGCCTGCACCTGGACGCTGAGCGGCAACCCCGTCGCGGAGTCCACAGCCACCGAAACGGAGCCGATCAGGGTGTCCGACGTCCGCGGGGTGAGCACCAGATCATAGGCGTTGCGCCCGGCCACCTGCGCGTCGCGGCCCACCGTGACGTCGGTACTGGGCCCCACCGCTTTCAGCAGGTGCTGGGCCAATTCCTCCGGGGTCTGCATATTTCCTGGGGGCATGGTGCCCGGGGTTCCCGGAGCCTTGATGCCCCCGGCAGCCGCCCGATCCGGGAGCGCCACGTGCGTGGCCGTGTTGTCCTTGGAACTGTACAGCCACAGATCATTGCCGTGGCGGACCAGGTCGCGCTCGGCCAGAGTATCCATCACCTGGATGCGGACGTTGCTGGGACCGTCCAGGTAGATCCGCGCGGTGTGCGGAGCGCTCAGCAGCTCAAGGGCGCCTGCCGTGGACGAGTCCGACGACGGGCCGTTGCCGGGCAGTTGCGGCAGGCCCAGGTCGGAGGTCTGTTCCAGTGTCCCGGAGAGGTCATGGACCTGATGGGAGGCCACCATGGCCAGTACCTGTTCCGGTGTCTTTGCGGGAAGCTCGACGGCGGCCCCGGCTTGGAAGGCGGTGACCAGTGCGCCGCCGGCAATGACGGCCGGAACGACTGCGGCCGGTAACCACCGCATCCACGGTCTGGTCACGGGCGGCCGGGCCATAGCTGATTTGCCCATGGCTGTATTGCCCATGTCCGCTTTACTCATCACAGCGCGCCCGCACTTGCGCAAGTCATACCGCCAGAATACGCCGGGAAAGGTGGTCCCAACAGTCTGGGAACGGCCCCGTTTCCGCCCGCGGGACCGGTCAAAAACTACCCATGGGTACTCCAGAGAACCGGCGTAGCATGTGCCGGATCCGACCCGACCGCGGGCCATCGTGACCACGAGGCGATGAAACCATGAACTTCAAAAAGACTGAGGGACTGATGCTGGCCACCATGATGGGTGCCGGCGTTCTGCTGAGCCTGGCAGCCCCGCCCGCGTATGCTGCGGGAACCAGCTACTACGTCAGCGCCGCCGGCAGCGACACCAATACCGGAACCTCTGCCGCCGCCCCCTGGAAGACGCTTGCCAAGGTGAACAGGTCACCGTTCAGCCCCGGCGACACCATCAGTTTCCGCCGCGGCGACACCTGGACGGGCGGTCTGGTGCTGAACCCGAGCGGAACATCCGGCTCCCCCATCACGGTGAACGGTTACGGGACCGGAAGTGCACCGGCTGTGACAGGAGGGACCTCCGGCAACTGCTTCCGCGTCAACGGCAGCTACGTCACTCTTGACGGCCTGCGGGGGTCCGCCTGCGGGTATGCCGGTTTCAGTATCTACGGCGCCTATGTATCCGTCCGGAACTCCAGCGCCTCCAACAATTCGGTGGGAATGAAATCTAGTACGGGGTCAAGCTTCGGCAGCTATACCAACAATGTGCTGACGGATAACAACATCATGAATATCAACACCCCCGGCACCAACTGCGGAACGCCGCAGGCGGTCAATTGCGGCGATGACTCCGGCGCCTTCGGAATCCTGCTCAACGGCAATGACAATGATGTTTCCGGCAACACCGTCAGCGGCTCCAACGCGTTCTCTTACGACTTCGGCCGCGACGGCAGCGCCGTGGAGATCTACAACGGAAACCGCAACAAGATCCACGACAATATCTCCCTACAGAACAATGACTTTTCTGAGATCGGACGTTCCGGCAGCGGCACTGCAGACGGCAACACGTACAGCTACAACATGGCCAGGTCCGACTGCGGGGCCAATTGTTCGCAGTCAAAGGGCCTGATCCTGCGTGGGGCGTCCACCGGTCTTGGCCCCAACAACAACACCACCTTCCAGCACAACACGATCTGGCTCAATGGCCCGAGCTCGCAGGCGATCGTCTGCCACGCGTCCTGCCCCGCCTCGACAGTTATCAGCGGCAACGTCCTGGTGGCGGTCCGCAACGCGCTGTGGATCGACGGCTCGGGCTGGACGGAACGGTACAACGTCATGAACGGACCGGTGAACACGACGTTGAACAGCACCTCGACCTCGGCTGCCGCCGGGCTGGTTCGCGCCCCGACCAACTTACGCCTGACCGGAACCAGCCCCGCCGTTGACAGGGCCGGGGTCAGCCCCTTCACCGCCGACCTGGACGGCGTACCCGTGCCGCAGAACGGAGACTGCACGGGAGCCAGCCTCTCCGACTCAGGCGCCTACGAATACGACTCCCCGAACTGCTGAGCCTGCCCCGCGGCTTTGAATACGGAAGACGCGGCCCCGGCCTGAACAGAGCGGGGAGGTGTACGCTCCCCCCATGCGTCTGGCCGTCATCGGGACTATCTTCCTTGCTGCCGGGGCGGCCTCGGTCCTCACCGGTCTGCTGCCGCTGTCCGATGTCGGCGCGCTCGCCGAGCGCGTGGTGCCGGTGCTGCTGTTTGTCGCGGCCATCACCGTGGTGACCGAGCTGGTTAGCTCCGCCGGCCTGTTCAACTGGATCGCCCGGCGCTTCCGGCACTGGGGCCGGGGACGCAGCGTGGTTTTGTGGCTGCTGGTCGCCGCCTTCGCCGTGGCCGCCACCATCTTCCTGTCCCTGGATACGACGGCGGTGCTGCTCACTCCCGTGGTGGTCACGGTGGCGCGGCAGGCGGGCCTGCCGGCGCTTCCGTTTGCGCTGACCACGGTCTGGCTGGCGAACACGGCCAGCCTGCTGCTGCCGGTCTCCAACCTGACCAACCTGCTGGCCCAGCACACCGTGGGCGGTTCCAGTCCCGGCCGTTTCGCCGCGCTGATGGCCGCTCCGGCCGTGGTGGCGGCGGTGATACCGCTGGCCTTCATTGGCCTTGTCTTCCGGCGTTCGCTGGGCAAGCGATACTCCCGAGTTCCGGTATCCCGGATCCGGCCCAGCACGCCGGTCGCTGCGCTGGGCAGCTCGCCCACCACGACCTCACCCGAACAGGACAGGCTCCTGCTCGGCATCAGCGCCGCCGTCCTGGCCCTGCTCCTGCCGGCCCTCGTTTCCGGGCTGACCGTCTGGATCCCGGCGTCCATCGCCGCCGTCGTACTGGCAGGCGCCTTCCTGATCCGCGAACGCCGGGCCCTGACTCCGCTACTGATCCCATGGTCCACGCTGCTCTTTGCCGCCGGCCTCTTCCTGGTCATGGAAACGCTGCGGCGGCTGGGAGCCTCCGTGCTGCTGGGCACGCTGGCCGGGACCGGGCAGGGCCCGCTGGACCTGATACGCCTTGCAGCGGTGGGCGCCGCGGGGGCGAATGTGCTCAACAATCTCCCCGCCTACCTGCTCGCCGAGCCGTTGGCGGCCTCTCCGGTGCGGCTGGCGGCGTTACTGGTTGGCGTCAACGCCGGCCCGCTGATGACGCCGTGGGCCTCCCTGGCAACGCTGCTCTGGCACGAGCGGCTGAAGCGGATGAACGTTCTGATCAGCTGGTGGGGGTATGCCCTGTTCGGGCTGGTGGTGGCTCCGCTGACGGTACTGGGGTCCGTCCTGGTGCTGGCCTGGTTACACCCCTGATCTTCCCTCTCCCGCCCGCGAGGCGCAGAATACTAGGACGGGCCGCGCCGGCGCGTCCTAGCTGAAGGGGAGCCATGATCAGCCTTGCGGACCTGGACGACATTGTCCTCAATGGCGGCATCGTATTGGCTGTCGGGGGCGCCAGGATCGGCTCGGTGGAGCAGATATTCCTCAGCGCAGATTCCGGCGAACCCGCGTTCGTCACCGTCCGAACCGGCCTGTTCGGCATGTCCGAGTCCTTCGTCCCCCTGGCCGGCGCCAGCATCCTCCCCTCCGGCATCAAGGTCCGCTTCAGCAAGGACAGGGTCACCAAAGGCCCCCGCCTCGATAGTGAGCGCGGCACAATCACCGCTGAGCAGGAAGAGGAGCTGTACGGGTACTTTGGCATGGCCGTGACGATGACGCGGGGTGACGCGTCCTCTCCTCAGCAGGGCACGACGATGTCGGCCGCACCGCCTCCGCCGCCTCCGCCGCCACCACCGCATCTGCTCAAACACGTCCCGCCGCCACCGCGGCCGGCGCGGCCACTGCCACCTCCGCCCCCACCCACGCCCTTCCGAGGCCATGCCATCTGGCCGCCGTCGCACTGAACGTGACCGACGTCGAGTCCTTCAGCATCGTCATCCTGCTGGTTGCCGCAGCGCTGATGGTGGCCGTGCTGTCCAAAAGGCTGAGCGAGCGCACGCGCGTTCCAGCCGCGGCGCTGTTCCTGGTCGCGGCGGCCGTCGCCTCGGATATTTTTCCGGTCCTGGGCACCGTCCCACTGGTGGTGGATGAGCGGGTTGTCACGGTTGCGCTGGTCTTCATCCTGTTCGACGGCGGCATGCACATCGGCTGGCGCAGGTTCCGGTCGGCGGCGGGCGCTATCAGCTGGATCGGGATCGCAGGAACGGCCGTCACCGCCGCCGCGCTTGCCGTCCTGGCCCATGCGCTCTTTGGCTTTGACTGGCGGACTGCCCTGCTGATCGGTGCCGCCTTGTCCCCCACCGATCCCGCCGTCGTGTTCTCGGTGCTGGGCGGACGGGAGGTCTCAGGGCGCACCGGGGTCATCCTGGAGGGCGAGTCGGGGGCGAATGATCCCGTCGGCATCGCCCTCATGGTGAGCCTGCTGGGCGCATCCGGTGGGGGTTTTGCGGCCGTGGCGGGAGGAGTGGGCGAGTTTGTGCTGCAGATGGTGGTCGGCGCGGTTGTGGGTGTGCTCGGCGGCTACGGCCTGGTGAAACTGATGCGGCGGGTGGGTCTGCCGGATGAGTCGCTGCATTCGGTCCGCACCATCGCCTGCGCCGCTTTCATCTATGCGGCGGCCTCGCTGCTCCAAGGTTCCGGCTTCCTGGCCGTCTTCCTGGCCGGCATCGTCGTCGGGGATGCCCGAGCGCCGTACAAGCGGGAGATTGAACGGTTCACGGCCGGCATTGCCAGCATCTGTGAAATCGTCGTGTTCGCCGTCCTGGGCCTGAGTATTTCCCTTCGCGATGTGCTGGCCTCCGGTGAATTGTGGGTCGGGCTGGCGCTGGCCGGCCTGCTGATCCTGGTGGTCCGCCCCGTCCTGGTGGGCCTGCTGCTCTGGACCATTAGGCTCAACCCCGGCGAGCGGGCCTTCATTCTGTGGGCAGGGCTGAAGGGAGCCGTCCCCATCCTGCTGGGCATGTTTATCCTCAGCTCCGGCGCCCCCAGGGCCACGCAGGTTTACTCCATCATCTTCATCGTCGTCCTGGTCTCCGTGGTGGTCCAGGGCGGACTCGTCCCGCTTTTTGCCACGCTGTTCAAGGTGCCGATGCGCCGGGTCGAACAGACCCCGTGGTCGCTGGACCTGCGCTTCCGGCAGGAACCGAAGGGGATGCACCGCCACGTTGTGGGTGCCGGATCACCAGCCGACGGATGCACCATCGCGGATCTTGCGCTGGGAGAGGCGGGGTGGATCAGCATGATCCGACGTGACGGCCATCTGGTCCAGGTCCGCGGCAGCACCGAACTGCGGGCCGGCGACACCGTGCTCACCTTGTCCGAGTCGGATACCTGGCCTGGCGAGCTCTTTGAGGCACCGACAGGAAAGGGCGGCTCCGGAACCTCTCCGCACCCGCCCGTGAGCTAAGCCTGCCTCACGGGACCTGGACTGCAGCAATGGCGACGAGGTCGCGGGCCGGTCCCTGCGGCGCTGTCTTGCCCGCGGCCCAAACAGCGGTCAGCGGCCGCCGCAGTGCGACCCCGGTAACCGCCACCGAGACAAGCCGGTGCAGAACCAGGTCGTCGCGGACGGCAAGCTCACCGAGCACTCCGGGGGCGGTGCCGGCAGCGATCGCCGACCGGACGGCGGCCGTGGTGGGCAGCTCAACCGCGGGCGGGGCGCTTGGGCCTCCGGTTTCCCTGGCCAGAAGCTGTTCCAGTGCTTCGCGGGTACCGCTGCCGGGTTCACGGGTCACCAGCGGAGTGCGGGCCAATTCCTGGGCGTCAACGGGCGTTCGTCGGCTGGCCCAGGGATGATCGGGGGCTGTGACCAGGACCAACTGGTCGTAGCGCACGGTCCGGGTAGCCAGGTCCGCTGGAACGCTGGGGCTTTCGATGAACCCGACGTCCGCACTGCCCGAACGGACCAATTCCACAGCCGATGCACTGTTACCGACCGTCAATTCGACCACGGCCGGCGGCATTGAGAAGGATTCCTGCTGGCGACGGAGGGCCACCAGCCATTGCGGCAGCAGGTACTCGGCAATGGTCTGGCTGGCGGCGACGCGGAGTTGGCGCAGGCTGTCCGAGCGCAGGGACGCAATCCCCGCGTCGAGCCGCTCGGCGGCCGCCAGCACTTCTGCCGCCCAACCGGCCACCAGCTCTCCGGCGGAAGTCAGCGTGGAACCGCGCGCCGTCCGCGCCAGCAGGACCGAACCGACCCTGGCTTCCAGCGACCTCATCCGTGAGGAGACAGCCTGCTGGGACAGGCCCAACTGGTGGGCGGCGGCGGAGAGACTCCCCCTGTCCTGCACGGCGGCCAGCATCTGCAGCGCTGCCAGGTCCGGCATCGTGGAACTGAGCATGTTTCGGCTCCCCCTTATGTGGTGACGTATCCGGTGGCGGCGTCCTGTGCCGGCAGCCCTCGGCCGTAGCACCAGTCCCTTCCATGCCACAAGCACGACTTGTAACCCAACAAGTGTATGCCTTCTACTGGGCCGTTCCCCTTCCGGGAAATATGGAGAACATGACGGCGATGATCATCCCCATCTGCCTGGTTCTGGCGGCGTGGGGACGGCGTCGGGCCAAGGCTGCAGGACAGTGTCGTACCACCTGGGGCCGGAGGGGGGCCAAGCTTGCAGAAACACCGCATCCCCGGGTGAGGATCCTGGCACTGGTCCCCTGGTTCCTGACCGGGTTCCTGATCGTGGCGGCCGCCAACACCATTGGCCTGATCCCATCCGGTATACACGCGGGCCTGCGCTCCGTGTCCGTTTTCCTGATCACCGTAGCCCTGTCCGCCATCGGCCTGTCCACCAACCTGGCAGGTTTCCGCCGCGCCGGAGTCAGGCCGCTGCTGCTCGGGGCAGCGCTGTGGGTTACGGTCACCCTGACCAGCCTGGGACTGCAGATTTCCACCGGACTGGCCTGATCCGAAGACCCATGTCTGGGCGTGAACGGGTGGAGGGTACCGTTCTGCGCAGCGAAACGGGGCGGTCAGTGGGCAGGACATGGTTCTGCTCACCGAGAGCCGGTAGTCAGGGAGCAGATTGCATCCGCCGGGGGCCCAACAGGACCGCCCGGACTACGTGCAGGGACCTGACCCGGCTCAGCTGGCTGCATCCAGCTTCCGCAGGTAGCGGATCTTCACGGCATGCCGGAGCCGCCGTGGCAACGGCGGATAGCTAAAGGCCAGCAGGCGCATCACGATGTTGAACACCCGCTGCCGCCGCCGGTCCCAGGGCAGGCCGAAACTCCCGCGGAGCGCTGCCGGCAGCAGTCCGGTAGTAACCAGGCGGATCAGCGGCATGCAGGCGCGCGCCCACCAGGGCACGGTGCGCGGATGCAGCAGTTCGCGTGCCACCCGGATGGTGGCCTCGTCCGTTCCCAGGGTCCCCAGCCCCGCCGACCAGTAGGCGTCGAAGGCGGCCCGGTCGACCGGCCACAGTCCGGCCGGGACCTGCAGGACGGCCCCGATCCGTGCATAGTCGCGGTAGATGGCGTCGGC